>JAHDIE010000083.1 GCA_020630955.1 Saprospiraceae bacterium
CTTTTCCTCGTAAGTATGAAGCCAATACAGAGATTGCGCTTAAAATGACAGGGGAACTAATTTTTGAGGCAGAGCAGGATGGGAATTATTTTAAGAAGCGGATTATTGTGGAGTAGGGCAATATTCGAGGGTACATAGGGTTTTAATAATCGAAAGGCAAATGATGTTTGAAACGTTTACACTTTTGTAATACTGGAGTATCATTGAATACAATAAATTGATTCATATCAATTTAGCGTTTTTTAATTTTTAAACAGGTACTTTAGAAGAGCAAAAAAAATTGCTTATAAGCAAAAAAATCCCACATTGAAGATTTTATATCTCAATGCGGGATTTTTTATCAGAATATCTGTAAGGCTCTATCTTATCAAAAGTTTTTTTGTTCCTAATATATGATTATCGTTATTGTAAAAATTTACAAAGTATAATCCTGAATTAAAATTTTCCAAACTAACTTTATTAGTGATTATTCTATCCAGAATTAGCTTTCCATTAATATCATAAAATTTTGTATAGACTCCAGATTCTGGATTTTCAATTGTTCCAAAATTTATATTAAGCATTTCATTATTAGAAATAGGATTAGGATAAATTGAACAATAAAATCCTGTAACAGTTTTCTTCAATTGATCATAAGCAATAATAAATTGGGAATCTTTAGGATTATTTTCAGATTTTGCAGCACCTCCTACTTCAAAACTAATTGGTGTACTCCATGCTGTTTCACTTTCGTCTGAGCAAATTCCTTGCACGGATGCCCAATAGTCTCCTGGAGGCATATCATTAATAGTTATAAGATTTGAGGGTAAAGGCGTTGTATAGTTCCAAGTAGAGGTCCCAGCCTTCTGAATAGCCACAATATTATTGGGGCCACCACCATAAAATCCAACAGTTACACTATTAGCACTTCCAATTGGGTTTACACTATAAGGATCAATACAGTTTTCTTCTATATATACTGTTCTACTTACTATATTGTTATTTTCATTTTCTTCAATAATAGTATTGTCAGGATCTATAACGAATATTATTTTATAGTTACCTGATGTTAAGGTCGTAGGTACTGTAAAAGTAAGTGACTCTACACCACCTGTTTGATTAGGATTTAATGAAGAAAATTGATCTTCTCCTAAGTTGATGTAACCATTATCTGAATCTAAGTCATCATCCAAAATGTAAATCAATTTGTTTGCTAATGAAGTTGCTACTCCTATATTTCTTGGTTTGATTGATATTGTAATATCAGTGTTAGACTGAAAATTACTTGGAACAACTGCATTTCTTAACACAAGATCAGGCTTATCATCTGGATTAATAATATCAATATATCTTGTTCTTACATTATTAGATTCTAACAATTCACTTTCTTCATCATCAGAATCAGCAGTAATGTGAATGTAATATCTACCAGTAGTTAAATGACTTGGTATGGTAACATTTTGTAAAACTGGAATACTTTGATTTCGGGCAACACCTTCATCTAACTCTATAGTGCTTAAATAGATGTCATCTGCACTCAGATTATTGTCCGTAGAAATGAAAATCTTAGTTTTTGTACTCCCAGCAGCTCCTTGGCCAATATTTCTATAATTGTACTCTATATCAACGGTTGATCCAGCAACTGCAGATGTGGTGAATTGAGGTGTGCGAATAACGAGATCCGAATTGCCAACTCCTACAGCGTTCCAAGCTTTTACAACTTCTTCCAATTCTATAGAGCTACTTCCATATAACTCTTCGGCCATTTCTATTGTGTAGTTTCTAGCATCACGATAATCTGTATTTAAGGTCATTTTATATTTTAAGGTATTGAAAACAATATTTACCATTTTATCAATTCCAATACCATTTACATTATAAGACTGTCCAAAGTCATTTGATCCTGAGCCACCTTCACTTACTAGATATCCCCAATAGTTAAATACACCTGAATTGAAATGAACACCTCCATAATCAAAATCATCATTGATGGAAAGCCAGTATTCTCCAAGATAAGTATCTGGTTGGTTATGAGCCTTAGGATTAGACAAATCTCTAATGGTATGCATATCCCAAGCTAAAGGCATTACAGTATCTCGTGATTTGATACCCATAATATCTGCAATGCCTTCATTAATCGCTCCAGACTCTTTAGAATAAACCAAAGCTCCCATGGCATCAATTACCAGATGAGTCCATTCATGCCCTACAATTTCTATTTTAGTCCAGTCATCAGTAGGATCAGTAGGATCAATACCAGAGCCTAAGTTGATACGACCATTCCCAGATGGAAGAACTGTTGCACTTGCATTTTGTTGACTTCCGCTTATTGGAGCATATACATACAAATCTACTCTTGATCCCTCATCATCAAACCCGTCCAATCCAAAGGTATTTCTATAGAATGCTGATGCTCTCTCCGCGCCCCAAAGTGATGTATTTGCCTCGATTGGGAAATTACCATTTGTAGGATCAGAGTAAAGGACTGAACCATTATCAAAATCTCTAACATAAATATCCTCAAAACAAGGGTTACGAGTTTTGTATCCAGATGAATAAAGAGCTGTACTTATTGTTCTTTGACCGTAAATAGTCGTCTGAGCGGATGTGGCGTTACAATTGTGTACTAACGGAACTGAAAAAAGCTCTGAACCATCAAAAGAATCTATATATTTAGTCTGCGAATGAATATGATTTCGATCATCAGCAACTATCTTGTAAGCTAATTTGCAATGACCATGCTGACAAGAGATAATTAATTCTATATTTCTTACCGAAATATCTTCAACTTGAACCTTTTTTGCCACACTATTTTTTGCAATTTCTATAGCGTGATTATCTGAAATACGGCTATAAAGATCAATGCACCCAACATTATGAATATCTCCGTGAATAGTGGTAACGTAATCTTCTTTTTCGGTTAATACAAGGGTTGCAAATTCAACTTTTAATCCACAATAGCTTTGTTGGTAAAAGTAACTGGTGACATCTGAATTCATTTTGGTCTCCATTAAATCAAAGCTGTATTCCTCTGGATTTAGTCCATAATTATCAAAGACGAATTCTAAGGCAGCTTTTTTATCAACTCTGCTGTTTTCAAATTTTTGAAAAACACTAGTTGCATTCATTACTTGAGAGGATACTCCCAATAACAAAACAATCAAGACAATTAATCTAATTCTCATATTATTTATTTTTTTTTGAAACAAAATTTATCGCTACAAATATCAAGTATCAAGGATTGTAGTTCAACCTAGAATTAGATTGATTTTGGTTAAATTGATTGAATTTGTTAAATTGGTCAAAATTAAATGTTAAATTATGATGAAAGCCAGACTTATTTTATCTGCTGAAGAAATTGATCATTTGTTATTTGAATTGATTAAGGGATATAGTATGACTCCTGAGGAGGAAAGAGAATGTTTTAATAAAGGAGTAAAAAGCTATAAAAAACTGAAACTGAAACGTAAATCAGATTATCTAAAAGATCTTTCGGAAGAAATAGATAAAAAAACAGGATTTAAATTTACAGGCAATCAATTAAACAGAGGTCTTTTGGAAAATGGATATTGGCTGGGAACTCGTATAGTAGATGGTGAAAAAGAAATAATGCAAACTAAAAGAGATATAGAGTCACTTTGTGCCTTCTATCTATTAGTTAACGATAAAATAAATGATAAAGAAATCGGGAAGTTTACAAAAACAAATTCAAGCGGCGAACATTTCCCAAAACCATATAATGATCTTAAAAGAGGTGAAGAGAGTTTTAGCGACAGATATAGTAGGATAATTAGACGAAATTTTCTTAAGAAGTCCTTAGACAATTTTGATCGCACTAATTACGACCAATTTACACTAAAAAACATTGAATCCTTTAATATAGATAATATTAAATGTTTGGTCAAACGAAATGATTCAATTTTTAGATTTAACACCGACCATGAGACAAACTTTTACAAATTTGGAAGTCTAAAAGATTGGTATTTAAAAAGATGCGAGGCAACTGCAAAATACATTAATAATAGTGGTGTTTATACTGACGGAATAACCCCGTATTTAGTGGCTTATGAGGGTAGAAAGTTTGAAGGTTCGGCCAATAATCCAGATAAATTCACTTTTAAATTTGTTAGAGGAACTTATAGTCAAAAAAAAGCTACTGAAGACTTGATGATTGAATTTGGATATGATAATCCTGATAGTAGGATTTATGAAATTACTAGCAATCAAGCGCAGAGAAAGGAAATAGATAATTTTAGAAAATTTATTAAGTGTAAAGTCGAAAATGATATTGATAAATATTTAAAAACTTGTTTACCAAGTGGTTTCATCATGAATATATCCGTTTTGAATCAAAAACTTGACAAAACATTACTGGTATTAAGAGGGAAATCAAGCACAAGAAATATAGATAACCTTAAATTTACATTTGGTATTTACGAAACAATGCGGGAATTTGATCATGATTTGTTCAATTTTTTTAATCGATCACTACACGAGGAATTAAATCTTTTCACTGATCATAAATATAAAAATGAAGATGGAATATTGAAAATTCCTGATGAGGAGTTAGAAAAATCTCCAAAATATGTAAGTGACCCAATTTTCGAATCCATGCATTTAGTTTGGTCTAGAGGCACAGTGGTTATTAAGGCAACTTGTATTTTAAGAGATTTACCATATATTAATGAAGCATTTGTATTGAATAGAATTGAAGAATCAGAAGGGGAATATGAATCCTTTGCAAGGGGTTGGATACCGTTAATTGAAAATGATTCATATGAATTTATTCAGCAAGAAAACCCTGATAATTATTATAAATTAGCTGCCGATGAAATTGCAGAAAAAAGGGAATTTAGAAAAAAGGGATTTAACGGAAAACATAAAGGTTTTTTCTTTCAAGCCAAACATACACTCGCATCAATATGGAGAGTAAAAATAGCGTTGGAAGAAGGCGAGCATGGCAATCAAATCAAAAAATTAGTAATGGGCAAAGAAATTAATTAAATTTCATTTTCAAAGGCAGCGGTTAACTTTGTGAATGATTATTGGTCCCTGGATATAGGATACTGATTGTGGTTATGCCACTCATAATTCCATAAATTGGTTGCGATTATACAGAACTTTAGCCCTAAACATATCTGTAGATGGTATTTCGTTGGATATGAAGACGGTTTATTCATGGCACATTTCTTGGCGCTAAAAGATGCAAGAAATGACATATCCCCTTAATAAGTAGCTCCCCAAATCGAAAGATCGTGAGCTGCTTCCCAACAAGATATGTCATTTCAAGTTATTCGTTCGAACGTTTCCAACGTTAAAACGTTCACAACGTTAATTATGCGAGTTCTTTTTGAATCTCTCCAAACTTTCCATCGATGGCGGTCAATTCGCTTTCGATGGTATTGATGCCTTTCATTTCTCTATTGATATGATTATCGAACGGATCAAAGTTGCGATCTAATTTATTTTTGATGTTTTCGATATAGGCTTTTAACTTGCTTTCTATCTCTGTTTTGAGGCGAGTTCTACCATCACTGATGGCATTATCGAATTCGGATACAACTCCTTTTCTTTTGAAAAGGATGGTGAAGCTCGCTAACAATAATCCCAAGCCCGATAAGATACCGCCTGTAATATCCAATAACATGCCATGTGTAGCAGTCATCAAGATGGCTCCAACGACAGCTAACCCACCGCCCATAGCGATGTCTGGTGCTAAGGAGTTGGCCTGTGGAAATAATTCAGAATCTACAAAATTATCCGTATCACTTACAAATTCGCCGAAGTTCATTTGTAGTTGCTGTAAGGTTTCTTGACGCTTATTGGCGATGTCTCCAAAGATTTCGTTATTGACGTCTAAGATCGTTTTGTTGTTCTTAATTTTTAGCTCTACTATCTTGGCCATTTGGCGGATGCTTTCGGCAATATCTTCGACGCCATTATCCAATTTGGGTTGGAAGCGGGCGGTGAGTTGCTCTTCTAATTTCTTAGAGATTTCCTCTAACCAAGCTTTGATAGACTCATCTTTAGAGAAGATAGAACTGACTCCTCTTTTGATTAAGCTGCCTACCCCTAATCCTTCTCTAAACTCCTCTCTGATCTCGCCAGTTACGTCGTCGTATTCTTTGAGTAGGCCGTCTACTAATATGTCTACTCTATTAGCAGATTTATCTGCTTGCGCGCCTAAAGAATCAGCTATTTCTGAACGGAAATCAATATCTGCTTCGTACTGCTTTTTGCGTAAGTTGACAGCTTCCTTAATATTGCCAGAAATTTGGTTGGCAGTATTCATGCTGGATTGTAACTTGAGCTTATAAGCATTTCCCCCAGTGATATTATTAATAATGTAATTTCTGATATCGTAGAAGCCGCTTTCTTTTTCGTCTGCGCCTTCTAATTCCATTTTGGCAGATACGCAGAATACTTGTGGGTTTTCTAAGCCTTTTTTCTTGGCTTGTTCGATCACTCCATTTTTATTGATGGCTAAATCTT
>JAHDIE010000006.1:0-3915 GCA_020630955.1 Saprospiraceae bacterium
CGGTGACTTTTTTTTGTTACTTTTTTTGTGTGGTAGACAAAAAAAGTAAAAGCTTTTTAAAAGAAAAAATACTTTTACTTACTCAATATCTTTATCTCCACTCTTTGATTTCTGGCTCTCCCGACTGTAGTTTCGTTCGAAGCAATCGGGTGCTTTTTACCATAACCTTTGTAGCTAAGTTGTTTTTTTGGAACACCTCTATCGACTAGGTAGTTAAACACTTGTTTGGCTCTTTCTAAAGAAAGGGAATCACAATAGGAATCTTCTGGTACATTATTGGTATGTCCTCCCAGTTCCATTTCGAAATTTGGATATTCTTTTAAGAAAGCACTAAGTTCGTTTAATACCCCGAAGGAAGTCTTATTGATGGTACTGGTATCGGCTTGGAAATATAAATTTCGTAATCTTATTTTTTTTCCGACCTTAAGCGAAGAAGGATTTCTAAGTTCAGTAAGAATTTTAGGTGGTATGTATTCTTTAGGTTCTTCTTTTACAACAACTGGAGCTTCTTTGACCATTTCTTTTTCTTCATTGGTCTCCACTACCGGAGTCTTTTCCTTTTTAGGTTGCACTTCTGCTATTGGATCTGCACTGTGAATATCTTCCTTGTTGTCACAGTCAATTTCGATAAAGTTACTAGCTTCATCTATAAGAATATGACCATTGTAGGGAACCCAATTTGGAATTTCATAAAATGCTTGATAAGAAATATAATTGATATCCGTGGCTGGCTTTATTTCAAATTCATATTGTGTCCATTGACTTGAATTTACAGGTTCTGACTCTGCCAACAATTGGCTTTGTCCACAATATATCTTTCCACCCCATAATCTAAAAATTGCAGGTGTGGTATAATTAACTTCTTTGGAATTCCTGTTACCATTCAAATCAGTGGTTCCACTCCAATAATCATCCGACCTTGCTAAATAAATACTGAATCTATAGCATTGTCCTTTTTTCAATGGAATATCCAAACCCTGAGAAATGGATTCATATGTTTCATTCTGTCTGACGACCAATCCAACGTAAGACTGACCTTGGGCCGGTGGCAATGTTACTTTCCAAAAATTGTCAGGATGAATATCAGGAGGTGACTCATCAGGAAATTTTCTTGCCCCGCAGTCTAACCAGCCATCTACAGATCTTGTCAATGTTGTTCCTCTTCTTGGTGTATCTTCTAGCCCATTATTAAAAATAATAACATCTTGAGCGTGTAGCTCAAAGCCCACAAATAAGAAAATCAGTAAAGAATAAATTGTTTTGGCTCGGGTTATTTTCATTATTCAATGCGTTAATCAACATAAATTAACACCTACAGCAATAAAATAGTGTATAGGAAGTCGGGGTTTAATTAAGTTTTAACAATTTAAGAAAAAGCATTTAAACCAGTGACATCGTATCCTGTAATCAAAAGATGAATATCGTGTGTCCCTTCATAAGTTAATACTGTTTCTAAGTTCATCATGTGTCGCATGCATGGATATTCATTGGTAATGCCCATACCACCATGAATCTGTCTTGCTTCTCTGGCTATATCCAAGGCCATTGCCACATTGTTTCTTTTGGCCATAGAGATTTGAGAAGGACTAGCCTTTCCTTCGTTGGCCAATGATCCAAGTCTCCAAGCCAAAAGTTGTGCTTTGGTGATTTCAGTAATCATTTCTGCCAATTTTTTTTGCGTAAGCTGAAATTGACCAATTGGTTTTCCAAATTGAACTCTCTCTTGCGAATACCTCAATGCAGAATCATAACAATCGAGTGCTGCACCTATAGCTCCCCATGATATACCGTATCTCGCTTTAGACAAACAAGACAAAGGTCCTTTCAATCCCCGGATTTCTGGAAATACATTTTCTTTTGGCACTCTTACATCTTCAAAAACCAATTCGCCTGTTATCGAAGCTCTCAATGAAAGTTTACCATGTATTTCTGGAGCAGAAAATCCTTTCCAACCACTTTCAACAACCATTCCTCTAATCTTGCCTTCTTCATCTTTGGCCCACACCACGGCAAGGTCTGCAACCGGTGAATTGGTAATCCACATTTTGGCACCATTAAGTATATATGCGTCACCATCATCTTTGATATTGGTAACCATACCTGCTGGGTTAGAACCATGATCTGGCTCAGTCAATCCAAAACATCCAATAAATTCTCCACTCCCTAATTTTGGAAGGTATTTCATTTTTTGCTCTTCAGAAGCATATCTATATATTGGATACATGACCAATGATCCTTGTACTGATGCCATAGATCTAATTCCAGAATCCCCACGCTCCAATTCTTGCATGATGATACCATAGGCTATTTCGTCCATGCCTCCTCCACCATATTTGGTAGGCAGACTAGGACCATAGGCTCCGATTTCGGCCAATCCTTTGAATAAATGAGTCGGACACTCCGCTTTTTCAGAGTAATTTTCAATAATTGGGCTTACTTCTTGTTTTACCCAATCCCTTACTGCATCTCTTGCAAGTAAATGATCTTCTGTTAATAAGTCATCGATTCCATAGTAATCATGATGATTATATTTATCTACCTTTGATTTATTGATCATTGATTCCAATGTGCTGGCACCCATATTTTATTTTTTTTGCAAATTTAATATTATTCACTAGAGTTTTCTAGCAACAAATAGTCAATATGAAAACAAGTATTACTTTAAAAGGTCTTCATTTTCATGCCTACCATGGGTATTATGAAGAAGAGCGTAAAATGGGAAACCCATTCATCATAAACGTTACCGTAAAAATTGATGATTTTAACTTAAAGAATGATGATATCAACGATACCATTAATTACGAAGACATTTATAACATTTGCGGAAGCGAAATGAAAAAAACTCAAAAATTATTAGAGACCGTCGTACTAAATATCGTCTCAAGATTGAGAACTGAGTTTCCACAAATTCTCCAAGGAAAGGTCTCTCTTGAAAAAATAGGCCCGCAATTGGGGGGTAAGGTGGACAAAGCAGTTATAACAATGGAGTTTTAGCATAATATATTCTTAAGTTACTTTGACATTTATATAACACATACAATTTCAAAAATTACGTTTTAACAATAGAATTAAACAAACAAAAATGAATAGATTAATACTAATATTACTCGTCAGTGTATCTATGGTGGGTTGTGATGCAGCAACTATGCAAAGAGTGCTTGATACAGCTAGTGAATTTGTGCAATTAAGTGATGCAGATATTGCAAGAGGCTTAAAAGAAGCCTTGAACAATGGTGTAGACAATGCAGTCACCAATCTTGCTAAAGAAAATGGATTTTATAAATCTGCGTACAAAATATTGCTACCAGAGGAAGCAAGAGTAGTAACTGAAAAATTAAAAATCATCCCAGGCTTTGATAATTTGGAAGAAAAGTTGGTCATGAAAATTAATCAAGCAGCAGAAGATGCCGCATCGAAGGCAGGACCAATTTTTGTTCAGGCCATTAAAAATATGACCATCAATGATGCCATGAATATCCTAATGGGTGAAAAAAATGCAGCAACCCAATACTTAAACAAGAGTACCTATAATTCTCTATATGCAGAATTCAAACCAGTTCTAGTCAACTCGCTCAATAAATTTGGAGCCTTGGATTATTGGAATTCTGCGGTTACCAAATACAATGCCTTACCTCTTGTTAAAGACATTAATCCTGACTTAGCAGATCATATAAATACCAAGGCATTGGTCGGGCTGTTTGATTTGATAGAGAAAAAAGAATTGGGAATTAGAACAGATATTTCACAAAGGACTTCTGATTTGTTGAGACAAGTGTTTGCTAAGCAAGACTAATTGCTCAATCCTCCTTTCTGGTGAAAAATAACAGAAGAATTGGATTGACAACAATCATAAAGATAAAGGCAATTCAAAAGCGGGCCCGTTGCTAGAAATAGCATCGGGCCTTGTATTCCCTC
>JAHDIE010000006.1:4015-12401 GCA_020630955.1 Saprospiraceae bacterium
GCAATTCAAAAGCGGGCCCGTTGCTAGAAATAGCATCGGGCCTTGTATTCCCTCCTCCCTCCACCCTCCTCCTATACCAATTAATCGAAATTCCAGCCATATTTATCGAATTATAAGCCATTACCTAGTAGTATGTATTGCACACTACCATGTAATCTCTTATCTTTGAAGTATGAAAGCTGAAAAAACAAAAGCACAGATGAGGAAGGGAATATTGGAACTTTGTGTCTTGTCCATTATAAAAGGCAGCGAAGTCTATCCTTCTGATATCATCAAAGAACTTAAGGAACACAAGCTGATTGTTGTAGAAGGAACCATATATCCTTTACTTAATCGCTTAAAAGATGCTTCTCTGTTAAGTTACCAATGGAAAGAATCCAAAAGTGGACCTCCAAGGAAATATTACTCAATAACCGATCATGGTGAGAAGGTCTTGGGAGAGTTGGTAACTACATGGAAAGATTTAAATATTGCTGTTAATAAAACTATCAAAACTATTGCTATCTAATGAAAAAAATTGAAAACATTAACCTAGGGGGTCAAGCATTTACCATCGACGAAGACGCATACAAAGCACTAGCTTCCTACTTATCCAATATTTCTAAAATGCTAAGAAAGGGAAGGATGAAAAGTGAATTAATTGATGATATAGAAGTTAGAATATCAGAATTAATCCAAGAAGAAATGGGAGAAAGCAAAATTATAACCATAGCACATATCGATAAGGTAAAAACAGTTATGGGCGATCCTAAAGTATTTTTATACGATTCTGATTATACTGCTGAGGACTATAAGGCAACTGAAAATTCTAATTCTTTTAGAGACAGAAGAAATGCAAGAAGAAAAAAGAGATTGTATAGAGACGAAAATGACAAAGTATTAGGAGGTGTTGCTTCTGGAATGGCTGCTTACTTTGGATTGAATGAGTCATGGATTATGCGTTTGATTTTCATCATGACTTTTTTCAGCTTTGGATTGAATGTCCTCCTGTATGTTATTCTTTGGGCTATCATACCCGCGGCCGTAACCGATGAAGATTATGCAGAGATGAGAGGAGAGGCAGTAAATCTATCTGATATCGCTAATTCTGTAAAAACAGAATTTGAAGAACTTAAGAAGTCGTTTTAAATCAGAGCAATTGCTCTAGAAATTAATAAGTATAGTTAAGCAAAAAGGCCACCCTGAGGTGGCCTTTACTTTTTTTTATTTTCTATCCTATCGCTTTGGAACTTTTACATGATAGGTGTTTTTGATTACCGTTAACTTGGTATCAATCAACCAAGGGTTATATAATTTTAGCTCTCGATAGGTGGTTCCATTCTGCTTAGCAAATACACCCCAATCTGGAACAGATTTATTAATGATAATTTCATTATAAGGTGGAAGCTCATGATATTTTTCTCCATGCTCTAGATAAAACCCATACACATCAGGGTTTGTCATTATTTCTTTTATTGCCACCAATCTAAAAACATATCGACTTGTTTCATCAGTCAGATGCATATTAAAATAATTGGTTTCCCCTTGTTCTTTTCGAAGCTTAGAATATCTCGTTGGACCTATATTGTAAGAAGCAGCTGCATCAATCCAACTACCCCATCTGTCATACAATTGTTTTA
Source organism: Saprospiraceae bacterium (assembly GCA_020630955.1). Classification (GTDB taxonomy): domain Bacteria; phylum Bacteroidota; class Bacteroidia; order Chitinophagales; family Saprospiraceae; genus JAHDBF01. Next base: position 5,635 of record JAHDIE010000006.1, read on the forward strand.
AATATTTGGCTGCAGCTATGGTTGCTTTTTCGACATGATATCTCTCATCTACTTCACTATTAACTTCTAAACCAAACTCTTCAGCAGCCAATTTCCTAAATTGCCAAAATCCTTTAGCACTGGCCGATGAAACAACATTCCTTAGATTGCTTTCCGCTACTGCTAAATATTTGAAATCTGTGGGAACACCATGTTCTATCAAAATCTTATCCATCATTGGAAAATATCTGCTAGCATTCTTCATATTCAACATAGTGCTAGAATGCCAATATGCGTTGACGGATAACTCTCTATCCAAACGCTCTCTTGCATCAAAAGTCTGTGGAATCAACTCACCCGCAAAGGTAAATTGTTTATCCAAAGGAATAGACTTGATTATTTGTGGTAAAGTATGCGGTATAGGTGTCTCTTCGGTTGCTTTTTCAGCACTACCTGTATAAGAGGAAAATAAAATTATAGTTCCAATTACACTTGTCAACAACACATAAACAACAAAAAGATTTTTCATAAGACAGAATTAGGAGTTAAAAGATGAAACGCAAAAGTAATCTCAAAATTTTACTTTTGATCAGTAGAAGAACATAATGTTATATTAAAGATTAGATTAACATCTAAACATCAAGCTTAAGTAGATCTATGAACTCTTGTTCAGTCATAATTTTAACAGTTCCTAAGGCTTGTGCTTTGGTCAATTTAGAACCTGCTTTCTCTCCTACAACAAGTATGTCAAGTTTTTTACTTACCCCAGAAATGTTTTTAGCCCCATTCATTTCAGCAATTTCTTGAGCTTCTTTGCGATTCAGATTTTGCAATGAGCCCGTAAATAAAATTGATTTACCAGATAATGGCGCATCTTCTCTAATTTGCTTTGGTATATCTTCTTCGGTTTGTTTTAGATTCACGCCCCTTTCTTCAAGCCGCTGCAACATTTCCAAGTTCCCTGGAAACTCGAACCAAGCTTTGACATTTTCAGCAACAACAGGACCAATGTCTTTAATATTAGTAAAATCTTCTATTGTCCAGCTCTGAAGATCATAGACATGATTGATTTCCTGTGCAATCAGTTTGCTGGCCTTTTTCCCTAGATGATGAATACTGAGACTTGATAGAAATTTTTGCAATGAATTAGATTTGGCTTTTTCAACCGCTGCTTGAATTTTTAGCGCAGATTTTTCTCCAAAGCCATCCAAAGCCATAATCTTCTCATAATCTAAGTTATAAATATCACTAATGTCATTAACCCAACCTAGTTCATAAAAACGCTCAACATTCGACTTTCCAAAACCATCTATGTCCATGGCTGCTTTAGAGACATGGAAAATTATCTTTTGTATGTTGTCTCTTCCAAATTGGCAAATTGGACATCTCCACGCAGCTTCATCAGCATATTGTATCAATTTACTTTTATCACCGTGATCTCTTGGACAATACTTAGGGAATTGAATGCGCTTTTCGTCTCCAGTTCTTAGATCAGCCAACGACTTCACAATGTATGGGATTACATCTCCTGCTCTTTCAACAAGCACCTTATCGCCAATACGCAAATCTTTCTGCTTTATAAAATCTTCATTATGTAAAGAAATAGATGATATGGTTACACCGGCAAGAAATACTGGCTCTACTTTAGCAACAGGCGTAACAGAACCTACCTTACCAATTTGGTATTCCACATCCAAAAGAGTGGTGGTTGCTTGTTTGGCCTTAAACTTATAGGCTATGGCCCATCTTGGATGATGTTGGGTAGAACCAACTCGGTCTTGAACTTTCAGATCATTGACTTTGACAACCATACCATCAATTTCATAATCAAGACTGTCACGTTTTGATTCAAATTTTGAAACAAATTTCACAACCTCATCGATATTATTTGCTACCAATTGGCCATCTATAGGTACTTTAAAGCCTATATCGGACAGCAATTCCAGATGATCCGAATGATTGATAAAGCTACTGAGGACATTGTTTCCATCATTATCCTCAGCATAACTCAATTGGAACATAAAAATTTCAATGCCTCTATTGCTTGTTTCATTGGCATCCTTGGTTCTCAATCCACCGGTTGCTGCATTTCTAGGATTGGCAAAAATCTTTAAACCTTCAGTTTCTCTTTCCTTATTTACTTTTTTAAATATTTTAAGTGGAATAATAGCTTCACCTCTTAGTTCAGCTTTAGTAATCCCATATTTACTAAAAGCTGCTTTGAGTGGAACAGATTTCAGTGACTTGGCATTAGGTGTAATGTCTTCTCCTTCAACCCCATTTCCTCGTGTTGCTGCCTTGATAAGAAAATCATTTTCATAAACCAACGCAATGCTTCCCCCATCAAATTTCGGTTCAACATTATAAATGATATCCTTCTCTTCTTTGATTAACTTTTTGATGGACTTATCAAAATCGATAAGATCTTCCGCATTATAACTATTTCCTAAAGAAAGCATAGATGTCAGATGCTTAACGGAAGGAAAATCGGGATTGAGATCACTAGCAATTCGCTGGGTAGGAGAATCTGGTCTTATTAGCAGCGGGTTATTGTTTTCTATTTCCTTTAAGGCATCAAACAGTTTGTCATATTCAAAATCAGAAATGACTGGATCATTTTTAACCGCGTACCTCCATTCATGATAGGTCAAAATTTCAATCAGCCTATCGTAGGAGGAAGCGATAGGCTGATTGTTTAGAAAATGTTTGCTGTCTTTGTAAAATTCTTTTTCTTCAGAAGCTTTATACATTCACTTTTATATTTTTATAAATCTGCTAATTTCTTTTTCACTGTCTAATCGAAGGAAATAAATTCCTGCATTCAGCTGGGATATATTGATCTGATCCTCAAAAATATTTCCACTAAGCACATTTATTCCCTGTTGGTTTAAAATCTTGTAATTGGCTGATTCATGGTTTATGACATTAATTTCATCAATGGCAGGATTAGGAAATATTTCTATTTTATTTGAAGATTGCTCACTGGTAGAAAGCGTTCCATCATAACCAAAGGTAAAACTGCTGTTCGTAGAACCATCACCTGCTGGCGAACCTGTTGCATTTACTGCATTAGCAGAAATGTAAAAAGTAATATCCCCTTGGTCACTATCTGGAGACTCCCAAGTAACATCGATAACATTATCGGAAATTCTTTGAGCCTGTTCTATGTATGATCTCCCATTTAAAGTAAGTACCTGGGTTTCATCATTGGCGGTCCATTCACCCATGCTGTCTCCATTCTCATTCAATGCAACCATCTGAAATCCATATGCCCCTGGGCTACCTGAAGTTGAAACAGTAATTCGTGTGGTATATATTTTACCCGGTTTATAAGCTTCCTTTACAGATCCACTTGCATCTGAAATTAACTCAACACTAACTGCAGGATCGAATTGACCATCGTCGTGACAATTGGCTGCTCCGCAAGTTCGGCCTGATTCTCCAGGTGCACCAGTGACAGCCTCATTCCCAACTGAGCCTCTGCCAGAAGAATTACTCATTAATGCCAAAGCGGTTACTACTAAAATAACACTAGTGTATAGTTTACTCATATCTTTATTTTTATTGAACTGACTGATACATGTTTCTGACTTCTTGTTCAGTAAACTTACCAATCAATCCGGTTTGAAAAATATATTGTTTATCTCCTTGCAATCTAATATGTCTGAAATCATAGTTAATGGTACTATCACTTCTCATTTTCTCAAATATAAAACCATTTGCATCGTCTTGAATGATTTTACCAAAAGAAGATTTAGACTTTACTTCATTCAATTTTTCTTGTTTGATTTTTGAAATATCATTGATCATTGCATCGCTAGAAAAAATCTGAAGATAATAACCATCTTTTTTTACAGTAACATCTTTCATCAAGAGCATATCGTTCATTTCGACCTCGGCATCAATTGGTGCTTGTATCTTAATAGGAAGACCATGCTTCATCAAATCTAAATCGGGATAACTTGTTTTCGGCTCACCACAAGAAATAAATAAAATGACACCAAATAGTATCAATAGGATTCTCATATAAAAAGTTTGCACTAATTTAATGATAAAGCCATACCGAAAGGGTCAATTTTATATTAAATTTAAAAATATATAGAACCTGCTTTCTTTTTCTTAAGAATTAGGAGTTAAAATATTGCAATATCTTTGAGCTTTTAAATCTTTAATATTTAAAATTGCCATTATTTCGTGATAATATTGATGCAGATGGAACCAGGGTTGTGATCTGGGAGGTATCTGAAGACCAAAGTTTTTTTAATGAGGGATTGCTGCTAAGTCATTTAGAAAATGAATTTGTGCTAAGCCTGAACAAAAAAAGACAATTAGAATGGATGGCAAGTCGTTTTTTGATGCAAAAGGTCATGGATATAGACATCCAAGCCCAATTAAGAAAAGATAAATTTGGAAAGCCATATTTACTTCAAGAAAATGTACATATTTCCATTTCCCATTCACATAAATATTCTGCATTGGCCTTGTCACCTAAAATTATTGGAATTGACATTCAATTGGAGTTGGACAAAATAACAAGGATAGCACATAAGTTTATTAGTGATAAGGAAGCAATTTATATTGCTTTGGACAAGCAAACTGAATATATGCATACTATCTGGGGAGCAAAAGAAAGTATGTATAAAGCATACGGAAGAAAAAGTGTAGAATTTAAACTAGATATGGAATTGGATCCATTCGTATTTAATAAAGAAGGGTTCACATTTACCGGAAGGCTAAAAAAAGAAAAAAGCTTTCATTATGATCTTAAAGCAGAAAAATTTGAAAACTATCATTTTGTCATTGCCAAAGAAAGGCCTTAATTTAATTTTGATACTAGCTGCATTATTGTGCACCTACTCTTGTAACAATAATAACCAATCTAATGTTAGCAGTGATCAAGTAGATTTGCTTGATGAAAACACAGTAATTATACCTGAAGATTTTCCAAGTTTCTATGCAAAATTTCATGTTGATCCTGAATTTCAACTAAATAGTATTCAGTTTCCATTATCAGGTAAGGCACCAGATGAAAAATGGACAGCTGAGAGTTGGGAAATCCATAAGCCATTCAATGATACAGGAGAATTTAAAAGAGATATGGAAAATATTGCGGGCATTATAACAGAAACGATCATGGACAATAATGGTATGTTTTATATCGTTCGTCGATTTGCAAAATTAGGAGAGGATTGGAAGCTAATCTATTATACGCAAGGAACCAATCTTGATGGATTTGTGCCCGAGGATTAAATTTCCACACTTAATAATATTTAGCAGGGATCAAATGATTTTTGACATATTGTTCAATCCCATTTTCAAGAGAAGTAAAAGTTTGAGAATAACCCGCATCTTTCAGTTTTTTCATTGAAGCTTCCGTGAAATATTGATAGTTATCCCTGATATCCTCAGGAGTATCGATAAATTCAATATCGACATTTTTATCAAGGGCTTTAAACACAGCAACAACCAAGTCCTTAAAGCTCCTTGCCTTACCGGTTCCTATGTTGTAAAGCCCAGAATCAGGTTTTTCATCCATCAAAAATTGACAGCAACTCAATACATCATCGATATAAATAAAATCCCTGCTCTGCATTCCATCCTCGAAGTCAGGACGATGAGACCTAAACAATTTCATTTTACCAGTATCAACAATTTGATGGAAAGCATGAAAAACCACGGATGCCATTCGACCTTTATGAAATTCATTAGGACCAAATACATTAAAGAACTTCACACCATACCAATTAGGTGGAGTCAAAGCTTGTTCCAAAACCCATTGATCAAAAATTTGTTTGGAATCACCATAAGGATTTAATGGTTTTAATTTATTCACGATATCATGATCATCTACAAAACCAAGACTGCCATCTCCATATGTAGCAGCACTTGATGCATAAACCAAGGGAGTATCAGTCAATGCACAATAAGACCAAATATCTTTGCTGAACTCTACATTTAATTTTTTAAAAAGGGAAACATTTTGCTCTGCAGTATCAGTCCTTGCACCAAGATGGTATACTTTTGTTACTTCCGGCTCTTTCCTTTCTAAAAAATCAAAAAGTTCGTCCCTTTCAATTTTTTGACATCGAGCATCTAGCGGGACATTTTTGAGCTTTCTTTCATGAGAAAAATTATCTACTAGAATAAGTTTTAATGTTGGATCTTCTCGTAACAATTTCTGAGCAAGACAAGAAGCAATAAATCCAGCAGCACCTGTTATAATAATCATATGATAAAGGTAACATGCTTGACAATTATCTCGGTGTAGAACAAAAAAAAAGTCCGAATTTCTTCGAACTTGTTTTTTTATACCCTTTAATTTCTTGTACTTATAAGACATTGAAAAAGGTCCTAACCCCTACTACTTTTATAATAAAAAAATAAGCCCTTCTGCGTCATTGGTTAATACAATATGATCTTTATCCATATGACGCATTTTTTACAAAATTTTTATTTAGTAAGTAGAACCAAACGCTAATCTTCCTTAAAAACCAGTGATATAGAATTCACGCAATGTCTTGTATTCTTTGCTGTTAATTGTTCTCCAATAAAAACATGTCCCAAATGTCCATCACAAGCATTACAAACAATTTCAACTCGTCTGCCATCCGCATCAGGAAGCTTCTTTATAGCTCCCTTTATCTCATCGTCAAATGCTGGCCAACCACATCCTGAATCAAACTTATCGGCAGAATTATATAAGCTTGCATCACATTGCCTGCAATGATATATGCCTTTTTCATAATGCTTATCATACTTACCTGTAAATGGCATCTCTGTCCCTTTAT
>JAHDIE010000006.1:12501-138189 GCA_020630955.1 Saprospiraceae bacterium
CCTTTTTCATAATGCTTATCATACTTACCTGTAAATGGCATCTCTGTCCCTTTATGAATGATTACTCTTTCTTCTTCTGGATTTAACGGATTCATTAATTTGTCTTTAATAATTTTGAATATTTTATATGCAACTTTTTAAGCTTGGGTTCAATGATAATTTTACAATAAGGCTGGGCGCTATTCAGTTCATAATAATTGTCATGATAAGCCTCTGCTGGATAAAATTTTTCTAATTTGGCAAGCTCTGTAATGATGGGATTTCTCCAAAAGCCAGAAGCAATTTCTTTGATATATTTTTCTATTGAATGCTTTTCGGATTCATTTTTGTAAAAGATGATGGATCTGTATTGAGTGCCTACATCTTTTCCTTGTCTGTTTAAAGTAGTTGGATCATGAAAAGTAAAAAACACTTGCAATAAAGTCTCAATTGAAATTTCTTCATCATTGTAGTTGATTTTAATTACCTCAGCATGTCCTGTAAGTCCATAACAAACTTCACGGTAACTAGGATTTTCAACTTGGCCTCCAGCATAGCCAGATTGAACTTTTTGCACTCCTTTCAATTTGTCAAATACTGCTTCCAAACACCAAAAACAACCACCTCCTAAAACAATTGAATAATCCATATTATTTAGACAAATTACGGTAGGACTTTGTTTTGTTATTCCTCAGATTGCAATAAAGCTTTCATTTTTTCGAAGATTTCTGTGTTCTCATAGATTCCTTGGAAATTATTAGCTCCAGGACCATAAGCAAATACTGGCACCATAGTTCCACTATGTTTAGTGGTTGTAAATGCTGCTTTCAAACTATCCATGGTTGAACCAGGTTGAATTGCCAATCCTCCTGTTTCATGATCAGCTGTGACAATAACCAAGGTGTTTCCATCTTTCTCTGCAAAATCCAAAGCCATTCCTATCACCTTATCATATTCAATAAATTCCGAAACTACATAATCCAACAAATTAGCATGCCCGCCCCAATCAATTTGTGATCCTTCAATCATGACAAAAAATCCCTTATCCTTTGATTTTGCGTCAAGGTATTCTAATGCCATTTTGCTTGCTGGAATCAAATAGTCCCTTCCTCCAGACACAGGTATTGGATCTTTGTCTGCAGTTAGATAACCAAATTTTTTGTCCAAAGAAGGAGTCAATTCTTGAATATCCTGCTCCGCAAAGTGTGAAACATAGTATCCATCATTTTCCAATTCAGAGATTAAATTCCGTTCGTCCTTTTCTCTTCGGTCAAAAAACTTTTTTCCTCCACCTACGAAAAAATCAACTCCTGATCCAATCATATCAACAGCGATTTCTTCATAATTTCTTCTGCTTTTATTGCTTGAAAAAAAGCATGCTGGAGTGGCATGAACTATGGTAGAAGTTGCCACCAACCCTGTGGACATATTATTGTCCTGAGCATATTTCAAAATAGATTTTACAGGCATCGTATCCTTATCAACGGCAATAGCATTGTTGTATGTTTTTACGCCACATGAAAATGCTGTTGCTGACGCTGCAGAATCTGTAATTACATCATTGTCAGCATAAGTTTTTTGTAAGCCAATACATTTGAATCTTTCCAATTCTGAGCTATTGCCTTGACTATACATTCCTGCTGTAATTTGTGTCAATCCCATTCCATCTCCTATAAGAAGGATGATATTCTTTGGTTTTTGATTTTTTTTCAAAACCATTGGTGGAGCGGAGGGAGCGGTGGATACAACTGTTTTTTGAGAATCACAAGAAACTCCAAAAACGATGATAAGCAGTGCTAATAAAATATTGTAGTTCATTCGATTAGTTTAAGGTATAGCATTTTCCTGGTAATGAGCGGATTATGCCTCTGAATTCCAAACTTAACAATAAAGGAGATAAGGAAGAAATTGGAAGGTTTAATTCCTGATGTATTTTATCTAAATGCACCCCTTTGGGGTTTGTCAATAGATCAACAACAGATTGTTCTTGTGTATTTAATGCGATTAATGGCAAACTCATTTGAATATCACTTTTTTTGTCCCATCCCATCATATAAGACAAGTCGGCTGCCGATTCTAATAGATTTGCTTGATGTTGTTTAATCAATCTATTACATCCTACTGATTTTGAATCAATATTTCTTCCTGGTATCGCAAAGACATCTTTGTTATATTGATTGGCCAGATCTGCAGTGATCATCGATCCTCCAACTTTTCCTGACTCTACAACAATGAGAGCATCAGATAGGGCTGCAATCAATCTATTTCGCATTGGAAAATGCTCCCTATCTGGTTTTATCTGGTAACAAAATTCAGTCATAACGCCACCTTCTTTCATCATATCATTGGCCAATTTTCTATTTGCTGCAGGATAGATTTTTTCAAATCCACCGCCCATGATCCCATAGGTAGGTATCTGTTGATTTATAGAGCTACGATGTGCAATGGCATCTATTCCATGAGCAAGGCCACTAACTACAATTACATTGTATGCCTTTAGATCCTCAATCAACTTCTCGACCATTTGTATTCCATAGCTGCTTGGCGATCTTGTACCAACGATACCTACCGTTCTTTTGACATTGAACTCATTTTTACCTTGGCTGAACAAAAGAATAGGGGAATCAGGAATATGCTTGAGTCTGTTTGGGTAGGCCTCATCCAAATAAAAAAGCAAATTAATTTTATGCTTTTCAATTAGTGACAATTCTTTTTCAGCTTCCGCAAATATGGATTCTTCTTCAAAAGCCTTTGCTACACTTGGACCAATGCCATCAAGCTCTAAAAGCTCCTTCTTTTTCGCTTTAAAAATATACTCAGCAGATCCGAAGTGATTGATCAATAATTTGGCCGTTACTGGTCCCACTCCATCGACTTTTGTCAATGCGATACGGTATACATCCTTTTGAAATTTCATTACCTGTACTCTTGAGCTTTTTGAGGATTTCCAGCCGCAGTATAAACATCGTACAAGGCTTTTTTAATTTTTGGATTTGAATTATCAAGACTGTAACCAAAATTCAAATAATGAACAGCCCAATTATATTGCCTCTTCTTTTTAAATAATATGTTATAACCAAAGTCGTAATAGAAATTAATCATTTGGTTTGCATCTGCTCTCCCATTGAGGTATTCACAGTATTGGGTTAAGAATCCAATCTGAGGCTGAACTTCTCCAACTTCTTTAAAAGTTTGTAAAAGAGCTGCAAGATCGCCATTCATTTTATAAAGTTCTGCTTCGATTCCCGCCTTCATAAGATTTCCATTGCTGTAAGTTGGGTAAACTTCCAAGGCCTTGTCTGCATATATCTTTGCTTCACTTAATAAGGCTAATTTTTGTTCACGTTCCGTCTCCTCATTGTACTGATTAAACAAGGCAGTTGCCATAAAAGAATTGGCTCTTGCACTTTGTTTTGAAACTTTAACAGCTGCTTTATTTAAACTTAACGCTGATTCCCAAACCGGAACCCTAGATATTGTTTTAGCACCATATGTCAATAAAATTGCAGCGGCTAATCCATACATAATTTTTGGGTTCCATCTTTCAGATCCCTTGGTGAGGAGATATGCAATGATCATGCATATACCCATACTAGAAATGAAGATGAATCTCTCGTTCATAAAAGTACCAACTCCAACCACAATATTTGAAACAATAGAAATTGTGATGATATAAAACCAAATCCCAAAGCTTATCAACTTATTTTTCTTAAATGCTAGAATACTATATACAAACAATACTAAGTGAATAATGATTGCCATAATTACCTTCCAATGCCCAAACCCAACTTTTGGAATATGATATGGATAATAATCATGGGTCAAAGGATGAGGAATAAAACTCAAGCGAAGATACTCGTACATTGTATAACTTATCGAACCAAATTTTTCTGTACCTGTCATGCCATAAAATGGATTGTTCATAATATCGGTAATTTCTTTACCTCCTACTATATATCCGATAATTTTATACCTGGTAAACAAATAGACACAAGAAAGCAGAAATAATATTCCAAGGACTGGATATATTCTAGATTTTGGACCCTGTGAAAACATCCACATAGCAAGTGGGATTACCGCCAAAAATGTAATGACATTTTCTTTTGAAAATAATCCAAACAAGAAAAATAAACCAGCAAGCATTAATTGAACTTTATTCCCAGTATTTCCAAATTTTAAACAATGCCGTAATGTGAGTAGAGCAAATATCATAGCCATCAATTCATCTCTCCCCTTTATATTTGCAACAGCTTCAGTATGGACAGGGTGAACCAAATAGATCATTGCTGTTAAAAATGCGATAGACCACCACCATTTATTACCACCTCCCGTCATCTGACCCATAATCAGAAATACAAGCCAAGCACAGATTCCATACAAAAGAATATTAATTGAATGGGCTACCTTGGGGTTGAGTCCCACGAATTGATGTTCGATTGCAAAGCTTACCAAAGACAAAGGTCTATATCTTCCTCCTTCTACTAAATCTTTCTGCTCTCCGAAATAACCTTGAAAGGTTTCTTTGGTTAAAATATCCTTTATTCCAGCAAAACCCTTTGTCGTAAATTGATTTTCTGAGAATACTATTTTATCATCCAATACATAACCATATGGTATGCATTGGAAATAAAGAACGAATGCCAAGCCGATAAAAAGCAAAGGAATCCATCCGGGTGCTTTAAAAGGCAATAAAGTACTTGTCTTCTTAGTTTCTTTTATTGGTTTGACCTCCAACTGAGCGTTATTTTTCTTTTTAGAAACTGACTTTTTCTTTTTTGCGCACATAGGCCTGTGTTTTCATCTATTGCAAATATTTAAATTTTTATAATATTTTTACGTCTAATTGACAAAAGCTTATGAGAATATTCGTAATTATCTTACTCTTTGGTATCTACAATCCGCTTTCAGCACAATTTAATATTTCAGTTGGCTATAGTCTTGGATACACACAAGCCAAGCAGACCAACAATTTGGTTTATGATTATAACAAAGTATTTAGAGATTCAATCATATTTGGAAACCCAATGGAAGAATTGCATTTTCTCCATGGACTGACCGTTGGTTTAAGATGGAAATATGATCGATTTTCCTTAGAAGTCAATTGGGAAAATCTCAATCGAACTAGAGAGGCTTTAGGCGAAGATGATCAAGATCAATTGTTTCAAAAAACAATATTCTACGCTGTAAACAATTACTCAGCCTCATTAGAATCTATACTTGGAAATTTTGGTTTTGGAATAGCGGCTGGACTTCGGAATTTTCAAATTAAAGAACAAATTGCAAGTACGGATGACAAAAGATCCTTTCTTCAAAATAATCAGTATTTCATCAAGCCATTTATTAGTTTAAACCTTATTGGAGGTGAAAAAGTTGGACTTTCTATTAAGCCTTATATTAGCATTCCTCTTAATAATATTGGACTAAATCCTCTTTCAGAAGAATTGGATCTTATTCCATCGGATAAAAGCGAGCGTCTAATGATGGGTGGAATAAGTTTTATATTTTATAATGGCAATCAATAATTGGTTAATCAACGTCTTTTATTTTTTTTACGCTTTTTCTTCAAATCATCCAATATCTCTATAAGTTTTCGTTTCTCAATTGTAATATCATCGATCCTTCTCCGCTTATTCTCTCTATTTGATCTTCCCGATGATCTTCTTTGCTCTCTTTCCGAGAAGAAAATATCTTCAATAGCTTCTATCAAGTCTTCATCATCTTCAATTTTAGGTCCATACAAGCATTCTTCCAATTCTCCAAGATTAGCATAATCATTTGCCTTGAGCATATTTTTGTAATCCGCATACTCAAACAATGCTCCTACAAGTGGCAATGCAGTATTGCTGCCTGCTCCCATAGATAAGTTTTTAAAATGTATTCTTCGATCTTCTGTACCCACCCAGGCACCAATTACCAAATCAGGAGTATAGCCAATATACCATCCATCCGATTGATTCTGAGTAGTTCCAGTCTTACCAGAAATCGGTTTTGAAATATCGTATACATTATACAATCTCCTTCCTGTACCTGATATATTGACTTGGTGGAGGATATTGTTTAGCTTCTCTACATTTTCAGGTTCGGCAACCTCCTCTGTTTCTTGATATTCTTCAGCCTCATACACCAATTCACCATCAGCTGTTTCAATTTTGGTAATAGAACGTATGGTTGGCTTTCTCCCTTCATTGGCCAGACAAGCATAGACTTGAACCATTTCGTAAAGTGAAATATCAGAAGTACCCAAAACCAAGGAAGGAACTTCAGCTAATTTGTTTTCAATACCCATTTTTTTTGCTTGAGCAACAATAGATGGTATTCCTGCCTCAAACAATACCTGGACAGAAACAGTATTGACAGAATTAATTAAAGCCTGTATCATGGTCAATTCTCCACCATACTCCCCACTGGAGTTTTTGGGCGTCCAGTCTTTATAACTTGTATAAGTTCTCAATTCATTTGGGTAGGAGTTACATGGATCCGCACCTTTTTCCAAAGCTGTAAGATAGACGATAGGCTTAAATGTAGAACCAACTTGTCGAGGCTCAGTGATACGATCATATTGAAAGCGAGAATAATCATTACCACCGACCCAAACTTTGATAAATCCAGTTGCAGGCTCAACAGCTAAAATTCCAGTATGTAATAAACTTAAATAATGCTTTATTGAATCTATTCTCGTACCTTTCTTGCTTTCATATCCCTTCCATGTCCAATATTCTCTTTCTTCAGGAGTTGTAAATTCCGTCAATATATCCTTACTCTTAAAACCTTTTGACTTCAAGGATTTATACAAAGGATGTTTCTTAAGTTGATCATCAATGATCCTAGTATCTTTTCCAAATTTCTTTCCAGTCTCCCAACTTTTATCAAACTGGTTCTGCAATTGATGCATGTGTTTTTGCATATTCTTTTCTGCAGCAAGTTGGAGATCTAGATCCAAAGAAGTATAAACCCTTAAGCCATCTTTATATATATCATATTTGGAGCCATCTGGTTTACTCATAGATCTTGTAAGCTCAGTAAATTCTTTTTTTACATGATTTTTATAATATCGTGCAAACTCATTTTTCTGAACTGATTTTTGATAATCAAGTACCAAAGGCATTTGAGAAAGTTGTTCTCTGGTAGTTTTTGCCAGAAATTCATACTTTTCCATTTGGGCTAGGACAACATTCCTTCGCAATCTTGCTCTTTCAGGATTTCTTCGAGGACTATAATAGCTTGGTGCTTTTAAAATGCCAACCAAGGTAGCAGCCTCTTCCAACAACAAGTTTTTTGATGACTTATTAAAAAATCTATTCGATGCTGTTTCAAGTCCAAAAGCTCTTTCACCAAAAGAAACGGTATTGGTGTATAATAAAAGAATTTCATCCTTAGAATATAATCTTTCCATTTTCCGTGCTATGATCATTTCACGAAACTTATTAAGAACAGATGAAAACAAGGCGAATCGTTCTCTTGGAAATACATTTTTTACGACTTGTTGGGTTAGTGTACTTCCACCTCCACTTGATTTATTTCTAAGCAATATTGATTTTACCATTACACGCATTAGAGATCGGAAATCAACACCCTTATGGTTTCTAAATCTCACATCTTCCGTTGCTATCAAAGCATCAACAAAATATGGATTCAAGTCCTTCTGCTCCAAATTTGTTCTATTCTCAATGAAATATTTTGCGATCAGCGATTGGTCACTTGAATACAATTCAGAGGCCTCTGGGTTTTCAATAGCAATGAGATCAGCTTTGGAAGGAAGATCTGTGACCCATTCAAACCTGACAAGTAAGAACAATGTCAGCAGCAAAAATACAGGGAACAAGATTGCTCCAAGTGCAATCCGTTTGATTAATTGCTTATTTTCTAAAATGAATTTTTTAAGCTCCAAGTTTTTCCAATTGCCTATTGTCATCTAATAACGCATATAATAAGGCCATTTGATATATAAAACAAAAAAATATTCTCCTAAGATGATTTTCCACAAGAAATCATTTAAGAAACTAAGAATTGTATTTACTTTGCTTCTGTGTTAAAGAGATTTATGTATATTTTTTGGCGACTTGTAGCCAAACTTAATGTCATCCTATATTTTGGGAAGATTGAAATCAATGGTGAAGAAAATATTCCTAAAGGAGATGCTCCGTTCATCTATGCAGTAAATCATCAAGCTGCTTTTATGGATGCGGTGATTTTAGGCACACTGTCTCCATTTCCAGTTTATTATTTGACGAGATCTGACGTATTCAAACCAGCAACACAATGGATACTATCTTCCTTTAATATGATTCCTATATATAGGATACGTGACGGTTTCTCTTCCTTGACCAAAAATGAAGCAATATTTGAAACCATTAAAGATCTTTTGTTACAGGACAAAAGAATCTTAATTTTTCCGGAAGGTAATCATCATCACACGCATTATCTGAGAACAGTTTCCAAAGGAGTCTCAAGAATCGCCTTTAATTCCCAATTGGTTAATGAAAAAGACATCACTGTAGTACCTGTTGGATTAAATTATTTTAGTCACACCCGATCAAGTAGAAAATTGATCTTAAACTATGGCAAGCCCATCAGGGTAAGAGATTATATGCCTAATGAAGGCAATCCAGGACCGAGGGATCTCAATCAGTTTAGAGTTACCGTGTCTGAGGCAATTAAAGAAAATCTTGTTCTCCCGACAGACGAAGATTATGATAATAGAAAAAACGTATTCGATAGAAAAAACGAAAAGCTTTCATTTCAAGAAATTAGAAAATTAGCAAATAGCGGAAGCCAATTTGAAAAACCTTCTCATTCAGGCTTTGCGAAAATTATTTCTTGGATACTTTTGATTCCAAACTTACCCGCTTTTCTTTTTTATTACTGGGTAGAAAAAAATAAAATAAGTCAGATTGCATTTATCTCAAGCATCAAACTAGCCTTTGGTATGTTTATATTTCCAATTTGGCTTCTTACTTCCTTTCTTATTACTGCATTTATCTGTAATTGGTCGATCGCTTGGATGGTTTTCGCTGTTCAGCTATTTTCATTTCTTATCAGAAGATATATTGTAAGATATGCTTAGGCAAATTAGTTTCTGACCCGAGAAAGTCCCATTGCTTTCAGCATCCATCTTGGCAACGATTTCCCAGCTGGTCTTTTTTTCAAATCCAAATACCAATTTATCTTTTTTAAAATAGGCACTTTATGTGTTTCCACAAATTCTATGAGTGCTCCATCTGGATCTTCAATATAGGCAAAGTGGCCAGCTGCTTCTCCCATATCAAAATCTCCGCTATCTACTGTAAAAGGGCAATTGGCTTGTTTACATTTTTCACGTAAGGCATCCATACCGACTATATCAAAACATAAATGGATATAACCCAAATCACCCCACATTCTATCTTTGAAAATCTTGTTTGTTTCCTTATTAATTGCCTGAACCAATTCTATCTCCCCAGATCCTAATAGTTTGCTAAAAGGACCTACTCTTTCCTTTGAATGCCTGAGCAATACCCGTCTAAATTCCTGATTTGATCCATCTAAATAGGCAAAATCATCATATTTACCTTGAGTATCGTAGACTACCACATCAAAACCCAAAATATTCTTATAAAAATCCTTTGATCGATCTATATTACTTACACCAATCACAGCACCATAGACACCTCCACTATGAGAAATTCCTTTTCCAAACCAGTTATTTGATTCAACCACTTCGATGGGGTTACCAAAAGGGTCATACAAATAAAAATGATCCTTACCCTCAGGGGTTTTTGCAATTTCTGAAACCTTGTTGTTATTCGAAAGCGCCTGATGAGATTTTGCAATATTAGGAGACTTAAACTTGGCAGCAAAGATTCCAAGATCACCTAATTTTACATCAAATTTTGCAGCTTGGCCTACTCTAGAAGTGTATTGCCAAATCTCTGCTCCTCCACCACCCATCATATTAAGTGCAAGGATTGCGTGTCTGCTCCTTGGCTGACCTTCCGTATATGGCAACATCAATGCGGCTTCCGCAGCCTCGTCAAATACTGGAAGATCCATTCCAAGATTCTTTCGATACCATTCCCATGTATCATACACAGAAGTATTTCCAATCCCAATTTGTTGAATCCCTGAAATTAACGGTTCTGACATAGTAGCTTAGCTTACTTTTTCACCTTCATAGGCTCCAGCCTTCAATTTCACTTGCACCGCCTTAAATGCTTCTATTGTCTCTACAATGTCCTCTGATGTATGAACAGAAGTTGGTATCAATCTCAATAAAATAATTCCTTTAGGAACAACAGGGTATACAACAATCGAACAGAAAATTCTGTGGTTTTCTCGGAGGTCATAAACCAACTTCATGGCTTCTTCTACGGATCCTTTCATGTAAACTGGAGATACACAAGAGTTTGTATTTCCAATATCAAAACCTGCTTCCTTTAACCCTGATTGCAACTGCCTAACGTTAGCCCATAGCTTGTCTTTAAATTCTGGCATGGTTTTCAACATATGCAATCTCTTCCTTGCTCCTTGTACAATTGGCATCGCCAATGATTTAGCAAATATTTGAGAACGCATGTTGTATTTTATAAACTGAATCGTGTCTTTATCGCCTGCTAGAAATGCTCCTACAGATCCCATCGCTTTCGCAAATGTAGCAAAGTAAAGATCAATATCATCTTGTACACCTTGCTCTTCTCCAGCTCCTGATCCTGTTTTGCCTAATGTTCCAAAACCATGGGCATCATCTACCAACAACCTAAAGGAATACTTTTCTTTTAAAGCGACAATTTCTCGCAGCTTTCCTTGATCTCCTCTCATTCCAAAAACACCTTCTGAGATCACAAGAATTCCTCCTTGCTGTTCTTCAGCTATTTTGGTTGCAGTACTTAATTGTTTCTCTAAACTTTCTATATCGTTATGCTGGAATACCAATCGCTTACCAGAATGCATTCTAACACCATCTACAATACAAGCATGACAACCTGCATCATAAACTACGACATCTCTTCTTGATAATAAGGAATCGATGGCTGACATGATCCCTTGATATCCAAAATTGACCAATACTGCTGCTTCTTTATTTTCAAATTCTGCCAATTCCTTTTCTAAGTCATCATGCAATTGAGTATTACCAGACATCATTCTTGAACCCATTGGATAGGCAAGACCCCATTCTTCGGTTGCTTCTGTATCAGCTTTTCTAACTTCTGGGTGGTTGCCCAACCCCAAGTAGTTATTGATTGACCATACTATAACTTCTCTGCCTTTGAATTGCATTCTGTTACTTAACTCACCTTCTAGCTTTGGAAAAATATAATACCCTTCAGCTACATCAGCATATCTTCCTAAGGGCCCCATGTCTTTTTTAATTCTATCGAAAATATCCATATCCTTTCAGTTCTATTTTACTTTGGCTTTTGCAATTATTTTTCTAAATCTGTTTGGAAACAATTTAGACACGAATATAGCTAATTTAGTTTCTCTAAAGCCCCCAAAATAGGCCTCAGCTTTGTGATTTTGTACTGCTTTCAGTATTTCTTTAGCCAAAACGGCCACATCCATGCCTTTTTCTTGTGCTTTGTCCATTTTATTATATGATTTACCATCCCCAGTAATGGCATTTTTTGAAATATCCGTTTTTACAAATCCTGGACAAATAATGGTAACCTTGATATTTGTATTTGCTACTTCAGCTCTTAACGCATCAAAAAAACCATGTAAGGCCATCTTAGCACCAGAATATCCAGATCTATAGGGTACTCCAAACTTTCCTGCAACACTGCTCATAACAACAAATTGTCCTGAATTCCTTTTTAGGAAATATGGCAATAACATTCTTGTTAACAGTACTGTCCCCAAATAATTGATATCAATCAGCTTTTTATAGACTGCAAAGTCCGTTTCCGCTACTTTTGATCGTTGTGAAATACCTCCATTGTTGAATAGAATATCTACATCTTTTAAAATATTTACATTTTCATTAAAGATTTGCTCTAATCCAACATGATCTTCAAGGTCAAGGGGGATAATATCTACTTCAGGAGACTTATGACAAGCATTTTTAACAGTGACTAAAGCTTGTTTTTTACGACTTGATAATACCAATCTTGCTCCTTCTTCCGCAAAAGTAAGCGCTAGAGCCTTACCTATACCTGCACTTGCCCCAGTTATCCAGACCTTTTTATTTCTAAAATAGCTCATTCAAAAGTGAAGATAGCAATACCTTCAATAAAGAATAAAAAGCCCATTCTTAATTGAAGTTTTTCTTCAAATGTTCTACTTCTTGGCTACAGGAATACAACTTTCTTAGTTTGTTTACCAATTTATTTGTATATTAAAGAAGGAATTAAAACGTTCGGCGCCCTTGGGATGTGTGATATTGAATTGTTAACACTAAAAATCACTTTTATGCTGAATCAAGAAGTAAGAAAAATTATGACCACAGATCCAGTGGTTGCAGCTCCTCAACAATCTCTACAGCAACTAACTAACTTAATGGTTTTTCACAAGGTACAACAGGTACCAGTCGTCGATGAAGGAAAACTGGTTGGCATGATTACTACACACGATCTTTGGAAACAGAGTCAAAATAATCAACTCTCCGAAGACATCAAAGTTGAGGATATTATGAGTAAAAACATCATAAAAATATCTCCGCTTGATAAAGTTGGAACAGCTGCAGAACTATTCATGGATAAGAGATTTAAAACCCTACCTGTTGTTAATCTTCGCAATGAGTTAAAAGGTGTGGTTACAGCATTTGATGTTATTCGGCACACCATGAAAAAAGAATACAAAACACCTATCCTTTATAAAGAGGTTTTAAAGTAACGAACATTGTACCAGTACGTTTAGTATGTTAATCTAATTGCCACTAAACTGGTAAAGGGTTAGATATTCAGAAATTGGATTTAATTTTCTGACTGAATTTCTACCCTTTTCTTTTTTCAAATTTAAATTAAGTTTACTTAATAATTCTATAAGTAAGTTAGTTCCCTAAATACTCTTTCTCAAAATAAGCTCTATAAGCATTGATAGATTTTTGCTTGATAATCTCTCTATAATTGCTTTGCGTCACAGGATAAACTTCGTAATTAATTTCGTTAGTAATAAACTTATCCTCGTTCTTTTGGATTGTCTTCCAGTAATCCATCGCTTTGGATTCATTTGAATATTTTCTGATCAATATCAGGTGACTATTGAGATCCTTGTTTAAGGAAATATCACTTTGTTGCAGTCTATCTGCTTTAAAGAATTGCCTATTGAATCCAGAAATACTAATCTTGGTATCATCAACATTTTTTCCTGAGGCATCATATAAAACAACAACTACATAGTGTAATCCATCCTTGTTTTTTTCAAACTTTTGCGTCTCTTCATCATACAAGATAGAATTAAAGGCTTCTTCGTCTCCTTTTAAAAATCTTAGTATTTCTTTAGCCCGGGTTTGTTCAGGTGTATTTGGATATCTCTTAACCAATTGTTCAAGAGATTTGACATATTCGTCTCTCCCTGCAACACTTCCGGTGCTCATTGCTGAAAGCAAAGCAAACTTTGAAGCAAACTCATTGTTTTCACCAAATTGTTTAGCAGATTTTTTAGCTCTGTTAATTACAGTTTCAAAATCCTTTTTTTCAAAGTAGTTGTAGGTTTGATTATAATAATCATCCAATACATTTTCTGCCGCAAGCTGCTCTTTTACATAATTTGGATCGGTTGCAATTTTGGTGTATCTAGAATCAGGAAATTCTTCCTTCATTTTGTTTAAGTATTGCTTTGCGGTTCCATTACTTCCTAAATCTTGATGATTCAAATATTGGTAAAAATAAACTTGATCCATTTTCTGGAATGTAGGAAATTCTTTTTCTACTCGATCAAAAGTCTCGCTTGACTTCTTATAATTTTGCAATCTCTCCCGATACATAAAACCAAGATCAAACAAAGCAAGTGATAATTTTCTATGTGCCGTTTCCTTACCAAGTTTTGTTGTTGGTATTTTGGCAATAAATGCACTGATCTCATCTTCACTAATCTCTCTTTCCCCAGAATCTTCAGCAATATTTTCTGAAAACGAGGATCCCACTGCTGATCTTCTCCAGTTATCCTCTAGCACTCTATCTCCCCATTTTCTTTCAAATTCTTCTTTTCCTTGAGTAAGAGCAATAGGATTGTAAGCAAAAAAGCTACTTTGCCCAGAACCATATCTCCTACCTGGCCCATTTGCTCTTGTTGGATTCTCTCCTCCTAGATTCTCACCCAATACTTCCTCTGGTTGATTTTTAATTGCCTCTTTTGCTCTATCTCTTAATTCTTCTTCAGTCAAAGAAGCCAATTCTAGGAGACTGTCTTGCAACTGAATTTGATCTATTGTTAATGAAATATCTTTAAGGCTATTGGCATACTTTCTAACTTCAGGAAATCTTTCATCAGACTTTGGCATATATTCTAAAGTCTTATCAAAATATTGTTTAGCGGCAGTATAATCTTCTTGCTCAAATAATAGATAAGCCAATCTATAAAACAAGTCTGGGTCTTTAGTTCCTCCTTCTGAAGTTGCCTTTTTAAAAGCATCAATGGCGGCAGAGGTATCTCCATCATTCAATAATACTTCTCCAATAGAAAAGTAGATGGGTCCCTTGAAGTCATTGTATTTTTCTTCTTCGGCCATCTTTTCCATTTTCTTGATCGCAGATTTCGAAGTCATTTTACCAATGGAATGAGATAATTTTAACTCATTGATGTCTGCATAAAAAGCCATTTCAAAATCAGGTCTAAAAGATCTGCATCTTTCAAATTCTTTAAAAGCTGCACTAGGATTTCCAAGTCTCTCAAACAGTTGTGCGCGGATATATGCAAATCTTGCTTTGTCGAAATTATCTTTACTGGATGCAATTGCATCATCAAGATATTTCAATGCTAGGTCGTAATCTTTATTTTTAATATTTAAGTGAGCCTTTGCAGCTGGAATCTGGTCTCTAACTTCTGCCTGAGCATTTGAACCAATAATTTTGTTTAGATAATATTCTGCTGAAGAATAATTTTCTCTTTCTATAAGCGTTCTTGCTAACCAATATAAACCTTTCCAATAGGCCGTTGTATGACCGAATGCTCCATCCTTTAATTCCTCTTTTTCTTCTTCTTTCTCATCTTCTTTATCTTTTTCATCATCTACCTTAGCGACTTCTTTTTCTTCTGTTGGCTTTTCTGTTGGTCTTGTTTTTGTCGAAGGAGATCTTTGGCCTTTCTTCCTTCTTTTCATTTCTTCTTTCTTTGCCTTTTCTCTTGCTTTTTGTTCCGCTTCTCTTGCTTTCTTTTTCTCCTTTTCTGTTTTTTCTCTTTCTGCTACTTGTGCTTTTCGTTCAGCATCTTTTTGTTTCTTCTCTTTTTTACGAGCCATCTCCTTTTGAGCTCTAGAGGCCTCCTTACTGGGATCATAATTTTTACCGTAAGGATTAAAAGGATCAAACTCTTCTTCAAAAAACATCAAAGTCTCCTCTGCCGTTTCATAATCTTGCTTATAGAATTGTGCTTTTCCAATCAAAACATAACAGTCATCTACCCAATGACTTTGTCTATGTAATGAAGCAGATTTAGAAACCTTTTCAACAGCAATGTCTAAGTTATTGGCTTCAATTTTCGGATTTTGAAGATTGGTATAGTCATACACACTTAATAATTGATTATAATTATCAATGTGTGCTTCTTGCATGCTCAACATACTCTCATCCATCAAAACCTCAGCATTAAAAAATGCATTATAATATGCTGTAGTATTATGATAGAATTTTTTTGTCGCACTGATATCACTTTTCTTCTTCTCGGTAACACAAGAAGATATCAGTAAAACGGCCATTATATAGGCAATAGAAGACCTTAGTGTATTCAACTTTGTATTTTTTATATGAATAAGCTGTAAATAGTGAAGTTTTGGGAGAAAATCAGCTAATTATTATCATCTATATAAACTGATTTGCCACAAAATTATTTTAATTATTCCAATTTTACAGCCTATTTGCAGTTTAATACATTATTCAAGCCATTTTTTGATATGAATGATCATACTATAGAGAAGAATTCCCTTTGGGAAAAGCTAAAAACTAAGTACAGAATTGGGATTGCAGACCCAGAAAGTCTTAAAGAACTCAGGTCATACCAGTTTTCACTTTTAACCTTTGTTTTAAGCATTGTTGGCTTAATCTTATTTGTTTTTCTCTTTAGTATTTTACTTTTTTCATTTCAACCGATCAAACATTTCATTTTTGGTATCGATAATGTAGAAAGTAGTAGCGCTTTCATTCAATTAAACAAGCAAGTGATTGAGTTGGAGCAAACTTTAACAGACCAAAAAATATATATCGATGGGCTTGTAAATATGCTTAACGGTGATTCTGAATCCGTGCAGCAAGCAAACCCACAAATAATGGATATTTCTAGTACTCCAATACCCGCTGCTCCCGATGAAAATCAATTTATACCACTTGAAAAAGAAAATAACAAATTTGACCCCAAGCTGCTACGCGCAAAATTAATGCATCTAGTCTCTCCAGTCCGAGGCAGGATAAGTGCACACTTTAATGCTTTAGAAGAACATCTAGGAGTAGATATTATTGCTCCAAAAAATTCTCCTATCGTAGCAGTAAATGAGGGTGTCGTAGTCCATGCAGCCTGGACCATTGAAACAGGAAATACCATAAGTATCCAACACAGTGATAATATCATTTCCGTATATAAACACAATTCTGTTTTGTTGAAAAAAGAAGGGGATTATGTTACCACTGGTGAGGCCATAGCAATAATTGGGAACAGTGGAGAACAGACAACTGGCCCACATCTTCACTTCGAACTTTGGTTTCAAGGTGTCCCCCTTAATCCAGTTCAATACATTTCTTTCTAGTCTATTCCTATATAAAAATTACCTTTGCAAATTAATTTAGAAATTATGAGTGAAAATAATCACGAACTAAAAGAATTAAAAGGAGAAGATGGCAAACTATTGAGCCCTGTCCTAAATGAAGAAGTAAGAAACTTTCTAATCGATATTGACGGTACAATCTGCGATGACATACCGAATGAAGAACCTGAAAGAATGGTCTCTGCGAAATTATATCCTGATGCATTAGAGACCATCAACAAATGGTATGAAGATGGACACATTATCACCTTTTTTACATCAAGAACAGAGGATCATAGAAAGGTAACCGAAGAATGGCTGGCCATGCACCAGTTTAAATATCATGGTCTTTTGATGGGCAAACCAAGAGGTGGCAATTATCATTGGATTGATAACCATATGGTTCGTGCAACAAGGTTTAAAGGAAAGTTCACAGATATGATCAGAGCCAACAAAACCATTGAAATCTTCGAACCTTAAATTCTTCTGTTTTTAAGGTCCATGACTGCATCTTTCACTTCCGTAAATGTAAATTCGAATCCTTGATTCATTGCATTTTTAGGAATTACTCTGGTACTGTTTGTAAGCATTCTTGTCATTTCTCCCATTCCAAGCTTAAGTAATAAGCTAGGAACAGGAAAAGCAATTGCTAGCGGTAGAAACATATGCTTAATCTCTTTTGCCATTTGCCGTAAGGGTATAGGATTAGGAGCAGTACCATTAAATATCCCTACCCAACTTTCATCCTCTATTCCTTTGATAAGCATTTTGCAAAGATCATCGATATGTATCCATGAGTAATATTGCTTTCCATCTCCAAAATAAGCACTCAATCCGAATCGAAGAGGAATCATCATTTTCTGAAGTGCACCACCCATCGTACTTAACACAATTCCAATTCTAATCATACAAAATTGATTCGTATGGACCCCAAGATTCGTTAAGGAATTTTCCCATAAAATTGTACTATTAACAAGAAATTCTTCAGAACCTTTCTCTGATTTTTCATCTAGCATGTTACTTCCTCTATTTCCATAAAAGCCGATTGCAGAACCAGCAATGATTGATTTTGGTCTATGATCAAGTTTGTCTAAAGAGTTTCTCAAAAGCTCATTGCTTAAAACCCTAGAATCAATTATTTCCTTTTTTCTACTATTTGACCATCTTTTGTCAGCAATCCCAGCTCCAGCCAATGAAACAATATGATCACAAGATTTAAGTCCATCAAAATCAATTTCTCCCTTGCTTGGATTCCAATAATAATAGGAGACATTTTCATGTGATTTTTTAATTTTCCTTGTGTAAATCCTAATTGAATACATGTCCTTGTCCAACATTTGAATCAATCTTGAACCTATCAAACCAGTTCCTCCCGTTATGACGATTGTTTTCTTCATCTTATATGTATAATGGGATTGGCAATAAATTGTTTGCTATCTTTAGATATAAGTTGCATTTACATGAAAAAAATTTTGATCATATTAATACTCCCTTGCTTTTTACTTATTGCCTGTAAGTCTGAAGCTCCAAAACCAATTAGAGATTCAATAAACATACTACTACCCATAGATCCAGAAAGAGTCAACCCTGTCTATGATTCCAGATCAATCGCTAGAGAGGTATTTCAGTATATATATGTTCCTGTAGGAGATTTTCACCCAGAAACTTTAGAGCTTTATCCAATCCTTTTGAAAAATATTCCAAATGAACAAAAAGATGCTGAAGGAAATTCTTACTACGAAATTGAACTCATCAAGGATGCAAAATGGTCAGATGGTAAAAATATAACTGCTGAAGATTATATATTCACCATAAAATCTGTCCTTCTTCCTCTTTCAAGCCCAAGATCATGGAAGTCTACTTTGGTTAATATTAATGATATCCAAGCAGACCCCGATGATCCATACAAAGTAAAAGTATTTGTCAACGGCCAATACATGTTAGCAAAAGAAATGGTATCAACCATTTATCTTCTTCCAAAACATGTCTACAATAATAGTAATGTGCTTGACAACATTGGTATAAAAGAGATAAAATCAATGAATGAACAAGAACAACCAGAAGGAATGGAATTATTCTTGGAAGACTTCAATGATCAAAAACACTACTCAACAAATATCCTAGGAAATGGTCCTTATAAGCTTGATTCTTGGGAAACTGATCAATATCTAAGCTTGTCCAAAGTCGAAAACTATTGGGGATCTGAATACCAAGAAAACCCCTTCCTTCAAACTAATGTTGAAAAAATAAATTTTAAAATTATTGCTGATGAAATGACTGCAATTACAGCATTAAAAGATGGTGCCCTAGATATTGTAAAAGGACTACCAGCTGTAAATTTTGAAAATCTAAAAAAGGAGCTTCCAGAAGCTTCTTACCTAAATGCCCCATCAACGAGATACTATTACATTGCCATCAATAACCAAAATCCTTTATTGGCAAATGTAGACATTAGAAAAGCGTTGGCCAGTCTGGTGAATGTTAAGGCCATGATTAATAACATTGAATTTGGTTATGGTCAAGCTTTAACTGGCCCAATCCACCCTAGCAAAAGCGAATACAATGAGAACTTAAATGATGAAATATTTAATGTAACAGAAGCAAAAAGAATACTAACTGAATTAGGATGGTCTGACACCAACAACAATAACACAGTCGATAAAGTCATTAACGGCAAGAGAGAAGAACTCGAATTGGATCTATTGATAACCGGAGGAGAATTAGGCCAAAAAGTTGCCCTTCTTTTTCAGGAAGAAGCAACAAAAGTTGGTGTCAAAATAAACATTGTTAGGAAAGATATAAGAAGAATGAGATCAGAAAACATCTATACCTACGATTATGATTTGGCAGCCCTAGCAGAAGGGCAGGATGTAATTCCGGTCGATCCTTACAGACGCTGGCACTCTGATAACGTCAAAGAAAAAGGAAGCAATCTTTCAGGTTTTAAATCTACAACCACAGATAGTCTGATTATGCTTATTCGAAACGAGAAGGATTTCGAAAAGAGAGAAAAGCTTTTCGAAGAATTTCATCAAGAGATATACAATCAACAGCCCGTTATTTTCTTATTCTCTCCTACCCAAAAGATAATTGTTGGACCAGACTTTGAAGCAACGGTAACAGCTAAAAGACCTGGGTATTTAGCCAATACATTCAAAATCAAGTCTGCAAAAAAATAACTTGCATGCTAGCCGCTCATTTGAAAAAACTATTACTTGTAATTCCATTATTGCTAAGTGTTAGCATTGTTGTTTTCTTTTCAAGATATATAGTTCCGCAAGACCCTGTCGAACAGCGATTAGGAGTTTTTCATGAGGATAGATCAGAGCCCTCTCCTTATTCAAGAGATAGCTATGTAAAAGAAGCTATAAAGCTAGGACTCCATAAACCAAAATTCTATTTCTCGATAAAGCCAAACTTTCTTCCAAAATTAGAAGAAGAATATTTATTACCTAGAGAAAAAAAATTAGCTCACCAATTATTTAAAAATGGAAACAATTCAAAAAACATTTATCAATTTATTGGATTAATAAACAATCATTCCGAATATAAATTACTACTCAATATTGCAGATCAAATTTCAAAAACTGGATCTACTGATATTGATTTTACATCATTAAATCAATCTGAAATACTAATAATTAAGAATCTCATTATAAGTCCTAAGTCCAATTTTTTCTACCCTAAATTTTATTGGCATGGGATTGACAACCAATATCATCATTGGGTTAAAGAAATAATAAATAACGAAAGTTTAAGATCAAACTACAACAATAGTCTAGTCATTCCAAAAATTAAGAAATCACTTGCTTGGACCCTTTTAATTTCATTCTTATCAATTTTAATCACCTATGGATTTGGAATTATTATTGGATACAACCAGGTAAAGAGTGATAAGGCAGTATGGTATAAAATACAGTCAGCCCTTGATATTTTTTACACCATGCCTCTTTTTTGGATAGCAACCTTAGCCATCGTTTTTTTTACTACTAGTGACTATGGAAAGTGGACAAATATCTTCCCAGCTGTTCATTCTATGGATTTCAGTGCTACGAGCATTTGGTCACAATTGTCATCTAATTTCAAGCATCTCATTCTTCCTGTTTTTTGCGTTAGTCTTCGCAGCACGGGAATTATTAGTAGTATCTTAAGTTCCAACCTTCGTGTGCAATTAAATAAACCATATATCCTCACCGCAAAGCAAAAAGGCTTAGATAATCATCAAATCATTAAAAATCATGGACTTAGAAATTCACTATTTCCAATTTTGACTCTATTCACAGGCGCAATACCTAGCGCCATATCTGGCTCATTGGTACTAGAAATTATTTTCAATATTCCTGGAGTTGGCAGGTTATTATATAATTCAATTTTATTGGCAGATTGGAATGTTGTCTTCCCAATAGTACTTTTGATTGCAATAGTAACCACGATTAGTTATTGGCTTGCCGATATTCTTTACGAATTATTCGACCCAAGATTAAAAACAGCTTATTGAAAATCTTCAAAAACATATATAAGCAACTAATTAGTGATCGTTCTCTAATAATACTATTCATTTATATTGTAATAGCAATAATTGCCTTTCTGGTAGATTCTGATCAACTGGCTTCTGTCACAGATGTCAACAACATTTATAAAGCTCCTTTAGAAAATCAAAATTACCTTTTGGGGACTGACGGTTTAGGTAGATCTGTTGCATACGGACTTTTAAATGGAACAAAAATCGCGATATTAATTTCCATTGCTTCAAGTATTTGTTCACTTATCATAGGTTTGTTTTTTGGTTTTCTTGCGGCATATTATGGTGATAATAAATTAAAAATTCAATGGACTTTTGTTCCTTTTTTTATACTAGTTAATTTAATATCAGGATTTTATCTAATTTATACAGACGAAAAAATCTATTGGGCTCTTACCTGCTTAACTTTTAATGTTATACTCATACTACTAAGTAGAAAAACAAATTTTTATAAAATAAGCATACCAATTGATACGATCATTATTAAGTTTTTAGAACTTTTAAAAACTTTACCAGGAATTTTTATCGTATTATTTTTTCTATCTCTGTTTGCTACAAGAAGTGTGTGGACACTGATTCTAATTATTACTATTGTAAGGTCTCCAATTATAATAAGATTAGGAAGGTCTGAAATTCTAAAAATTAAAAGTCAGCAATATTTTATAGCAGCAGAGGGGATGGGTCTCAAATTAAAATCAATGCTTAGCAACTACATTCTACCTAACATCCTTACTCCCATCAAAACGTATCTTGCCTATGGCTTGGCATCCACAGTCCAAATCGAGGCAATCTTAAGTTTTATTGGATTGGGATTACCAATTGAAACTGTAACATGGGGTTCCATGATTAGTAGTTCAAGACAATTTTTTAATGCTTGGTGGTTGGCTGTACTTCCTGGATTGGCGATTTTTTATTTGATTTACGCTTTACGCAAATATTTTTCAAGACGATCAGAAGCGCATTCATATTTCTATATTTAACTTAGCGTCTAAAACACATCCGAATTCAAATAAAAAGGACCAACTTTTAAATTGGTCCTTTTCAATTAGATTATTTCTTACATTCTTTTGAATACTTAAACAGCATTTCAGGAAATTCACTCCATTGAGGTTTTTCACCTAATTTTGAAATAAAATCTGGACAAGTACCATAGATTTCTTTTAATTGCTCTGCATAATTTTTCTTCTCCAACTTAAAGGCAACATTATCACCAACAATAATCCAATACGACTTTTCCAAGCCTCCGGCTACTTTAATTCCTCCTACATCCATTGAGGCGGTTTCTCTAGCCCATGGATCATGGAATACTTTAACTGGATCATTAAATGCAGGATTTACCATTTGTAATAATGCACTAATTTCTTTCTTTTTTAATTGAACTTTAGATTGTTCAAAATATGCATATCCATCTTGCATATATTCTTGATTAATATCCTCAGATTGCCAAGTTGTTGCATCATATGCCATGTCCATAGCTTGGGCAATTTTATTCAATCCGCTTTCTGGAAAATAAGCATGAGCAATCTCGTCTGGTGATATCTTACGCTTGTCTTTTTTTCCTAACATCAGAGTTACTTCATCAATCAACCCTTTTTTATAATCAAAATCTTTGATCGTACCTACGAGTTCTTCCCCCGTCTTTAAAGTAACATAGGAAGGTTTCTTCTTGGAAAACCCTTCGATTGGAGTTGCAAAATTTTGAGTAAAAGCAGTTACAGAGAACAGCAGGCAAAGTACTGCTAGAAAATTGTTTTTCATTTGATTAATTTTTAAAATCTTTGAAGAATAAATCTTAAACTATCCAAAGATATTAAACCTTAATGAAACTACCCTTTTCTCTTCTTGCTTTTAGCCACCCGTTTTTTATCAAATAATGAGGAGGAGCCTTTCTTTTTTGAAAGCTCTCCAGTTCTTCTGTCCGTAGGAGCTGCCAATTGATCTTCAAGCCCACAACCTTCCTTTACCTTACAAGAACTTGTTGTTGTACAAAGTGATAAAGCGAGGAGCATCACAAAGGCAAAAGAAATATATTTACGAATCTTCATATTTTTCAATTATTAGATACAATATCTAGCTATTAAACCATTAATTCAAGTTCTTTATTATCTATATGACAAAAAGGCGGCTAGAATAAAAAGCCAAATTCCAAATTCGTTCCTACATCGATTCTATTTCCAAAATTGTGTAACCGATCGCTATAATCAGGATGCTTATAGGTAAACTCCCTTTCAAACTTTCGTAAATATGCAGATACATCAATGTAGAAATTTTTAAAGAGTCTGGTTTGATATCCAACATCTAAACCATAATTAATTCCCCTGGACTTTGCAATTAATATAGTCTGCGAAATGTCATTGACGTCTAATGTAAATTGTTTTTGCATGTTGATTGTAAAATGTGACTGAGCATATAGACCTGATAAGTTATCTGCTGTTTTTCCATTTGCTATTCTTTTTTTCTTAAACACATACCATCTTAAGTTATTCGAATAGGCAAAACTTGGATTACCTTTTGATGCTCTTGTTTCTGTCCTGAAATTTAAATTCCATTGAGTGTTAAAATAGACACCGTGATTCATGCTTAAGCCTTTAAATAGTTTGTGTTCAAACTTAGCCTTTGGACCTAAAGAAATATAACTATACTGAAAATCAGGTGCATATCTTACATAGATTTGACCATTAAATGGGATTTTGACTAATATATTCCTCTCCTCAAAACATTTAAGAATATTACATCTTGCACTTGAAAATTCTAATTGCTTATAATTTTTAGAAAATGCAAAACCAGCATTTATACTTGGGCTTAAATAAAAATCCTTATTTCTATATGTAGCTAACAAATTAAAATCAAGAAACCCATACTTCAGAATTCTTGACTGAATTCCTAAACCTATGTAAGAATATAATGATTGATTTCTTTCCCCTCCCCAGACATTATTAGGCTTTATATGGGTATAAACCTGAGTTCCAATTCCTATCAATGCATAAACCCCATTAAGGTTATTTCCAAAGCCATTATCTATTTGTTCTTGTTGATGAATATAATATCTCCCTTCAAGTCTTGTTTGGAGGCTATAATTGGTTTTAAATTCTCCTGGCCCCAATATTATTATTGGAATACCTCCTATTGTGTCTGTTTGAACAGGATCAATATCTCTAACGAAGGATACATATCGTTGTCCGCTAAGTGATAGATTTAAAGAAAACGAATTCGAAATTTTACGTTCATAGGCAAGCTCAATGTTATTTAGTAAATTTCCATTTCGATAAATTTTAAACATAGAGGTACAATCTAAGTTTTTCCCAGTTGAAACTTCATAATTATCTAGCAACTCAAATTTTCTTTCTTCAACTTCGAGCTCAACTTGAGCGTTGAGTGTATTTAAGGAATACAGAATAACACTAAAAAGTAAAATGTAGTTTTTCATAACTTTACATATAAGTAATCTAATTCTTCTTAAAAGGTATAACCTACAACCAACCCTCCTATCGGTGCAATTTCTATATGATCATCAATCGTGATTTTGAAATAATCACTATCCGATGTTGTAAATATGCTGATTTTTAAGGGGTTGTTTTGATTAAAATATTCTCTATATAATAAGCCAAAATCGAATTTTAAATAAAGTTGGCGTAGTAACCTGGTTTGGAAACCCAAATTAAATCCTGCTCCCCAATACTCCCCATTA
Source organism: Saprospiraceae bacterium (assembly GCA_020630955.1). Lineage (GTDB taxonomy): Bacteria > Bacteroidota > Bacteroidia > Chitinophagales > Saprospiraceae > JAHDBF01. The sequence continues at coordinate 37,558 of JAHDIE010000006.1, forward strand.
TTTAAAACAAGTCCTCTATACCTACCTGATAGTTTTCCAATTTCACCAATGGGTCCTAAATAAAATCCTGAAAGATTATTGGAAGTCTTTCCCTTAATTATTCTGCGTTTCTTTCCTACATACCACCTTATACCGGATCGAAATCCAAAGTCATTAATTGAAAAATCATACGCTGGTAGATTATCATTTTTTCTTCTTCTTAGATTAATCAGAAACTCATGATTCATACTTAAACCTACGCGTGATATTCTATGTTCCAATTCAAAATTAGGCTCAAATCTAAGATCAAAAAAGTCACGTGAAATAGTAAGATTCAAGAGTCTACTAATTTGAGTTTTGAACATGTAAAATTGTTCATCAAAACATCGTACAATGGCGCACTTATTTTCTTCAAGCTTGTCTAGCTCATAATTCTTAGAAAATGCCAATCCCAAATCAAAACCAGAAGTTATGCTTATTGATCTTTGTCTGGTATTGACTCCCATTTTCAATCCAGCGTCTATTAACCCATGTTTTAAGAATCTTGACTGTAATCCTAAAGAAACAAAAGGATTTTCATATAGAGACAAAATATTTGCAATGTCTATTTCAGCTCCAAACTCCGAATAAATCCCATTAAAATTGTTGCCTTGTTGATTCCGCTTTATTCTTTTATCATGGTCAAGATAATATCTCACGCTGATATTACTTCTTGCAAAAGGATTATCATTTATCGCAATTGCTATCCATTTGATGTTGGCATTTAATGATAAAGCGTTTTTAACCTTATATTCAAATCCTACAGTAGGCCCACCATCTAAAGTCAACTTAAACATCCATGGCACATTGTTCATCAAGCCTGTAGCATAATCATAAGAATCCATGACAAATGGATCAGGTTCAACTTCAACATGTTCAATAGGTTCAGTTTGTCCTACTACCAAATAATAATTTAGTAGTAGAAGTAAGACGGATAGAATGTTTTTCATAGTGATGTTTTGTTCAAAGTGATTGTCCCAAATTCAGTATTTATATCAAGTTTCGAACAATCAATTTCTCTATTTAATTCAATCTTTTGCACCTCATTATTTTTACTAATTCGGTGATTAAGATTTAAAGATTCATCAATTTGAATTTTTCCATTTGAAGAAGATAAATTATAATATGATGCAGAGATATCATCAACCAATAGCACAACATCGACAGTTTCTCCTTTCACAACTAAATTTTCCAATTCTGGTTTTATTGCTATCTGCACCGCTCCGTATTTAGATTCAATATCAAAAGAACCATCTGTATTCTCCATTAATAAATCTGCTCTGTTCATTATCAATTTGTACTCACCAAAGCTAGAATGAAAATTGACATCACCTAAAAGAGATTTGACTTTTCCCAAACCTCCTAGATAAGCCATGTTTATCTTTGTATATTTTGTATCAACATTAATATTACCATTAAGATTACTAAGCTGAACCTCACCGAAAGAATTGTTAACCACAACATCACAACCCATCGGTACTTTCACTTCAAATATTACCTTTATGTTTGAACTAGGCTTTTCTTCATTCGCTTTGATTGAAATATAATTTCTTATATAAATTGTTTTACCAATTTTCTCAAGCAAAACATTCATATTACCAAGATCTTCTTCAGCTTCTCTTCTTGAAGAATTCTTAGAAACCACTTTTGCTTCAATCGTAATTTCTTCTACTTCTGCACCTTGAACATTAATGTCAGCTCTCTCACCGTTAATTTCAATTGAAGTGGACTTTTTGTATTTAAAAGATTCTGAATATTGCTTAGTAGCAATTTTTATTTCTTCTTGACTAAAAATGAAAATAGGTAGACAGAATAAAACTAATATGTAAGTATACTTCTTCATTAAATCATTGCTATCATTTCCTTCATTAAAGCAGTTTTTTGGATCTCAATTTTTGCCAACATTGGTCCATAGGTAGATTCTTCATCAAATTCCGAAACTAGATTTAAAAGTTCTCTCTTGTGACCATTTAATTGAAGCAACTCATTTTCTAATTTTTTAAAATCCTCTTGTTCACATACTGCCATATAGTCTTGACACATCTCCTGAATCAATCTAACATCTTCATCATCGCTCCATTCAATTTTATAATTTTCACTAGCTGCAAACATCATCATAGAATTATCAATCAATGATTCAGCATCTTGATCATTCTGATTTAAAATTAATGATACAGAAATAAGTAAGAGCATACTTAATCCCATCATAATCGCAATTCTAATGAATGAGATACCACTTTTTACTTCTTCGAGGTCTTCCTCTATCTTTTCCCAAATATTTTTGGAAGGCTCATGCAGGGGAAGTTTTTCAAGTTTTTGATTTATTTCTAAATCATTTTCAATTTGATCCCAAATTTCAGAACTAGGTGTATAATTTGGAAGTTTATCTTTTTGGTCTTCAAAATTGTAAATTGGTCTTGGAGAATCTAAGATCTTTGCAATGTTGTTCCACAATTCTGGTTTTGGAGTATATTCAGCTAATTGCTCTTTGGCTTTATCAATATCTAAGAAATGATCGGGTTGTTCTAAATCAGTACGGATATCATCCCACAACTTTTCTGAAGGGCTATGTTCAGGTAATTGATCTTTTATATCTTGAAAGTTATAAATTGGAATAGGTTCATCCAAAGATGAAGAAATGTCATCCCATATTGAGTCCTTGGGCTCATGTTTTGAAAGCTTCGCTTTCAGTTCATTCCAGTTATATTTTTTTTCAAATTTATCCATCAAACAGCTATAAGCATTTCTCTTAATTTTTGTTTAGCTCTCGATAGTTGAGATTTTGACGTTCCTTCTGAAATTCCTAACATTTCTGCAACTTCTTTGTGTGCATAACCTTCAATCTCAACAAGAACAAATACTGCCCTAAAACCATTCGGCAACTGCGCAATTGCTTTCTCAATATATTCCACATCACTTTCTGCAGTCGATAGTTTAAATTCAACATCAGCAATATCGACCCCCCCTAAGTTTTTCTTTTTTTCTCTTTCAATGTAGGCATATGCAGTCCTTACCACTATGGTTTTGATCCAGCCAGGCAGAGTTCTGTGATCTTTTAATGATTTTAACCCCCGAAATACCTTAATAAATGCCTCTTGTAAAATATCATCTGCCGAAGCAAAATCTCCAGATATCCTATACGAAAGTGTATACATGGCAGTCTTGTATTTGTCATAAAGAACCTTCTGAGAAACCCTATGGTTATCGATACATTGTAATATTAGCTGGTCTTGCTGCATTGTATGATATATATTTTAAAGAGTGATGAGGTTTACAGATGGTTGCATTGCACAAAAATATTATTAAAATTCGGTCAATTTTTACTAAAATCAAGACCTTTAGCCTTTCATCAAGGATCTTAAATATTGATTTTAGTAAAAATTTTCAATACAATACCCTATAAATCCGTTCAAAGTGGTATTAATTACTTGACACGCTTACCTTTGAAACAAATTTTTATACATGATTAAGAAATTAGTTGCTTTACTTTTGATTGGAACATTTGCAATGTCCTTCTCTATATATCAAAAAGACAAATTGTATGAGATTTCTAAAAATATTGAAATTTTTGTCAAAGTATATAAAGAACTCAACCACAACTATGTTGATGATTTAGATCCTGGAAAGTTAATGAGAACTGGGATTGATGCTATGGTTGGATCATTGGATCCTTACACCAACTATATTTCTGAATCTCAAGTAGAGAGTTATCGAATTAACACTGAAGGCAAATATCAGGGGATTGGAGGCGTTGTTAAACAGATAGGTGATTATGTAACCATTGTAGAACCCTATGCTAAATCTCCTCTTGTAGAAGCTGGAATAATTGCAGGTGATCAGGTCATTTCCATAAATGGCAAATCCACAAAAGGAAAATCAACAGAAGAAGTAACTCAATTTGTTAGAGGTGTTGCAGGAACCAATTTGAAATTAAAAATTAACAGACCTACCACAGGAGAAAAGTTTGATGTAAATCTAGAAAGAGGAAGTGTAGAAATTCCAAATGTTCCTTATAGTGGAATCGTAAGAGACCATATTGGATATATCTCTTTGACGACCTTCACTCCTGATGCTGCAAAAAATATTCGCAGAGCATTCAATAAATTAAAAGATGAAGATGAGAATCTAAAAGGGGTGATTCTTGATTTAAGAAATAATGGCGGCGGTCTCTTGCGTGAAGCCATAAACATTTGTAATATTTTCATCCCAAAAGGTGAAGAGGTTGTCTTTACAAGAGGAAAAGTAAAAGAACGAGACAGAAATTTTCCAACAACCATGGAACCCATCGATCTTGAAATTCCATTGGTTGTTATGGTTAATAAAAAATCAGCTTCTGCATCAGAAATTGTTTCTGGTGTAATTCAAGATTTGGACAGAGGTGTCATTCTAGGTCAAAGAAGTTTCGGGAAAGGACTTGTTCAAAACACAATGGAATTAGGATACAATTCTAGAATTAAGTTGACCACTTCAAAATATTATATACCAAGTGGGAGATGTATTCAGGGCAAAGAATATGAAGACGGAGAACCCGTTGACATCCCTGATAGCGAACGAGCAGAATTTAAAACAAAAAATGGAAGACCTGTTCTTGATGGAGGTGGAGTAACCCCAGATGTTAAACTCGATGCACCAAAAATTCCTGTGGTTTTAAAAAATCTACAAGAACAAGATCTCATCTTTAAGTATGTTACTCAATACGTAAATGGCAAAAGCATTCCTGAAGAAATTGAAACCATCATATTCACAGATTTTGAAGATTTTAAAAATTATGTTTCAAATCAAAATTTTGAATATGAAACAGACACTGAAATTAAGCTTAAAGAATTAAAACAAGCTTTTGAAGAAGATGGTTATGCTGACTTTTTATCTGCTGATGTTGCAGCTTTAGAACAAAATATTGCCAACGAAAAAATCGGGGCCATAGAAGCAAACAAAACAGCAATCATAAACGCTATCCAAGAAGATATAGCTTCAAGATATTTTCTTCAGAAAGGAAAAGCATTCCAAAAATTAGCTGATGATTACGAAATTGATGAAGCAATTAATATCCTAACTGATAGAGATCGTTATAATAACATATTGAAGTAAATTTTTAAACCAAGCAATGACTGGTATGCAAAAATGTCTTTTCTTTTTGTTAATTATTTCACTTTCTTATTCTTGTAAAACCACCAAGGAGAATACAATGCAACCAAGCATTCAAGAAGAAGTAGCAAAGAAAGATGCCGAAGAAGAAACTGTTCCTGACCATCCAGCAATAAATTACGAACCCATGGGTGACTGCAGAGAAGACTGGGAGAAAAGAGAGCGCCTCATTCTTAAAAAAGACCTAGATCGCATAGGTAAATTAAAGAACGCTACTTCCGGACAAATTTTTGTCATTACTCAAGTTGATAAAAACGGATACGTTACCAAGGTGAGAATAGACGAACTTAACACTACCGTTAAAAAAGCAATTTGGCGGAATATGGCCTTAGAAATTGTCAGTGGTTATGAATTCGAGCCAGACGAAAATGCTCCTAAAATACAATGCGGTACTGTTAAGTTCTTATTGACTACTATGTGATGATATTACTTGTTAGTCTTTAAATAATCTTTAGCAAACTCAATCCAATCTTCATTCGTTTCATCCAATCTAATATGTGGAGGAATTCCTATGTTATCAATCCCTTTGCCCGCATCTACTGCAGAATTTCTTGTAGTTGCATAGTATAATACCCACTTATTATTTGGAAACGGAATTGAATTCAAATTACCATAGTCTGATACACCAGAAGTATTCTGACCCATCAAAGTCACCTTATTACTTTGGTTACACATGAACGCAAAACTTTCACAACTACTTCCACAAGCTTCATTGATAATTACTGCAATATTCTCTGGATAATTGTGTTTTTTACCAATATATCTTCTTTTGAATGTCCCTTTCTTACCGATGTATTCACCTATATGTTTTGATTGTTTTTTGTACTGTTTCCTGAACCCCATCCGTCTGATAAAACTAAAGTTTTTATCTTTTGATAATTTGTTCATTAATTCTACATTATCCAAAGTACAATATGTCTGTCCATGGTAATCAATTATTGGATTGGTATAAATAAATTGACGCAATGAAAAATAAGTGTAGTCACTTCCACCTCCATTATTTCTACAGTCTATAACTAAGTTTGGTGTACTTTTTATCAATTCTTTGTTCTCCTTTATTAGTTGATCCATCTCCTTAGTATATGCTGAACTCATAGTCGGTATCACCAATAACAAGGTTTCATCATCCAATCTTGAAAGCTGATACATCTTCTGTTCTTCAGCCACCTGGGTTTCAACTTCTGCCATCTCTGGATATATTTGCTTCCAAAAACCCAAACCCTCTATATGCAGCACCTTATTTATTAATTGAGCCTTGGCTTTTTCTTGCGAATGGTTTTGCATGTAATAATTCACGCTAAACTCATTCTCATTTGAATTATTTCTTAACTCAAATTTTATTTGACCTGGCATCCACCAAATCGAATCCGCCTGGATTACGAAAGCAACATAATCTCTCTCGGAATTTTGTTTTTTAATTATACCGCATCTATAACTTCCACCATCTGATTCCCAAATACCTTCCACATCATTAATATCCCTTTTATTTAATTTCTCTTTCAATCCTTCTTCTGTCAATTCTACCTTTTCCCAATCCGCAAACTGAGCCCGAATCTCATCTGGGCTTCTTGATTTTGTTCCCATCTGAATGTGTCCGTCTTTAAACCAGCGTGTCCACTCATATATTAATCGAAAGCAAGTAGAATCTTGCCTTGCCTTTGCTGTCTTTTGTTCATATCCCTTGGTATATACATCATATTCTGTTTGATTTTCGGATGTAACTTTGTCTTTATAACCAGAATAATTAGCAGTAATTTTTTGTTTTGCAAATGCAAATTGTTCTGAACAATTACAATCTTGTGATTGAATTTGAATGGATGCAAAAACGAAAATGAACGTGATTAATATGTACTTCATGATTGGCTAATAATAATTTTATAATGTTTAATTTATTTCATGCCAGTATGACGCAAGCTTCATTTCATTTGTTACAAATCAAGTTTAATGTGAAATTTTAAAATATTTAGACTCAATATCTTTCGTCTTTTACATAGGGCAACTTTTCCATCTTCGTCACCTCTAAGCTTGGAAAACCAAAGTCTTCCACCACCTTACCGGTAATCAAATAACAACCTTTTCCACGAAATGGGTATTTTGCTAAAGCAGGTGGAAAGTGTGTAGTGTCAAAATATTTACCCTCGAGGTCCAACCAAGTTCCAAAGCTCATGTGCTTCCGATTGACCGTTGTGACATGCTTACGAGTAACATAATAGCCTAGCATGGACAAACGCCTTCCGAGGTATCTACCCAACTGACGAGCAACTATATTTCCCTTTTCCTCTCCATCGATCAACTCAAAAGGCGAACAAAGAGGGAAGCCCAATAGCTCTATCTCATCAAAAGCTTGCTCATACCTTGTCTCTTCAAGAATTGGCAAATCATAATGATCAGATTCGGATGTGAAAAAAGAACCCGTGTTATGATGCTTAACCAATGGGTTGTGTACAGCATTCTTCTCCCACATCAACTCATATTTGTTCATCGAAGTAAACCGAAAAGCTCCTATTCTAATTAATATTTCCAACTGATCTTTCGAAATATCCAATCTGCTCACAAAATCTTGTAAGCTCCTATAATTGCCTGATTTCTGACGTTCCTTAACAATCGAAACTGCAATTTTTTTCTCCAATTCTGAGATGTGAATCAGTCCGATATAAATATCATCCCCATATATGTTGGTCAAATAAGTACTATGGTTGACGCAGGGTGCTTTGATGTTTGCACCACACATGCGTGCTTCATGAACATAAAATTCTGTCTTATAAAAACCACCAAAGTTATTGATGACCGCAACCATAAATTCTTTAGGATAATAGGTCTTCAAATAAAGACTTTGAAAAGACTCTACCGCAAAACTTGCTGAATGTGCTTTACAAAAAGAATAACCACTAAAACTTTCAATCTGGCGCCAAACCTCCATAGACAAATCATCTGGATATCCTCTTTCTTTACAATTAATAAAATACTTTTTCTGCAGACGAGCAAAGGTATCTGAGTTTTTACGCTTTCCTGTCATAATTCGTCTAAGTACATCCGATTCATCAAGGTCCAATCCTGCAAAATGATGTACAATTTTCATCACATCTTCTTGATAGACCATCACACCAAAAGTCTCTCCAAGATGTTCTTCGAAAACAGGGTGTATATAAGTAAAACTCTCTGGATCATGAAATCGCTGAATGTACTCCCGCATCATTCCGCTCTTTGCCACCCCTGGACGTATGATCGAACTTGCAGCGACAAGATGCACATAATTATCGCAAGCCAACTTGGTCAACAAGCCTCGCATCGCTGGTGACTCAATATAAAAACAACCGATACATTGTCCAGATTTCAATTGCTTTTTGACCTGTTCATCCTCCTTAATCTCTTCCACTCTATGTATATCTATCGCCCGCCCTTGATTCTTCGCAACCAAATCCACTGCATCTTTAATATGCCCTAATCCTCTTTGACTCAGAATATCATATTTATGGAAATGAAGATCCTCCGCACCGTACATATCAAAATGTGTAATTGGAAACCCTTTAGGCATCATCTGTAATGCTGTATGATAATTGAGTGGGCGCTCACTAATCAGTATACCTCCTGCGTGGATAGACAGATAATTTGGAAAGCCTTCGATCATCTTTCCATATTTAAAAATGTGTTTTGCAAAAGAATGGTGCTTATCCGTTTCGGTGGGATGATGAACAATCATATCGATGTCAGCTTTGGGCAATCCTACTACTTTCCCCAATTCTCGAATGATTGACTTCCCCTTAAAAGTATTGTAGGTTGCCAATAAAGCTGTGTACTCCCGACCATATCTTTTAAAAACATAATCCGTCACATCATCGCGTTGATCCCAAGAAAAATCAATATCAAAATCAGGTGGCGAACTACGATGCGGATTGATAAATCGCTCAAAATAAAGATCTAGCTCCATCGGATCTACATCTGTAATGTATAAGTTATATGCAACAATCGAGTTAGCTCCACTCCCCCTTCCCACATGATGGTAACCAACCGTCTGTGCATATCGTACGATGTCCCAAGTAATTAAAAAATAGGCAGCAAAACCCAATTGATCAATCACCTTTATTTCTTTCAGAGTACGTTTCATCGCAGCCCCATTACCCTGCCCATAACGGCGTATACAACCATTGACCGCTAGCTTGTATAGAAGTTTCATGTCCCCTTTTACCGTTCCCGTAAATGTCTTCCGATTGTTAAACATTCCAGAGGGCATCTCAATACTACATTGCCCAAGTAAGGCTTCGGTATTTTTTAGAATGTGAGGATAATGTCCATACACCCTTCGCAACTCATCTTCTGTATAAAAATATTCACTCGCATTGGCGCAATGCTTCGGATCAAGCTTTCCAAGTACAATATTCAGATCAATGCAACGCAATAACTTATGCACCTTATATCCATCCTCATCAAGAAATGTGACTGGTGCAAAAACGACTAATTTGTCAGGAAAATCTTTAAGGTAAGAACTGTATAACTTATTAATTTCGGTCGGACGGACACCTACATATTCATAATCACGAAGGTGCTTAATCCCCTTCGGTAATTTTCTATAGACAATAAAACAATGCTCCAACTCAGGTGCCTCTGTCGGTAGTTGCTTTCCATCTAATGAACAATCGCTCAGCAGTGCTGTCAACTCACGCCAACCTTCTTCATTTTTTGCAATTCCAATATATAATAACTCCCCATCTTTGACCCCGCCCAATGCCGAAGGTGCATCCTCTCTGTGAAATTTTCTAAACTCAATTCCAAGTATGGGTTCAATTCCATTTTTCTTACATTCTCTAATAAATGTATAAGCACAAGAGGTGTTATTGATATCCGTTAAAACCATGCGCTTAACACCAATATTGGCTCCTGCCTCCACCAATTGTTGTGGAGATAAAGTCCCATATTTTAGCGAATAATATGAATGGTTGTTGAGATACATCTCACAAAGATACAACCAAATGACGAATTAATCGACATAATTTATCGGATAATCCGATATTTTGACACTAACTCAAGAAGAATAGCCTCCAAATTCAACTCCCCCTCTTCTTACCGAAACCTTATTCACCCAACATTTTCTCAGGCCTCACCCATGCATCAAACTCGGCAGCGGTCACATATCCAAGAGAAAGTGCAGCGGATTTCAAAGTAGTACCCTCTTTGTAAGCTTTCTTGGCAATTTCTGCCGCTTTGTCATAACCAATTTTTGTATTTAAAGCCGTAACAAGCATCAAAGAATTATTAAGGTTCGCTTTAATTTTTTCACGATTAGGTTGTAATCCTTTGATACAATTATCACAAAAGCTAACTGCAGCATCACCGATCAATCTTGCAGACATGAGAAAATTAAAAATCATCATTGGCTTGAAAACATTCAATTCAAATTGGCCATTCATTCCACCAATATTAATGGCCACATCGTTACCACATACTTGTGCCATTGCCATAGTTAATGCTTCTGATTGGGTTGGATTTACTTTACCTGGCATAATGGAGGAACCAGGTTCATTAGCAGGGATGATAATCTCTCCAATTCCACATCTTGGACCACTAGACAACATTCTAATATCGTTACCAATTTTCATCAATGAAACCGCTACAGTTTTTAAAGCTCCGTGCGATTCAACAATAGCATCATGTGCTGAAAGACCTTCAAATTTATTGACACCACTAACGAATGGAAGCTTGGTTGCTTTTGCAATCTCTTTAGCAACTTTTTTGGAATATCCTTTAGGCGTATTCAATCCAGTTCCTACTGCTGTACCTCCCAATGCAAGCTGACTTAAATGTGCAAGGGAATTTTTTATGGCTTTGATACCAAAATCAAGTTGAGTCACAAATGCAGATAAATCCTGACCAAGTGTAACTGGAGTTGCATCCATAAAGTGGGTACGTCCAATCTTAACAACTTTCATATAAGCCTTAGATTTTTTTGACAATTCTTTTTTTAGCTTTTCCAAACCAGGAATGGTGGTTTCAACCAAAATCTTGTAGGCAGCAATATGCATTGCCGTCGGAAATGTATCGTTGGAAGATTGAGATTTATTGACATCATCATTGGGGTGGATTTTTTTCTTAGCATCTCGTAATTTTCCACCAGCCAGTACATGGGCTCGATTTGCAATCACTTCATTAACATTCATATTCGTTTGAGTTCCAGAACCCGTCTGCCAAACCACCAAAGGAAACTCACTGTCTAGTTCTCCTTGGAGGATCTCATTACAAACTCTCGCAATAAGTTTCGCCTTTGTTTTCGATAATACCCCAAGATCCGCATTTGTTTTGGCAGCTGCTTTTTTCAAAATAGCATATGCTTTAATAATCTCTAAAGGCATAGTGTGGCCTCCAATTTTAAAATTTTGAGACGACCTTTGAGTTTGTGCAGCCCAATATCTTTTGGCAGGCACATCAATATAGCCAATTGAATCTTTTTCCTTTCTAACTTTCATTTAATTGCTTATTTAATAATAGAATACGAAGATATAACCAAAAACAGAAAGTTTTGATTAAGTAAAACTTAGTATCTTTAAGAACTGTTAATTCTAAAAACTATTTAACAATAAAAATAATTCGAAAATGGCATTTACATTACCTGATTTACCTTACGACCATCACAAACTTGAACCTCATATTGATTCTTGGACTATGGAAATCCACCATGGGAAACACCATGCTGGATATACAAAGAAACTAAACGCTGCTATCGAAGGAACAGATTTGGCTGGGAAAGACATTGTAGACATTCTTAAAAATTTGGATATGAATAATAGCGCTGTCCGAAATAATGGTGGAGGTTTTTATAATCATTCACTTTTTTGGACAGTTATGTCACCGGATGGAGGAGGAAAACCAGACGGAGCCTTGGCAGATGCTATCAATGCTGCATATGGCTCATTTGATGCATTTAAAGAAAAATTTGCTGCTGCTGCAGGAACAAGATTCGGTTCAGGTTGGGCTTGGTTATGTGCTCACCCTGGAGGAAAAGTAGAAGTTTGTTCTTCTCCGAATCAAGATAATCCATTGATGCCTGGTGTTGGCTGTGGAGGTACACCCATCCTTGGATTAGATGTCTGGGAACATGCTTACTATCTAAATTATCAAAACAAACGACCTGATTACGTTCAAGCCTTTTTCAATGTTATTAACTGGAAAGAAGTAGCGAGAAGGTATGCTGAGGTTGATTAAACAAAAAAAATATTATGAAATCATTATTACTAATTCCGTTTCTGATAGGACTGAATTTTGGAGTCAATGCTCAAATTTCTTATTCTCCGGAAGCCCCTGAGGCAACTGCAACGATCGATACCGAAAAAGTAGTTATCTACATTGATATTATAAATGATCTTGCTATGGAGCAAGAAACATTTTGGTTTATCGATAGAGAAACTCCAAATGAGCTTGGTGTTGTAGCACCAGTTGAATGGGAATTTCAAGTATGCGATAAAGTTACTTGCTACTTCTGGGGAATTGAATCTTGCCCAGAAGACAGACCCAATGAATTTGGTGCAAATGAAAGTTGGCCTTATGAGTTTAAATTGAAGCCACATGGGGTTAAAGGTATTGCGGATGTGATTTTCAACATAACTAATTCTGATGGTGATATATTAGCAGCGATTCCAATCCATTATGAAATCACTGGAACTAGCTCAATTGAAAATATTGAAAGTACTCAAGTTAAGGTTTATCCCAACCCTGCTTCTGATTTTATAAATTTTGAAAACGATGACCTTGTTATTAAAGTTGATGTTTATAATTTAGATGGAAGGAAAATAAGCTCGTTAGATCATAAAAAAGGCAATATTTATGATTTAAGTTCTCTCACAAATGGCATATACTTATTAAAATTCTTTGATCAAGATAATCAATTATTAACCACATCAAGAATTAGTAAAAATTAAAGAATTTAGTTTTTTGAAGGGTGTTCATAAATACATGCACACCCTCTTTTTTACACTATAATAAAAGAGATTCCTTGACCAAAGGACTTAGTAATAATTCTGCTTAAACTTTAAAATTTGTCAGAGATTTTGCAGATTTCTACAAAAAAGAGCCTCTTTATGTCTTCATTAACTGTTTATTAAGAGTAGAAATTCGATAATTCTTCTTAATTTTACAGAAACTACGAATGCATATGAAGCAGATTATACTTTTTTCACTTTTTATGACGTTGAGCCTTGGTCTTTCGGCTCAAGTCTCATTTGCCCCAGAAGCACCAGAAGGCTCAGGGCCTTCGACCTCTACGGATATCAAAGTAGATATTGATGTCATCAATGATTTGGCTGAAGAACAAATTACTTTTTGGTATATTGATAGAGAGTCTCCTACTGAACATGATCATTTGGTTCCCTCTGAGTGGGAATTTCAATTATGCGATAAAAATACATGCTATCTATGGGGATTAGAAACGTGCCCAACTGGAAATCCTGCTGTATTTAATGCGAATGAAACATTTACTTATAATCTTCACATGAGACCTCATGGTGTTGCTGGAATAGGAGATATAATATTACACATTACTGCAGAGGATGGATCAATATTGACTTCCATTCCTGTACACTATAATGTAGATCCTTCTACTTCAACCAAGGATTTGGATGCAAAACAGATAAAAATTTATCCAAATCCAACAACTGACTTCATTCAGTTAACCAATGATAATGATGTTTCTAAAGTAGCTATTTACAACATTGTAGGAAAAAACATTAATACATCATCACATTTTAGTGGAAAATCACACGATGTTAGTAGACTTCAAAAAGGTATTTATTTGGTGAGATTGTTTGATCAAAACGACAATGTTCTTTCAGTATTCAGACTGAATAAGAACTAAAAAAGACAAAAATGCATTCGAAGAGGGCTTCAACGTTGTTGAAGCCCTTTTTTTATTAGTTTTTTCACAATCAATACTTTACTTATTAATTATATCGAATTAGTTTATATATAAGTTTTTAATATTAGTTTTGCCCCTAATTATTGTATTTATTATCAACCAAATTGATTATGAAAAAACTAATATTATCCTTGATAGTGAGTTGCATTGCTATCATGGTACATGCACAAGTTACTGGTACAGTTGTCGATGGTTCTGACGGATCTCCACTTATCGGTGCTACAGTGATGTTTACAGGATCGACTTCAGGTACATTAACAGATGTTGACGGTAAATTTTCACTGGATGGTTCAGGGGACGCCATCGAAATCAGTTACTTAGGATATGCTTCCAAAACCTATGCTGTACAAGGTATGAATGACCTTGGAAGAATTAGAATGAACCAAACCGGAGTTGGTTTGGATGAAGTTGTTATTTCAGGTGTTGTAGACATCATACAAGACAGATCTACACCAGTTGCAGTTTCTACAATCAGTGCAAGAGAAATTCAATTAAAACTAGGAAATCAAGAATTTCCTGAAATCATGAAATCAACACCTTCTATCTATGTAACCAAGCAAGGTGGTGGTTATGGAGATGCAAGAATTAATGTAAGAGGATTTGATCAAAGAAATACATCTTACCTTATCAATGGGCAGCCAGTTAATGATATGGAAAATGGTTGGGTCTATTGGTCAAATTGGGCAGGACTTCAAGATATTGCTTCAGCTATCCAAATTCAAAGAGGAATAGGTGCATCAAGGTTAGCTGTTCCTTCAGTTGGTGGAACTGTAAGTATTGTTACAAAATCTACCGATAGAGAAGCAGGTGGATTTGTATCTGCAGGAATGGGTAATGATGGTTACCTTAAAACCACAGCAAGTTATGGAACTGGAACAATGTCTAATGGATTCTCTGCATCAGTTCTTTTGTCAAGATGGCAAGGAAATGGTTATGTCGATGGTACTCAAGGACAAGGATATAATTACTTAGCTGCATTAGGATACGATGCGGGTGGAGGACATAAATTCAATGCAAGCTTTTTAGGAGCAGGTCAGTGGCACCACCAAAGAGATCTTGAATTGAGTATCAGAGATTATGAAAACTTCGGTGGTGATGATTTTAGAAAATACAATGGAGATTGGGGAATGTTAAATGGTGAAGAATATACCTTTAGAAGAAACTTCTACCACAAGCCATTAGCATCTATTAACTGGGATTGGGAAGTAAATAGTAGAACTACCGTTGCAGCAGTTGCATATGGCTCTTGGGGCCGTGGCGGTGGAACTGGGCCAAGAGGAAGAAACTTCGGAATCTATCCTTTTAGAAAAGATATGACCCAGGCGATTGAAGATGGCAACTTACCATACAGAACTGCAGATGGACAAATTGATTTTGATGCAGTTGTTGCAAATAACCAGGCAGGAAATCCTTATACTGGTTCATTAGAAGGAGCTAGTGGATTGATTTTAGGAGCAAATGATGGTGATCTTAGTGATGTAGATGGAATAAATACAAACATTGCAATAAGAAGAGCATCCGTAAACTCCCACGACTGGTACGGTGGTATCTTGAACTTAACGCACAAGCTGACAGACAATATCAACATAGGTTTAGGACTTGATGGTAGATCATATAGTGGAATTCACTACAGACATTTAAATGATCTTCTTGGATTAGGTGGCTATGTTTCAAATGGAGATTCTAATAACCCATCAAACATAATTACTGAAACAAATGATGCTAATGCATTTGTTTCTATAGGAGATGAAGAAAAATTAAACTATTACAATATTGGTAATGTTAATTGGTTAGGGGCTAATGGATTGGCTGAGTATGAAAATGAAACTTTTACTGCAGTAATCCAAGCAGGTCTATCAAACCAATCATATCAAAGAGAAGATTTCTTTAGATATTCTGGTGATGAACAACAATCTGATTCTCATTCATTATTGGGTGGATTTGTGAAAGGTGGTGTTAACTACAACATAAATGCAAACCACAACATTTTTGCAAACACTGGAATTATAAGAAGACAACCAAACTTTGATGCTGTCTTCCCTAATTTCGCGAATGAAGTAAAAGAAGATGTTGAAAACGAAGAAATCTTTTCATTGGAATTAGGTTATGGAATTGATTATTCAAAATTCAGAGCCAACATCAATTTGTATTCTACATCATGGGGTAACAGATTTTTATCCAGAGGTGTTGACCTTGGTGCAGGTATTGAAGGAACAGCAAATTTCTCAAACTTAAAGAATCTTCACAGAGGTTTAGAAATAGAAGCAGATTTTGCACTTACAAGTAAAATTGACATCAACGCTATGGCTTCTATTGGGAATTGGACTTACAACGGAAATGTAGATGCAACAGTTTTTGATGACAATCAAAATCAAATTGGAACTAGTACTCTATATCTTCAAGATGTTAAAGTTGGAGATGCCGCACAAACAACATTCAGCCTAGGTGCAGATTATGAGATCATCAAAGGCTTGAAATTAGATGCTGCGTTTTTATACTTTGATAATTTATACGCTGACTTTAGAGTTATCGATGACTCATTCTTAGATCCAAATAATCAAGGAGCAGTTAAATTGCCTTCTTACAACTTGGTAGACCTTGGAGCATCATATAATCTAATCATGGATAACAACAATGTACTTACATTGAGATTAAACATCAATAACCTTTTCGATACAGAGTACATTGCTGAGTCAAACTCAAACTTCCATGTTGAAGGAGGAGAGCCAACATACAATGGTATTAGCAAGCGTAATTATGTATGGTGGGGATTTGGAAGAACATGGAATGTTTCAGCTAAATATTCATTCTAATTAAGGAACGTTTTTAGCTAACCAAACGTTATAAATATATCCCAACTCAGATATAGAATCTGAAAAACTATTGCCGACCTTTTCCCAAGGGTCGGCATTTTTTTACCTGCCACATTGAATTCAATATCAAACTCATACGATGTAAATTCCCATCCTTCTATTAGTGTTAATGACTTGAAATCTTTAATCCAACGATTTCATTGAATTAGAACTTCTTTGTATGCCAATTGTTAATCATAAACAAAACAATAATTATGTTACTTTCTGAATTAAAAGCCAAACTTGAAACCTCTTCTACATTGAACTTTAAACTACCAAATGGTCAATTGGTACCTTCTCATTTTCATATTACAGAAGTGGGTGTATTGTCTAAGGAGTATGTCGATTGCGGCGGAACATTTAGAAATGAGAAAAAACTTACTATGCAGATCTGGGTGGCTGAAGATTTAGAACACAGATTAGCCCCATCAAGGTTTTTAAAGATTATTGAGCTTTCAAAACCAATTATTAAAGATGAAGATCTTGAAGTGGAACTGGAATATCAAGGAGAAACTATAGGTAAATATCAATTAGGTTTTGATAATGGGATCTTTGAGTTATTAGCAACAAAGACTGACTGTCTTGCAAAAGATAAATGTGAAGTACCTGTTGTTAAGCAAAAATTTGACCTATCAGATCTTACAGTCGTAGACCAGGGAGGAAGTTGCAGTCCAGGAAGTGGTTGTTGTTAATCATCGTTTTGTTTTAAGGCTGGATGCACGCATGATTTTATCTTGACCAAATCTTCGTTTGATCCAGTCACGTTGTTCCATCAATCTTATTTCTTTTTCGGTATCATCAAACAAACTAATTTGATAACTGCCTGATACTAGCCCACTAAATTTTACACCTATAAGTCTGATTAATTGGCGTCGATCATAGACCTTTTCAAATATTTCTAGTATGTGCTTAATCAACAATTGATCATTGGAAGTATATGGAATACGGCGCTGCTTGGTGTAGGTATTAAAATCAGCATATCTTATTTTGACCGTTACTGTTGAAGTTAATTTTTGATCTTCCCTTAGATCAAAAGCTAAATCATCAACCATCTTGATCAACATATTTTTCATATGATTCAGATCAAGGGTGTCTTCCTTAAAAGTCCTTTCTTTGGACATTGACTTTTGCTCATGATATGGAACGACAGGCGATTCATCAATTCCATGAGATTTTTCCCAAAGTATTTTTCCATGTTTTCCAAATTCTCTCTCAAGTAGTCGTATTGGTATATTACTAAGAGTTTCAATCTTTCGAACTCCCATGAAACTTAGTTTTTTGTAAGTAACTTTTCCAATACCTGGTATCTTTTTTACGGAAAGTGGAAAAAGAAACTGCTTTTCAGTGCCTCTCTGTACTTGATGCTCCCCATTTGGTTTAGATTCTCCAGTACCAATTTTTGAAACCAATTTGTTAACTGACAAACCAAATGAAATAGGCAAACCAGATTCTTTGATTACTTTTTGTCTTAGTTCCTTTGACCATTTAAAGCAACCAAAGTATTTGTCCATGCCACTGAGATCCAAGTAGAACTCATCGATCGAAGACTTTTCATATTTTGGGGCTTCTTCGGCAATAATATCTGTAACGAGGCCAGAGTATTTAGAATAGCTATCCATATCTCCACGTATCACCAAGGCATCAGGGCACAATCTAAGTGCCATTTTCATAGGCATCGCCGAATGAATCCCAAACCGGCGTGCCTCATAACTACACGAAGCAACAACTCCACGGGCACTCGTCCCACCAATAAGCAGTGGCTTACCCAAAAAATCGCTGTTTTTGAGACATTCTACCGATACAAAGAAAGAATCTAAGTCCAAATGTAATACTGCGCGATCGTACAAAATGTATATAGTAAATATTGACGAGTAATTTGACAAATATAGTCGATATTTTCGATATATTTGTGGGTTGTAAACAACCATAATGGAAAAATTTGCATCTTTATAGTAACATAGAAACTACATATATGGGATTTATTGGTGGCATGTTTAAAGTGCCGAAACATCGCAAATTTGATTATATACCTCAACATTACGATCAAGCAAAGGAAGATCTAGAGTCTCGCTTAGCACCTTACCAAAAAGAGAGCAAAGATGCTGAGATGGCAAAAGCAGGTATCAAGACGGGTTTTAAACGTCGTGTAGCAAAAAACCCAAGTTACAGTAGTAAAAGCATGAGTTCGACCATTCGTCTAATAGCAATTATCTGCATTTTAGTGGTACTAACCATATTATTTCTGAAAAGCACTGTTATTGTTGACTTTGTAAAAGCAATGGAATCGTAAGTATTCCACAACCGGTGGAATAAATTATTTTATCTAGCGCTAAAAAACCACCATATTGCAGTTCATAAAAGCCCAAAACTATGGCTGATATAATTCAGCTATTACCAGAATCTATTGCCAACCAAATTGCAGCGGGAGAAGTTGTCCAAAGACCCGCTTCCGTGGTTAAGGAACTGCTCGAAAACTCCATCGACGCAGGAGCCAATGCTATACAATTAATTATCAAAGATTCAGGAAAAACATTGATCCAGGTTATTGATGATGGCAAAGGAATGTCTGAAACCGATGCTAGAATGTGTTTTGAAAGGCATGCAACTTCTAAAATTAGAAATGCCCAAGATTTATTCAGTATAAAAACAATGGGATTTCGTGGAGAAGCCATGCCTTCGATTGCCTCTATTTCTCATTTACACTTGAAGACAAAACAAGAAGGAGCAGAGTTAGGAACAGAAATAATAATTCATGGTTCTTCTTTGAAGAAACAAGAATATTGTCAGACACCAAAAGGTACTTCCATATCTGTAAAAAATCTATTTTACAATGTTCCAGCACGAAGAAAGTTCCTTAAAAAAGATGCAACAGAATACAATCATATATTAGAAGAATTTAAAAGAGTTGCGATTATTAATCCAAAAGTTGGATTTAGATTAATCCATAATGAGAATGAAATATACCATTTGCCGGAAGGCAATCTAAGACAAAGAATCACAAACATCTTTGGAAAAAATGTCAATGAAAAACTGGTGCCAATCGAAGAAGAAACCAATGTGGTAAAAATAAGCGGTTACATTGGAAGACCAGAACTCAATAAAAAAACAAAAAGCGATCAGTATCTTTTTGTCAATGGTAGATATATTAAAAGTCCATACCTACACCATGCTATTAAAAATGGTTATGACAATATGCTTGGCGAAGACGAATATCCATTTTATATCTTGGATCTGGCCATCGATCCTTCAACAATCGACATCAACATCCATCCAACCAAACAAGAAATTAAATTTGAGGAAGATAAACTGATCTATAATTACCTCAAGGTGACCACAAAGGCATGTCTAGCGAAATATAGCATCACCCCAACATTAGATTTTGATAAAGATCTTTCATTCGATAGGATATATAATGAAACTGGATATGACAAAAAGGAGCCGGGTTTCAAAATGCATATGCCGGTAGAAGAAAGAAGGGCAAAAAGAAAGGAAATCGAATCCTGGGAAAATATGTATCGAGAATTCCAAACAGGTTCTGAAACTGAAGATGAACATATTACACTTCCTAGTACAGTTTCAATGCTTGAAGAAGAATCGAACAATAACAACGTTGGACTTGCAAGTAGTCAGCCTTTCCAATTGCACAATCAATATATTGTCAATCAAATAAGAAGTGGGTTTATCATCGTAGATCAACAAAATGCACACGAAAGAATACTCTATGAAAGATACCTAAAGGCTATGAAAGGCCAAAACTTAGGTGTCCAACAATTACTTTTTCCAATAACGATAGATTTTACTCCTGAGAAAGCTTCGACCTTGGAAGAACTTTGCCCCAAATTATTGAAGTTAGGAATCAAGATCGAGCCATTTGGACATGGGAGTTTTGTAATTCATGGAATGACCGCTGGGATGGAAGAAAGCAATTTTAATGAAGTTCTTGAAAATGTAATAAACCAATATTTGGAAAACTTAAACCTTGATCTGGGCAATAATGAAAACCTTGCACTCTCATTAGCCGTTAATTCCACAATCAATAGAAGTAAAAAGCTCGATATCGAAGAAATGCAACACTTGTTAGACGATCTTTTTGCCACTGAAAATCCTTATACATCACCTTCCGGTAAAAAATGTTTCGTTACATATGAACTCGATGACATTAAAAAACGGTTTACATAGTATAAATTATAAAGATGAATAATCTTACAGATGTCGTAAAGAAACTTTTGATCGTCAACATTGGGGTCTATTTCTTAACCGCAGTTATTTTTCCATACATAGGACCATATTTATACATGTCCTATCCCTTTAATACCGACCCAAATCATCTTGGTATATTTCATGAAGGATTTAGACCCTATACCATAGTTACACACATGTTTATGCACGGTAGTACTTCTCATTTGTTGTTTAATATGATGTCACTTTTCTTTTTAGGGCCGTATGTAGAGCGAGCTTTGGGTGAGAAACGATTTGTGATCTTATATTTTGTGGCAGGATTTGCTGCCATGATTACTCACTTTTTTATCTCCTACCATGGCATTGTAGGAGCCTCTGGGGCCATATATGGGGTACTTTTTGCTTTTATTATGATGTTCCCAGATGTCAAATTAATGCTTTTAATCCCTCCAATACCCATCAAAGCCAAATATATGGCGGTTGGTCTTGTGGTGATGGATCTATTGGGAGGCATCTCAGGAAAGACTGGCATTGCTCACTTTGCACACCTCGGTGGAGCTGTTGCAGGAATTATTTTGATTTTGCTGTGGAGAAAAAGCAATTTTAAGTTTTAATGTATATCAATGCGTTATATATTTGTATTTAATTTAATATGTTTAGTTCGATAAAAGAAGATATCAGGCTCCAGTTTCAATCTGGAAACATGCTTACAAGGATTATTCTTGTAAACATTGCTGTATTTGTTTTTATCAAAATGGTCTTTGTATTTACCACATTTGGGGATGTTTCGAAGATCTATACAAATATAATTGATGTCTTAACCATCCATGCTGATATACCAAAAGTGTACGTTTATTTTTGGGGTTGGTTTACCCATATGTTTTTACATGAAGGTACCTGGCATTTGATATGGAACATGCTTTTGCTTTATTGGTTTGGAAGGATTGTTGGGGACTTTTTAGGAGACGAAAGAATGCTTCCATTGTATATCCTTGGAGGATTGGCAGGGGGAGTATTTTTTGTATTGTTTAATTATTTGTTACCAGGATCGGCAGGTAGTGCATCGATGGCAATGGGAGCTTCTGCAGCTGTTATGTGCATGTTAATGACTGCTGCCATGTTATCGCCAGATTATCATTTACATCTTTTGCTTATTGGTCCCGTCAAATTAAAATGGATTGCCATTGTGATGTTATTTTTTGATTTGATTGGTACTGCAGGACAGGTTAATACAGGCGGGCATTTCGCACACTTAGGTGGAGCAACGTTTGGAATACTATATGTGGCAAGATTACATAGCGGTAAAGATTTGACAAGTGGACTTCAAAAATTCTTTGATTTTATAAATAACCGACAAGAACCTATAAAACCAGCACCAACCAAAAAAGCAGCTATGTCAGTTGTCTATCACAAAGGGAAAACAGCAAACAAGAAAAAACTGGATCCTGATGAAATAGGATATCAAAACAAATTGGATGCAATCCTAGATAAAATAAATGACAAAGGCTATGACAACCTGAGCGATGAGGAAAAAGATTTTCTTTCTCAAGCCAGTAAAAAAGAATAAGTGCAAAAACTCATATATTTTGTAAACATATGTTTTGGATTGGCACTGCTTGCATCCTACCTAGCTCCTTGGGTAAATCCAGAAACTTTACAACATATTTCCCTCTTTGGACTCTTCTTTCCCATTTTGGTATTTATTAATATTCTATTTGTCATTTATTGGATTTTTAATAAAGGGAGATACGCTTTTTTTTCAGGAATGATATTACTATTTGGTTGGAATTCATTAGGTGGATTTATGCAAATGGGAAATTCAGAGTCCAGCGAAGTTGAAACAATTAGGATACTCAGTTACAATGTAAGAGGGCTGCATTTTGATAAAAAAGATAAAACTACGATCAGTGCGCTGACAAATTTTATTACAAATACTCAGCGAGATATTGATGTTTTTTGTTTCCAAGAAAAGGGAAGAACTGACGAAACTTTATTACATCTAATCTTACCAGATCACGAATACATTGGAAGCATATATGGGATGGCTATTTTTTCAAAATATCAAATTCTAGATAAAGGAGTCCTTAAAATTGGAGGAAATACTGGAGAGGCAGTCTGGGCTGACATCAATTTTCCAGCTGGTAAAGCTCGAATTTATAGTTATCACCTTAGTTCAAACTTAATTAGTAAACAAACTGATGCATTACTTGAGGAAGCAGATCTCAATGAAGAAACTTGGATTGGATTTAAAGGTATATTAAGTTCATACACTGGACATGCAATCAAAAGAAAACAACAACTTGACAAACTGATGGATCATGTAAGGAAATCTCCTTATCCTGTAATTATGGCAGGAGACATGAACGATGTCCCACAATCTTATACTTATCGATTGTTTACAAAGAATAGACAGGATACTTTCCGGGCAAAAGGAAAAGGCCTGGGAGTTACTTTTGGAGAAACTTATCCTTTTTTGCGCATTGACTATATAATTCCAGATAAAAACTTCAAGATTTTGAGCCATGAGGTCAATCAAGTTAAATTTTCTGATCATTATCCAATTCGAGCTAATCTAAGCTTCGAAAAATAAAGTCCTCCAGTAATTAATTAATATCTTTCTGCCTTATTCATTGTTTATTATCTGTGTCTGATATTTATATAAATGTTATACTCCCTCTTGCAATACCTTTGGAAACCACCTACAAGGTTCCAGAAGAGCTATCCAATGCAATCCAAATAGGAGTTAGAGTCGAAGTACCTCTAAGGAACAAATTATATGCTGGGCTTGTACATACAATCCTAGAAAAAGAGCCTGAAGAAACGATCAAGATTAAGCAAATAATTTCCGTTCTGGACAATATACCGATAGTGGATGATCGTCAACTAAAAGTTTGGAATTGGATGGCGTCTTATTACTGTTGTACGATAGGGGAAGTCATGAATATGGTCTTACCATCAGGTTTGAAGTTAAATAGTGAAACAATATTGCAAACCAATTCAAATTATCTGGATCACATCGACCAACTACCTGATAAAGAATTTTTAATCGCCGAAGCCGTTTCCATACAACAAGATCTAAGTATTGATAAAGTTCAAGAAATAATACAGCAAAAAACAGTCTATCCTCACATTCGAAATCTTATTGATAAAGGGATAATAAAAATAGAAGAAGAGCTGGTTGCAAAGTACAAAGTTAAAACAGCAGACTTTATTAGTCTATCACCTGAGCTTCAAAGTGAAAAAGGATTTGAATTAGCCCTAGAATCTTGTGGTCGTTCGGAGAAACAAAGAGATCTTTTGCTTGCTTTGGAAAATATGTCATCTGAATCCGAAGAAACTTGGTTTAAAAAAAAGGAGCTATTCGACCTAACAGGATGTAATCAATCTGTTGCAAAAGCATTGATCAAAAAGAGCTTTATTCAATTAGAATCTAGAGAAGTTTCAAGGTTAAAATCCTATAAAGGAGATCAAATAAAGCCAAGCCCTTTATCCTCAGATCAGGTAAAAGCAGTTAAAGAAATTAGATCATTATTTGCAGAAAGGGATCATGTATTGTTATATGGTATAACTGGAAGTGGTAAAACTCGAATCTATATAGAATTGATCATTGAGCAACTTAATCAAGGAAAACAGGTTTTGTATTTGGTTCCTGAAATTGCATTGACGACACAATTGATTCAAAGACTTCAAAAAGTATTTGGAGATCAAATTGGATTGTATCATAGTCGAATGAATAATAATGATCGAGTAGAATTATATCATGAAGCAAAAGGGTCTAAAGCAATATTCATGGGTGCAAGATCTTCCCTATTTTTACCATATAAAGATTTGGGCCTAATTATCATCGATGAAGAACATGATCCTTCTTATAAGCAGAATGACCCAGCTCCAAGGTATAATGCAAGAGATACAGCCATCTACCTTTCACGGCAATATGAAGCAAAAGTATTATTAGGTTCAGCTACCCCTTCCTTAGAAACATATCTTAATACGATCAATGGAAAGTTTGGATTGGTCAAATTATTGAAGCGGCATGGTGAAGCCGTTCTTCCAAAAATTGAAGTTGTAGATCTCAGAAAATCATATGAAGCCGGAGAGGTAAGAGCAAATTTCAGTAAAGAATTAATGGATGGCATCACTGAAGCATTGTCAATAGGCGAACAAGTACTCCTGTTTCAAAACCGAAGGGGTTATGCACCTACATTGCGATGTAATAAATGTGGTTGGAATGCTGGGTGTCCAAACTGTGATTTGTCGCTTACTGTTCATCAATATTTCCAAGAATTAAGATGTCATTATTGTAGTCATCGTGAAAGACTTGAACATGTTTGCCCTGATTGTGGCAATAATAGGTTGTCAAAACTGGGATTTGGTACAGAAAAAATTGAAGATGAATTACAGTCGATGCTACCGGCAGCTAAGATTGCTAGAATGGATTATGACACCACCAAAACAAAAGCCAATTACGAAAGGATTTTAAGTGATTTTGAATTGAAAAAAATAGATGTCCTTGTCGGAACCCAGATGGTCACAAAAGGACTAGACTTTGAAAACATTTCATTGGTTGGAATTCTAAATGCGGATAAAAGCTTATTTTTCCCAGACTTTAGAGCAAGTGAAAGAGCCTTTCAATTGTTTACACAAGTTGCTGGCCGAGCAGGTAGAAGAATAAAACAAGGAAAAGTTATTTTACAAACATTCAGTCCGGCTCATGATGTTATTAATGAAACGGTATCAAATAATATTACAAGATTTTACAAAAGAGAATTGCACGAAAGAAACTCATTTTTATATCCCCCTTATTACAGATTGGTTTGTCTGACCCTAAAACATAAAACGCCCATCACTGTTCGAGAAACAGCCAACAACCTTGCTAAAATTCTAAAACAAAAATTAGGTAAAAGAATATTAGGTCCAACACAGCCAGGAGTCGCCCGACTCCGTGGAATGTACATCGAGCAAATCATGATTAAGATGGAAAGAAATGGAAAAGCAATAAAAGCCATCAAAGAAATTCTTCACTATTCCATTCAAGAAATTAAAAAGGACAAGATAATGAAGTCAGTTAGAATAATAATTGATGTTGATCCTTAGGGTTCGAAAAAGACAAAGTGATAGGGATCAAAATGTCTGAAAGTTAGGAATGCTAGAAGATCAGAAAGTATGGAAGACTAAAAAGTCCGAATATCTAAAATAGGGTAAATTATTCAGACCAACGGAATGTTTCTTGTTTCATATCTAGATGATCAATGATTCGATCTACAACCGTATCAACCAGTTCTTCAATGCTCTTTGGCTTAGAATAAAACGAAGGAATAGCGGGTAAAATCAATGCCCCAGCTAGGGTGAGAAGCTTCATGTTTTCAAGATGAATAAGACTTAGGGGAGTCTCTCTTGCCACTAGGATTAGTTTGCGTTTTTCTTTTAGTATCACATCAGCTGCCCTTGTCATTAGATCGTTAGAAACACCATGAGCGACACGACCTAGTATTCCCATGGAGCAAGGGATTATAACCATATGTTTGTAGCCAGTTGAACCCGAAGCAAAGGGAGCATTAAAATCTCTTTTGCCATAGATTCTAAAAGGAAAGTCTTCATGATTAAAAGGTCCAATTTCAATCTCCCAATTAATAATCGCATTATCACTCATGACCAATCCAACCTCAACATCATCGTACATAGAAAGTTTGTCAATCAGTCTTTTTGCATAGACGGATCCACTTGATCCAGATACGGCGATGATTATTTTCTTTTTGGACATAATAAACTGAACAAGATTTTGGAAAAATGGTTTTAAACTATCTCTGCAAGAACAAAAATACTACCAATTACAGTAATAAGGTCTTTGTCGGAAGCTGATCCTTTAGCAGCTGCTAATCCTTTTGCAACAGAACTATAAGATTTTCCAATTAATCCTTGTTCTGCCCCTTCAATTTGCAATTTTTCCTTTTCCATCGCTCTAGGAATTTTAGCTTGAACAAAGTAATACTTGGCAGGTTTAGGGAGATATTCCAAAATACTAGAGAGATCTTTATCTCTTACAACTCCTATAACTACATGTAATCTATCAAACTTCTGAGCATCAATCATTTTACGCCATTGTATAATACCTGCCTCATTATGAGCACTATCAATCACAATCCTTGGGTTTGATTGTAATTGTTGCATTCTTCCCATATACTTCCAATTGGAAAGCAAGGTTGGTAGACTTGTTTTTATTCTTTTCTCATCAAACTTAAAATTGGCAAGAATCTTATCAAGAAGATGCATTGCAGCCAAGCTTGTTCTAAGATTTCGCAATTGATATTCAGCAAGCCAATCAAATTTAATTTTGTATTCTTTTTGTCCCTTAATCACATTTACGGAAGTGGAGTTAGCTTTAAGTGTTATCAAACGATCTGCTCTATAAATTTTTGAGTTTAATTCTTTAGCTGTTTTAGAAAATAAAGGCCAAACTTCTTTCTGATATTCGCCAATTAAAACTGGAACTTGATTTTTAATAATACCAGCTTTACTAAAGGCTATCGACAAAAGTGTGTTACCAAGAAAACCTTGATGATCGAAACTTATATTACTAATTATTGAAAGTATGGGAGTAATGATATTGGTTGAATCAAGTCTTCCACCCAATCCTGTTTCAATGATAGCAATATCACATTTTTCAATTGAAAAATATTCAAAGGCCATACCAACGGTAAGTTCAAAAAAAGAGGGCTTAATCTTATTATGATATTCCGATCGATACCTTTCAGTAAATTTTGTAACAAAGCGTTTCGAAACTAAATTTCCGTTAATTTTTATCCTTTCTCTGAAGTCTTTGTAATGAGGGGAAGTATAAAGTCCGACTTTCAATCCATGGTGAGCAAGTATTGCTGCCAAAAAATGTGAGATACTTCCTTTGCCATTTGTTCCTGCAATATGAATGCAGATCAAATTTTCATGTGGGTTACCAAGCCATGAGCAGATAGCCTTAATTTTTCTTAAGTCTATTTTGCCTGTAATCTTACCTGTCTTTTGAAACATTGGCAGCTGATTATAAAGAAAATCCAATGAATCTTGATAGGTTTTAATTCCGTCTTTATTGTCCTTCATATTCTTCATTAAGCAAAAATCCACTAATGGTTTTCAATATATAAATTTCTTCAGCTATTGCATCTTTTTTAAATATTACTTAACTTCCTTATATAATAGGAATGATAGTTGCATTGCAGCTATTACGACTATTAACTAAATCATTATTTAACCAATAGAACCTAATGCCCATGATCATTTTTGCAATCGCTTGCTTTGTCTTGCTTTTTACCTATTTAGGTGCTTTAGAAACAGCAAAGTGACCCCAAGAAAAAACCCCCGAATTATATTCGAGGGTTTTTTAATTCTACTTTGGTCTTACTTAAATACACTAGCTTTTCTGAAGTGTTTTACCAATAAGTAGTAAAACATAGCTCTGTACTTATTTCTATTCTTGGCACCAAGAATTTTTACAACCTCTGCAATTCCATCATCCAATTTAGGACCATCTTTTAGTCCTAGTTTTTTGATTAAGAAATTTTTCTTAACTCTTTTAAGTTCTTCTGGATCACTTGAAGATACTTTTGAAGCATCAGCACGATATAAAGAAGGACCACATGCTTTCGCAACAGCTCTTAAAAGTTTAGAGTCAGTCTTAACTTTCAATTTTGAGAACTCTTTTTCGTAAGTAGCAATGCACTCGTCGAATTTACTCATTTGAAATTATTTTGTTAGTTAATTAAAGAATCAAATATAATTAAGAAATTGTGATTAATATAAATTACATATCATTATATATATGTTATGGAATTCAACTGAGTAAAATAATTGAATGGATTTAATTGAAAAAGAAAAAATAGAAATTGAATTTTGGAAGAAGAGCAAATACGAAAACCCAGATTCATTTAGTTTGGCAAACTTTCTTAACAAGTCTCAGCAATTCAAAATATTAAATACCAAGATTGACAAACGAATACAACATATTAAGTCTTCACAAGATGTGCTAGAATTAGGTGCTGGCCAAGGTTGGGCCTCTTGCTTTATGAAAAGATGGAAACTTCCAGAAGCTTCATTTACGGTAACTGACATAAGTCCATATGCAATACAATCCATAAGTTATTGGGAAGAATTGTTTAAAGTTAAAATGGAAAATACGCTAGCTTGTAAAAGCTATGCTCTTCCTTTTGCAGATACTTCTTTCGATCTTGTGTTTTGTTATGCAGCTGCACATCATTTTGTCAAAATGGAGGAGACGCTTTCAGAAGTCCATAGGATTCTTAAGCCTTCTGGCAAATGTGTTTTTTTCTATGAACCGACTTGTTCTAAATTATTCTACAAATTGCATTATAAATATGTAAACAATCAAAGGGAGGCAATTCCAGAAGATGTCCTAATTCCTCAAAATTTAAAACTTATTGGTTCTGCCTTAAATTTTGAAGTAGAACATTACTATGATCACAAATCTCAAAATACTTCTTCATTAGCTTTAGGCTTCTATTTCAAAATGTTAAATACTTTTCCATTTTTACAAGCACTATTGCCAAGTTCATCCGATATCATTTTTATTAAAAAATAAATCATGACCATAGATCAAATAACCATTTATCCAATAAAAGGCCTTGGTGGCATTTCTTTATCAGAGGCCTATGCAATGGAAAGAGGATTTGAACATGATCGCAGATATATGCTTGTTGATCATAATGGAAAATTTTTATCGCAAAGAGAAATACCAAATATGGCCTTAATCAAATGCCATATTTCAAATAACCAATTAGAAATAAAATACTTAGATCAACTGCTAAATGTAGATCTTCAACAAGAAGATGGTGAATTAATTGATACAACAATATGGAAACATCAAGTAAATGCAATTGAAATTTCGAATGAAGCTCATGATTGGTTTTCGGATTTGCTCGGAGTAAAATGCAAACTCGTAAAGATGAATAAGCAAAGCCATCGAAAAAAATCTTTGATAAAATCACCAAAAACAACTGATCTTAGTTTTGCTGATGGCTATCCATATTTAATACTAGGCTCAGCAAGCTTAGAAAACTTAAATCAAAAACTTCAGGAAGCTCTTCCCTACAACCGATTTAGAGCAAATATTGTAATAAGTACAAAGATAGCCCATCATGAAGATGAACTGGACAAAATCCAATTAGGTGATTATAAATTTCGCATCATTAAACCTTGTGCTCGATGTCATGTTATTACCATCAATCAAGATACCGGACAAAGCGGTAAAGAACCTCTTAAAACACTTGCCGGGTATCGAAAAATATCAAATAAAATATATTTCGGAGCGAATGCCATCTGTTTAGAAGAAGGCCCAATCAGAGTTGGCGATAAATTAATAGAATTATAAAAAAAGAGCGGCAAAAAACCGCTCCTATATTTTATATGTGCAAGCTAAAGTTATTTCATAAACTCTAAACTCTTAGAAATAAAATCTGACATTTCCTCCCCTTTCAACATATTCTGATTCAATTTTGCCAACATGATCAAGTAATTGGCAAAATCTTCCTTTTTTGAAGCGTCTCTCATTTTTAATAAACGCTCAGAAACAAGAGAATGATTACTATTTACCACAACATTGTATGTTTCTGGAAACATATTATTCATACCCTGAATTGCTTGCATCTCTTGCATTCTTCTCATAAACTCTGGTTTGGTAATCATAACAGGATGGTCATTTTCTGATAGTGATCTTAATTCGATATTCAGTCCAGCTTGTTCTCCAACAGCGGCGGTAAAGATAGACTTTACCTTCTCTTGTTGTTTTTCATCCAAATTAGATTTTTCTTCTCCATCTTTCTCTATTAATTTGTCAATAGTATCTGCATCAACTCTTGCAAAAGAAACATTTTCTAATTTTTGCTCAAGATGTTGAATAAAGTGATTATCGATGATATGATTGAAAACGACAACATCATATCCTTTTGCCTCTGCAGATTTGATATAACTATGATGTGCTTTTTCATCATGCGTATATACAATTACTTTTTTGTCGTACTTATTGGTTTGAGTATTGGCAATTTTCTCCAGATACTCGTCGATCAAATAGTGTTCACCTTTTGTATTACTTAAAAGAGCGAAATTTTTTCCTTTATCATAGAATTTTTCATCTGAAAGCATTCCGTATTTTACAAAGACACCAATGTCATTCCACTTCTCTTTAAACCCTGCTTCATCTTTTTTATAAAGTTGTTTTAACTTATCAGCGACCTTTTTTGTAATGTAGGTAGTTATTTTTCGAACATTCGAATCACTTTGTAAATATGATCTAGATACATTCAAAGGAATATCTGGCGAATCAATTACACCATGAAGCAATAATAAGAACTCAGGTACAATTTCTTTCACATCATCAGTAACGTAAACCTGATTTGAATACAATTGAATTTTATTCTTTTGTATTTCTAAATTGTTCCCAAGTTTTGGAAAATATAAGATACCGGTAAGATTAAAAGGGAAGTCAATGTTAAGGTGGATCCAAAACATTGGTTCTTCAGACATTGGATATAGTTCTTTATAGAACGCTTTGTATTGCTCATCCTTAATGCCTGTTGGTTTCTTTTTCCAAAGTGGCTTAGGATTGTTAACTATATTGTCAACTTCTTTCGTTTTTTGAATTCTATCCTCTCCTTCTCCTTCAAAATAATATTCAGTTTTTGTACCAAATCGAATTGGAATAGGTAAAAATTTACCATACTTATCCAATAAACCTTGTATTCTATCCTTTTCTAAAAACTCTTTGCTATCATCTGAAATATGCAAAACAATATCTGTTCCTCTGTCTTTTTTATCAGCGTCTTCGATGGTGTATTCTGGTTCGCCATTACAGCTCCATTTAACCGCTTTACTTTTTTTGTATGACTTGGTGATAACATCGACTGTATCAGCAACCATGAAGGCAGAATAAAAACCGAGACCAAAATGACCAATAATATTTGTGTCATCTTTATACTTCTTCAAAAAATCATGAGCTGATGAAAAAGCAACTTGGTTCAAATATTTTTCAACTTCGGAATTATTCATACCAATTCCTCTGTCTCTTATTGTCAGTGTTTTATTATCAGAATCAAGAATAATATCAATAGTCAAATCTCCTAGTTCCCCTTTAAATTCTCCTCGAGAAGAGAGCGTTTTTAACTTGCTTGTTGCATCTATAGCATTTGATACAAGTTCTCTTAAAAATATCTCTTGATCACTGTATAAAAACTTTTTAATGATCGGAAAGATATTCTCCGTTTGTACATTAATTGTTCCTTTTTGCATGTTTGGTTCTTTTTATACTTTTTAGGCAAATACAATACCATCGGCAAGCTTGTGCCATAATGGCTTTACCGGCGGCAAATGTAAAAATTGTTGCTGAAAAACTGGCAAATAGCACTGACAACGGGTCAGGAAATAGGATCAAGAGGAAGCTAAGTAAGAAAAGTAGAATATTGACAAGCAAGGCTTCGTAGTCAAATATATGGGGTGTTCAGTGATTCAAATAAGCTTTTATTCTTCTGATTTATTTTCTAAAAATCGCGATAAAACAAAAAAGATAAATATATAATGTCTTGAGATTCTAACAGTTGAAAAGAGCACTGAAAAAGTGCCAAAAAACTGCTAGTTCCAAATGTCTTTTTGGCAAGGTATTCGCAGACTAGTAACTGTTCAGATTACAGAAGGAGAGTACTTAAGTGATTAAGTTCTTCTTTGGACCGGTTCATCGGGGGGTTCGAACCGGTCTTTTTTTTTCTCCTATTTTAGGTACTTTTCAATGGTTGGACACTCCAAATATCCCTCATCTAATTTTATAAAAGTCTCTTCAAGTTTTTCAGTGACCCAATCAGCAAAGTATTTATTCTTTTTATTTTCTTTCGCAAGCTGTTGAATCTTTGCATAATCTTGTTCAAGACTGACCTTATGTGGCTTTGTTCGAGACATTAATTTTATGATTCGATATTGTGTATCTCCTCTTGGTCCTGTAAATTCTAAAGGAACAGATATTTGTCCTACTTCCATTTCTTCTGTGGCAAAAAATATTTCAGGAGGAAGTTCAGATGTTTGGAAAACTGTTTTACCAGTATTTGGATTCTGTAATCTACCTCCATTATTATAACTCTGGGCGGATTCTGAAGAATACTTATTGACTGCTTTGAGCCATTCAATTTCTTCATTTTCTAGCATTAATTTTACCGAATCAAGTTCCATTCTAGCTAACTCAACATCTTCATAAGTTACTTCAGGAGAAACCAAGATGTGTCTTAACTTTATCTTATTTCCTCTTCTTGCGATTAATTGTATGATATGAAATCCATACTCGGTTTCTACAGGTTCTGATATTTCATCAATTTCTAATTGATATGCTTCAGCCTCAAATTCTGGAACATATGAGCCCCTTTCAGCAAATCCTAACTCACCGCCTAGAGAACCTGAACCAGGATCATCAGAATGTTTTTTTGCCATGCTAGCAAAATCCTCTTCTCCATCCATTATTTTTTTCCTTACTTCTAAGATTTCTTGTAGTGCCTTTAATCTTTCTATTTCATTCACCTTTGGTGTGCCAATGATTTCTGCAATTTCTACCTCTGCACTTAGAAAAGGAAGACTATCTTTTGGTATGGTATTAAAAAAGTCCTGTACTTCTTGTGGAGTGATTTCTACTTCAGTCAATATTTGCTGCTGCATTCTTTCAGCCAATAATTGAGAAACCATATCTTCCCTTAAGTTTTCGGCCATTTCGTCAACAGACATTTGATAATACTCTTCAAACCTTTCTTCATCTCCATTCATCTGTCGAAGCACACTACTTATTCTGAAATCAATCTGTGCATCAACTTCTGCATCTGAAACAATAATACTATCCAACTTGGCTTGATGTACAATTAATTTTTGACCAATCATTGCTTCAAGTATCTCGCACTTTCCAAAGGCGCCTGTAGGGTCTTGGGATCGTGTGAAGGCATATTGAGATTCCACATCAGAAAGTAAAATAATTTCTGAACCTACTTTTGCTACTACCTTATCTATACTTAGTCTTTCTTGACCAATTAACAATTGAGGGAACAAAGCAAGAATTATTATTAGTAATTTATTCATCATTTTAATTATAACTTTTATAAGTTACTTTATTTATCGGAATAGGTAACTACGGTACTTTTTGAAATTGCATCTTCGTATAGTTTTGCTTTTTCACTTTCTAGTAAGCTCCTAGTTCTCTTATGTAATATTAATTTTTCAATTTGTTTTTGAACCACTGTTCTAGGCGCCTCATTTCCTGGTTTAAGTCTATCTTTCACTTCAATCATATAGTACATACTATCACGTTTTGAGGATTTGTAAAATCCTTTTTTGAAAGTGACTTCAGAAGCAATATTATTTGGTAGAAATGCCTCCAGTCCTTTATTGGTCACCCAAAGACTATCACTTAAGTGGTGCCAATATCTTTTCGACTTACATTTCTCTTCTATTTCCTCCCAATTATCTGCTTTCCAATTGTCTACAAATTCACTTTTTTCTTTGTAAGGAATTAGAATCATATACATCAGATAAGCTGGTTCTGCCAAAATAAAATCTGACCGATTAGTCTCATAATAATTATCAATTTCAATATCACTGATCAGTGTATCTAAATTGTTTTCTATTAAATAAGATTCATAATTGTGAGCCAATAGAGAATTTCTATAATCTTGTACCAAGGCGTCGATTTCTTTTTCATCTATCTTTTTCCTTGCTTGATTAATAAACAAAGCCTCTTTGATCCACTTATCAATATGATGATTCACAATTTCGGCACTATCAGAAGGGCTAGAGTTGGGAGGAATCATTTCTTGAAAATCTTCATAGTAAAGCATTTCACCTGCCACCTTGACGATAAGCGTCTTTGTACTGTCCACTTTCGTTTCACAAGCAATACAAAAGAAAATGATAGCAAAGTATATCAGCCAAACTCTCACCTTTATTTTTTAATTAGTGAGTCAAATACCTTTTGATTCAAATCAACTTTAAAAGTCTTTTGCAAATCTTCGATCCAATTTTTCTCCAACAAGTCTTGATAATCCGCAATAATATATCCTCTAGCTTCTTTTAAAGTTTTGTGAGTTGGTGCAATCACAGATTTCACTTTCGTAAATGTGTGGGTATCATCCTTACTCAATACTTTTGTCATTCCTCCGATTTTACCCCATGGTATATCATCGATTCCTTTGCTTTCCTTTTGTATCACTCTTTTACTAGATGTAATGATTTCATTTCCATCTTTATTGAAGCTGGACATCAAGGATTGTAAATCATTCTTTTTCGCCTTCTTCAAGATTTTTGCTAACAATTTTTGATCATTGGTAGTTATAGTAACATCTTCCACTTCCAATCTTTCGCCCCACATATAATTTTCTTTATTGGAGTTATAGAAATTTGTCAATCCAACAGAATCTTGACTTGCTTTGTCCCATACTTCCATTTTTGTTGCTTCGAACAATAAAATCCCTTCTTCATATTCACGCATTAAAGCTTTGAACTCAGGATATTTATTTGCCAAATTTGCTTCTTCATATGCCAGCATTCTTTCATCCAAATATCTTTCATACAAATCGTTAACCGACTCTTCTAGAGGGGCTGCCTTATTATAACGTAGTCTACTTTTAGTATCCTTTTTACAATAGTTTGCGAAGTCCTCTAATTTTTTAGTGTAATGATCGCCAATTTTTAAGAGATCAAGATCTTCGATGTTTTCAGGAACTCTCCATTTGTAGGAATAAAAATCTTCATTTAGAGAAGCAATAAATTTTGAAAGAGCTATTTTATTTTCTTTGAGATCAACTTCTTTTATAATCTTCTTTACCAATCCCTTTTTAGCGGCAGCAAATCTTTCATCTTTTGATATTACTCCTTGGATTTTCCTTCTTCTTTTTGCTTCATCCAATTCTATTTTTTTAGAATGACGCTTAATGATATGGTATCCAAATTGAGTTTCGATGGGCATTGAGTACTCATCATCACTTTTTAAATCAAAGGCTGCATCTTCGAATTTTTTATCGAATTTATTGATACCAAAGAATCCAAGATATCCTGCCTTTGTATTGGTGTTTGGATCTTCGGAATAATTCATTGCTAGTTTTCCAAAATCTTGTCCTCGTTCCAATTCATTGTGCAAAGAGTCAATCAAGGTTTTAGATCCTTTGTTGGTTTTCTTAATAAGAATATGCGAAACTTCCATCTCTCCCCTAGCTGGTCGCTTTGCCAATACTTTTATAATGTGATGTCCCAATTTAGAATTGATAGGAGCAGAATAATCTCCTACAGCGGTATTGTACATTGCACTTTCAAATTCATAAAATCCTGCAGGAAGCATGGCCACATAAAATCCCAAAACACCTCCCTTTAGTGCAGATCTTTTGTCTTCTGAGAATTTTTTTGCCATTTCTCCAAATGCCTTCCCTCTCTGCAATTCACCATAGATGGTATTGATCTTTTCAAGAGCAGCTTCCCTTTTAGGAACTGATGCACTTGAGGGACTAGCAACAAAAATATGAGCAACCTCAACATCAGTATTGCTTCTTTCGATGACCTCGTTGATTAACTTTTCAGAAACCTCTTTATCTACAAGATAACTGCTTGCCAATTGCTTCCTGTAACCTTCCAGTTCGTTCTGTAATCTTTTGACAGTATCAAGGCCCATTGCTTTTGCCTTTTCAACTTTTAATTTAAACTTCGTATAGAGATCTAAGTATTCTTCCAAACTTTGCTTAGAATAATCTGCATCATCCCCATTGTTCTTATTGTAGATGTATTCAAATTCGGAAACTGAAATGTCTTTTCCATTCACAGAAAACAACACATCGCCATTCTGCGCCCAGATTGTATTGGAAAATATAAATAAGCTAAAGACGAAAAGTAATGTATTTCTTACCATTTGAGATTTTATTAAACTTTAAAACTGCCCATTTAAGGGAGCACAAATTTAAAAAAATCCAACGAATGAAGGCCTGAATTTATTGAATGTATAACCTTTTAACTCTTGGGGCGACTCTTGTTAGAATTTCATAAGGAATGGTCTCACAT
This sequence comes from Saprospiraceae bacterium, assembly GCA_020630955.1. Taxonomy (GTDB): domain Bacteria; phylum Bacteroidota; class Bacteroidia; order Chitinophagales; family Saprospiraceae; genus JAHDBF01. The sequence continues at coordinate 74,716 of JAHDIE010000006.1, forward strand.
GCCTCTGAAAGTACCTCAATTGGGTGATTTTTACCAAAAATGAGTACCTCATCTCCCTCACTTATGCCCTCCAACTCTGAAATATCCAGCATGCAAAGATCCATACATATATTCCCAATCAAGGGTGCTTTCTGACCTTTCACCACCATTTTATATGATTTACTGCCTGCTAAACGCATTAAACCATCAGCATATCCAATTCCAATTATCGCTATTCTTGCTGATTTTTCCAGTTTAAAATTGTTGCCGTAACCTACCGTTTCTCCTTCATTAACATCCTTAATTTGAACAATGTAGGACTTCAAACTATGAACTTTGGTCAGATGGTTATTCTTCTGATTCATTAAATCTAAGCCATACAAACCAAGACCAACCCTAACATAATCATACTGATAATTAGGAAATCTTAACGCACCACTTGAATTCAAAACATGTCTTAATGGTTTGGTATAACTATTTACTGTCAGTTCTTTGTACCATCTAGAAAATAATGCTAACTGACTTTTTGAAAAATCATCATGAGCTAGATCGTCACTAGCCGCTAAATGAGAAAAAATTGCTTTTGTAATTATTTTTGAATGATTAATGATTTTACTAACAAAAGAGAAATCATTTTCTTTAAAACCTAAACGATTCATTCCTGTATCCAACTTCAAATGTATTTTGATTTTTGAATCATTTCTTTCTACAAAAGATATCAATGCATTAGCCATTGATTTGTTAGAAAGTTCAATTTCAAAATCATATTCACTGACTAAATCTAAACTATCAGGATGTGGGTTAAATATGAGGATATCCTTCTTCACGCCCGCTTTTCTCATTTCAATAGCCTCTTCAATGATGGCTACTGCTAAAATATCGATAGACTTATTGTTAATGATAGCACTTAAATGCTGGGTTCCACTCCCATAAGCAGAGGCTTTAAGTACCGCCATTAAGCCTGTTGATCGAGGAATATTATTTCTGAAATAATCAATATTTTCACTCAAGGCAAATAGGTCTATTTCTAAAATCGTCTTATTCCGTCTTGCGCTAATTCTTTTAGAAATGCTATCTAGAGTAAATCTTCTAGCACCCTTTACCAAAATAATCTCATTCTGAAAAAGTGATAGGTCATACTTACTTAAGAAATCTGCTGCGGATTCATATCTTTCGTAGGCAATTACATCATTCTGTTTATCAATGATTTCATGTAATTTCGTTCCTATAACAATTAACTTTTTCAGCGAAACCTGAGATAAAATTTTTACAATTTGCTGATATGCTCTGATACTTGCATTTTGATCATCCAAATCACTAATTATGATGGATTTTTCTCGACCATTTGCATTATTGTACAGCTCTTTGACCCCAATCTTCAAGGATTCTATATCAAATGAATAACTATCATCAAGTATTAAGCATTCATGCAGACCTTCTTTTAATTCCAACCGCATAGGAAGGTTATCAAGAGATAAAATACCAGCTTGTATTTCCTTTGTATCAATACCAAGTTCTGTTAATGTGAGAATAACATGGATTATATTTTCCAGAGAAGCGTCATCGTTAAATGGTACCTTATATTGAGGAAAATTTTCACTGTTCTTCACTTCAATCAAAGCATGATCGGAGTGTTTATTTATAACAACCAAGTACTTGGCACTAGAATTTGAACTTGACCAAGTACTAAACGTTGATCCAACAAATTTTTGAGAAAGTGTTTCAATTATTATTTTGTCATCTATATTCGCTATAATTTTTTCACTCTCGGTAAATAGCTTAAGTTTTTCAGAAAGTTTTTGTTTTTTATTTTTGAAGCCAACACTATGAGCATCACCAATATTTGTCAAAATTCCAATCTGTGGTTTGATGATTTTTTCGAGATTTTCCATTTGATTCGGAGCAGAAATTCCTGCTTCAATTATAGCAAAATCGTGATCCTCTTCAATTAAAAGAAGGCTTAACGCGACACCTAATTGTGAGTTAAAACTAACAGGGCTTTTAACAACTTTTTTAGTCCTTGATAAACACTGGGACAACCATTCTTTGACTATTGTTTTCCCATTACTACCTGTAATAGAAATCACTTTTGCCTTTTGTTTTTTTCGATGATTTCCAGCTATTTTTTGAATAGACAAATAGGGATCCTCTACCAGGAAAAAATTTGCATAAGCATAATGGTCAAGGTTTAAATTTTCTTCACTTATCATAAAATTTCTAACCCCCTTTTCATAAGCATTAGCAATAAACTTATGGCCATCAGTATTATTCCCTAAAAAGGCTACAAATAATGCTTTCGATCCATTAAAAATCTTTCGTGTATCGTATTCAACAGATGATATATCATTGATATTCAAAGACTTATTGATTAGTCGAGCACCAGTAATTTCTAATATTTCTTTGCTGCTATATTTCATTTATAGATCAAATCCAATGTCACGACGAAAGAACTTATTTTCAAAATTAATTTTATCCGCAAGATTCATTGATTGTATAACAGCATCCTGAAAATTATCATTGAAAGAAGTAATTGCCAGCACCCTACCTCCATTGGTAAATAAGCCATTTTTAGTGCTTTTTGTTCCAGCATGAAATATCAAACTTCCGTTGCATTTTTCTGGAATTTCTATAGACTTTCCCTTTTCATATTTTTCAGGATATCCGCCAGATACCATCATTACTGTACAAGCAGATTGACTAGTTGTTTTGATCTCTTTCTCAGATAAATTATATTCAAAAGCCGCTTGGATTAATTCCATTAAATCAGATTCTATGCGAGGTATAACAACCTCTGTTTCAGGATCTCCCATTCTACAATTGTACTCAATGACATAAGGGTCCTCTCCAACCTTAATCAAACCAATAAAAACAAAGCCCGTATAGTTCATGTTTTCAGCTTTGAAGCCATTAATTGTCGGTTGGATAATTCTGTCTTTGACTTTTTTCATCATGTTTTCGTCGACAAATGGCACGGGTGAAACAGCGCCCATTCCCCCCGTATTTAAGCCTTGATCTCCCTCTCCAATTCTTTTATAATCTTTGGCTTCTGGAAGAAGAACATACTCCTTACCGTTAGTTAGTACAAAGACTGAAAATTCGATGCCATCTAAAAACTCTTCAATCACCACTTTGGAGGAAGCCTTGCCAAATTTGCCCCCGAGCATCTCCTTAAAAGCGATTAAAGCTTCCTCTTGGTCTTCAATAATCAAAACCCCTTTCCCTGCTGCTAATCCATCAGCCTTTAAAACATAAGGACCCTTGGAATTTCTTATATGCTCTAAGCCTTCATTCAATTGATCAAGTTCAAAAGATTTAGATCCTGCAGTTGGAATATTGTATTTAGCCATAAATTGATTTGCAAAATCTTTAGATCCTTCCAGCTGTGCAGCCTGTTTATCTGGACCAAAAACTTTAATCTTAGGATGATTTTCTAAAAAATAATCTACGATTCCATCAACCAATGGTTGTTCAGGACCTACAATGATAAATTCGACATTTTTCCATTCGCAAAATTCAGCAATTTGACGAAAGTTAGAAATATCCAAATCAACATTTTGAGACACTGATGATGTTCCTCCATTTCCGGGTGCTGTGTATAGCTTTTGACATAGATCTGACTGGCAAATTTTCCAAGCCAAAGCATGTTCTCTCCCGCCAGATCCAAGTATTAATATTCGATGCATATAAGTTTTAACAATTTTTGCGCAAAATACGGATACTATTGAATAGAACATATTATGAAATTTATTAATATGTCTTGATAAATCTTAACTTTACGTAATAAATTAGACCATGTACGCATATATCGAAGGAAAATTAAGCTTTAAAAACCCAACTCATGTCTACCTAGACGTGAATGGTGTTGGATATCTTCTCCACATAAGTTTGAATACATATACTCAAATAGAGGCCCTTGAAAAGGTTAAATTATACACACATCTGTATGTAAAAGAGGATATTTTAAGCCTTTTTGGCTTTCATAGCGAGGAAGAAAAAAATATGTTCAATTTGCTTATTTCTGTTTCAGGAATTGGTCCAAACACAGCAAGGGTAGTGCTTTCATCCATGACTCCTAATGAAGTATCGACAGCTATTTTGCATGAAAATGTGCCAGCCTTCAATAAAGTTAAAGGAATTGGACCTAAAACTGCAAAACGAGTCATTTTGGACTTAAAAGACAAAGTTAGCAAGCTCGGTAACGCAGAAATGCCAGATTTGGTGCCTCAAAATGGCATTAGAGAGGAGGCTATTTCGGCTTTATTGTCGCTTGGCTTCAATAAGCAACAAATTGTCAAAAAAATCGATAACGTAATGGGCAATATGACAGACCTTTCGAAGGTTGAATTATTAATAAAAGAAGTACTAAAACAATTGTCATAAAATATACCTTTTATACCCCAAAAACCGTTATAAACACTTATGCTTTAAGCATATCACAAATTAGACAAACACGATTCAGATAATTGCAATGAATTTAACTAAGAAACTACTGATAATCACACTTGTGATCGTAGGGACGAGCAACTTATTCGCTTTTACAAAAGGGCCTCAAGAAACTCTCAATTTTGAACTTCTCAGTATCCAGATAGATACAATACCGTTGGAAGACAGATTGGGTGATTTTTTAACAGATCCCAACACCAATCCCTTTGACATCAAACCATCCAATCTTGAACAAAAAGTCGAATATGATCCAGAAACAAATTCATATGTGATTTTTGAGAAAATTGGGGAAGAGTACTACAAAACTCCAGTCACTATGACATTTCAAGAATACCTTGAATGGAGATCTCAATATGAAGAGAAAAGATACTTCAATAAATTGGCTGGAGTAGGGGAAGAATACAAAAGTAAAAGTGGAATTATTGATCCAATATCTAGAGTAGATATCAAAGAGGATATTGTAGATAGACTTTTTGGAGGTCAAGGTGTTACCATTAAACCACAGGGTAACATCGATCTTACCATCTTACCACTTCAATATCAATACAACGCTAACCCCAATATTTTTGCAGATCAACAACATCAATTTATTTATTTAGATTTTGACCCAGTTATACAAATGAATGTCGATGGGGGGATTGGAGATAAGATGGATCTAAATTTTAATTTTAATACGCAATCTACTTTTGATTTTGATCAAAAAATAAAACTTGCATATGATTCCGAAGAATTTAATGAAGATGACATCATCAAAAAAATTGAGGCTGGTAATGTAAGTCTTCCTTTGAGAAGCTCATTGATTCAAGGAGCACAACAATTGTTTGGTCTTAAAACCGAAGTCCAATTTGGTAATCTTCGATTAACTGCAATCGCTTCCGAACAAAAATCCAAACCAGAAAATCTACAAATTCAAAATGGAGCTCAAGTTCAAGAATTTGAAATACGACCAGATGAATATGATGAAAATCGTCACTTCTTCATCTCACATTATCACAGAGATAATTACGAAAGAACACTAGAAAATCTACCCTATCTAAATACTGCATTTAGAATCAATAGAATTCAAGTTTGGGTATCAAATGATAGACCAGAATTTCAGGAAAGAACTACAAGAATTACGGCAATTACTGATTTAGGAGAAGGAAATGAAAACTTGTTTACCCCTAACAATCAATCCAACCCAAATGTTGAAGCAGCTTTTCCTCACCCACAAATATTAATAGACAAATATGGTGAAAGGCTACCAGACAATCGTTCTAATTCTTTGTACTATGACGAAGGACTAATTACAGATGATGAAGGCCGACAAAATGACAACAACAAGTTTGCGCTGGAAACGAAATATGGATTAAAAGAAACTGAAGACTTTGAAAGATTTAGAGGTAGATTACTTTCACCGGGGGAATATACTTTTAATCCTGAGCTTGGATTTATTTCACTAAATATCAGATTGAAACCAAACCAAGTATTAGGTGTTGCTTACGATTATTACTACACTTATAATTGTGATACTTTGTATTCTGTTGGTGAACTTTCAGAAGAAAGTACAGTATCTAATGTCAATGAAGAAGGAGAAGTAGAATCGGAATCAGTCATTTATGTTAAGCTCTTAAAGAATACAGAACCTATTCCAAGTCATCCAACTTGGGATTTAATGATGAAAAATGTATACTCACTAAGAACAAATCAGTTAAATCCAGATAACTTCACTTTTGATATATTTTTTGAAGATGATCTCAATGATGGATCACTGAAAAAATTCTTACCCCTCGCAGAAGTTAGAAGTCTTCCTCTTCTAAACATGTTTAATCTTGATAGATTAAATTCAAGAAATGACAGGCAGCCTGATGGGGTATTTGATTTTGTTCCAGGTGTTACCGTCATTCCTAGAAACGGAAGTATATTTTTTCCAAAACTTGAACCCTTTGGTAATGCATTGGATGAAGCCCTAAAAGCAGAAGGTGTAGATTCACTAACAAGAGCTCAATTTAAATACCAACAATTATATGACAGTACGCTGTTTAATGCTCAGCAGAACCTAGAGTTCAACAAGTTTGTCATGATGGGAGAATATAAGTCTGATATTTCATCTGAAATTTCTCTAGGGGCTTGGAACCTGCCTCCGAACTCTTTGAGAGTAAGAGCTGGATCGCAGTTGCTGGTTGAGGGCGTGGATTATGAAGTTGATTATGGAGCAGGTAGACTTAGAATATTAAATGAAGCTTATCTACAACAAGGAGTTCCCTTGGATATCTCCTATGAAGATTCTTCCTTGTTTTCCTTACAACAAAAAACTATGTTGGGCTTAAGGGCAGATTATCGATTGGGGAAGAATGCAAACATTGGAGCCACTTATCTTCGACTTTTTGAACGTCCATTTAGTCAAAAAGTAAATATTGGAGACGATCCAATCAACAATAGAATTTTTGGGTTGGATTTCGATTATAGCAAAGATGCTCCTTGGATTACAAAGGCCGTAGATAAATTGCCAATATATAGCACGAGCGCACCTTCCAACATTTTATTTACTGCTGAGGTTGCAGCTTTGAAACCTGGACACCCAAAGGTGATCAATCTTTCAGGGGATGAAGATACAGGTGTTGTTAATATTGATGATTTTGAAGGAGCAATTACCAGTATCCCTCTTGGAACTCAAACAAACAGGTGGGTACTTTCTAGTGTACCAACAACCATTGGACAAAAAGGAACATTTATAGATACCGTTCAGATTTTACCTGAGTCTCAACTTAACAATACACTGGATGTTAATGCAAATCGAGCCTTGCTGAATTGGTATGTAATCGACAGAGGTGAAAGACAAGGTGTTGATGGGCATTCTTATGGAAGAGCCATCGATCAAGATGAACTTTTTAAAAGAGCTGTTCCTCCAGGTCAATTTCCTGACATCTATACTTTTGACTTAACGTATAATCCTACTAAAAGAGGACCATACAACTTTGATACACCCCAGGGTCGAGCAAATTCTTCAGGAATTGTTGTAGAAGACGATAATAGAACCATTACACTTAAAGACCCAGAATCAAGGTGGGGAGGTATCACCAGATATATGCCTAATAGTGATTTCCAAGCACAAAATTTTGAATTTATTGATTTCTGGATGATGAATCCATTTATGCAAAAAGCTGATGATTCAGGACACCTACCTGATGAACAAGGTAAATTAGTATTCCACTTAGGAAATGTTTCTGAAGACGTTCTGAAGGATGGCAAACAATTTTATGAAAATGCAATACCCTTACAAGATGAAAATCTTCCTGTGACTGAAACAGAACTAGGAATAGTACCCATTAATGTTCCGATCAACAATGGATTCCAGCAAGAAAATATTGCAGAACAAGACCTAGGATTTGATGGATTGGATGATGCAGAGGAGCGGTTAAAATTTAAAGATTGGATTGATTTATTAGGATCAAATTTCGTAGGTGCTGATGATCCTTCCAATGACAACTTTCTTTATTATGGAGACGCCAGTTTAGAAGGTCTAGATTTACAGACCAGATACAGTAGATTTAATAACCCTGAAGGCAATGCACCTAGAGGAGGGAATACGAGAGTTAGAGGAAATCCACTTCCAGATGCCGAAGATCTAAACAACAATAGGACCTTGGATGAAAAAGAAAGATATTTTGAGTATGTAGTAGACATCGTTCCAGACGATATGAATTGGACTGAGTTGGGAGGTGGTACTGGTTATGGTAGAATTGATACGCTGGCTACCAAGTATATTACCGAGGTGAAAAGCTTGACCAATCCAAATAACGATAGAGAAGAGTTATGGTACAGATTCAGAATACCTTTAAATGACGGAAGAGCGCAAGGGGGAATAGAGAGCTTCAGATCTATACAATTTATGAGATTAATTACCACCGGTTTCAAAACCCAAAAAACCATGAGAATGGCTGATTTTGAATTGGTAAGAAACCAATGGAGAAAATTAGATCCAGTTTGTATAGATTATCCAGCAGATGCACAACCTGAAACAGATATTGATTTTTCAATTGATGTAGTTGGAGTCGAAGAAAACTCCAATCGTAAACCATTTAATTACACAACACCTAGAGGCATAAAACAGGAAGTGTTGTTTACTACATTTGCCAATGTTTTACAAGATGAAAAATCCTTATCATTAAATTTCTGTAATCTAATAGATGCTTGTGAAGTCTCAATGTTCAAGTTAACAGAACTAGACATGAGATTCTTTGAAAAATTACAAATGTTTGTACACGCAGAACAAAGCTTAACAGAAGGTGTAGACATTGAAGATGGTGATTTGGCTGTTTTTGTGAGATTGGGAAAGGACTTTGTCAATAATTACTATGAGTATGAAATCCCACTTATTTTAACTAGGGACGAAGATGATGGATTACCACAAGATAAAATTTGGAAAGTCGAAAATATGTTGGATGTGGAACTAAAGCATTTTACTGACTTAAAGAAACAAAGAAATTTAATTGGCGATGCAGCAGAACGATTTTCATCCGACCAAGGACTTCCGACACTCGTATTACCAAATGATCAAAAAATATACATCAAAGGAAATCCAACTCTTGGGTTTATAAAAGGAATACAGGTTGGTGTTAGAAATGTAAAAACTGGAGATGTTATTAATGAAGGTGAAAATTTCTGTGGGCAAGTTTGGGTCAATGAATTAAGAGCAGCAGGATTCAAAGAAAGAGGAGGTGTTGCTGGTCTTGCGAGACTAGATATCCAAATGGCAGATTTAGGAAACACCACCTTTAGTGGTAGTTATAGCAGTATTGGCTTTGGGGCACTGGATCAAAAACTTTCTGAAAGACAATTGGATGAAATAATAGAATATGATATTGCTACCAATCTTCAACTTGGTAAATTTCTACCAAGCGATTGGAAAATAAGCATTCCATTCTATGCACAGTATGCCAAATCAATAAGCAATCCATTATACGATGCCTATGCCTTAGACTTAACTCTAGAAGAAGTTGCAGAATTGGAGCCAGATAATAGAGCCACTATCTTCGAAAGGTCACAAGATGCAACGACGATTAAAACAATCAACTTTACGAATGTTAAAAAAGAGCGATCTTCGGGGAGATCAGGCAAGGACAGGCAGCCAGATTTTTCTACTGTAAACAAAGGTGGAAAAGATGTAACTGCAGCCAAACCCAGTGGTAAAGACAAAAAAGATAAGCAGAAAAAACCGATGCCATGGGATATTTCTAACTGGAGCGCTAGCTACGCATACACAGAAACCAATCACAGTGATCAGTTTTTATCAGTAGATGATTCAAAAGATCATCGTGCATCACTCGATTATAACTATTCTAATAAGTTTAAAGGGTTTAAGCCATTTGACAAAGTTGCTAATAAGCCATATTTAAAAGTAGTAAAGGAAATAAATTTCAATCCTCTACCTTCATCATTTAATTTCAACACTTCCGTAAATAGGTATATCAGTACAAGAAGATTCCGTCTTCCAGAAACTCCTATTTTCGAATTCGACGATCGAAATTTTGATTGGAGTAGAAGATATAGTCTTAAGTGGGATTTGATGAAAAATTTGAAGATGAATTTTACTGCGGAAAACAGGTCGGTAATTGATGAATTAAGACAGACCGGAATAGCAGCAGATCCAGCTGATAGAGATTGGGTCGATGAAAGAGGAGCATTTAGAACAGTAACAGACGATCAACAAGTCAAGGATTATTGGGTAACAAATTTTAGAGACGGTGGAAGGAATACTGATTATAATCATCAACTATCTTTAAATTATACATTACCTACGAAAAACATAAGAATTCTAAACTGGATCAACGTAAAGGCAAGTTATAAGTCTGACTATAGCTGGATTGCTGGTCCTTTAATTGCAATCGATAACTTCAACAACCAAGATATCGGACCTGGAGCGATCCTTCAAAATGGTCAAGATAGAAGCATAAATGGAACTTTCAACTTTGACAAACTATATAGTAAAAGTAAGTACCTAAAGAAAATCGAAAGCGGAAATAATAGTTCTTCCAAAAGTAGAAGAAGAGGTTCGCAAACAAGCACCAGGCCTTCATCAGATAAGGATGATGACAAAAAAGAGAAAAAGGAAAAGAAAGAAAGAGAAATCGGCAAAGCAGAAAAATTCTTAGTTCGTCCCCTACTCTCATTGAGAACCATCAAGGTAAACTATAAGGAAGGATTATCAACCTTGGTTCCAGGCTTTATGGAAACACCTCAATTCTTTGGTTTGTCAAAAAATTGGACTTCTCCAGGTTGGCAATTTGTTTCAGGACTGCAACCCAATTTAGACTATCAAGATGAAAGCAGTTTTTTATATAGAGCTGCAGATAATGGGTGGATTAATCCAAGTCCGGAATTTAATCAACAATTGAATCAAAATGTAAGGCAAAACTTTGAAGCCAATGTAAAGTTAGAACCATGGAAGTATTTCAAAATTGATGTGGACTTTAATAAAAACTATCAAAGAACCAATACTCGTGAATTTAAAAATAAAGAAAATCCTGCAAGTCCTGAATTCAATCAATTTGCAGTAACTGATATTGGATCTTTTGAAGTAAGTTATCTTAATTTGGGTACCATATTTCAAGAAGATTTTGAGGGCTTATTTCAAGAATTCTTAAGTGCTCGATCAGTAATTTCAGAAAGATTAGATCAAGAGTCTGTAATCGACCCAAATACAGGTCAAGCAATTCCAATCAATGGAACCATCTATCTTGACAATGGAGAAACCTACAGAGAGGGTTTTAGAAAGACTAGTACACAAGTAATGATACCTGCCTTCTTATCTACCTATACTGGCTCTGACATAAATACAGTCTCACTCGATATTGAAAAGACAGTAAAAGATTATGCTTATATACCAGCTCCGAATTGGCGAGTAAGTTATGACGGATTGACCAAAATACCTAGATTCAAAAAAATCTTTTCGAGCTTCAGCATCGAACATGGATATAGATCATCTATGGGGATATCTCAATTTAGAACAGATCCTTTATATAGGGGACCAAATGATAATAATCTATTTGCTCCATACGAAGAGATCAATATTAAAACCAACAATTATTATTCTAGACTGGACATTCCATCAGTGACTATTACTGAGCAATTTTCTCCATTGATCGGAATTCGAATTAAAACCAAATCTGATTTCTTATTTGATCTTGAATATAGAAAATCAAGAGACTTAGATCTTACCGCAGGAATCAATGGCGCAACTTTGAATGAAGTAAGGTCTACTGGTATGGAAGCAGGAATTGGTTATACATTTAAAAATGTTGTCTTATTTCAAGGAAAGAAAAAGAAGAAAAGTAGAACCAGCAGAACAAGAGAGGATAATCCTAATGGCATTACAAAAGCATTGGAAAAACTCAATCAAGATGATGAAGATACAGCTGATAAAGACGGAAAGAAAAGCAAAAGAGGCATAAACGATGAAAGAGGAAATGATCTAATATTTACTTTTGATTTTTCATTTAGAGATGATGTTACTTTCTTGCATGAGGAATCTACATCAGGAAATCCAAGAGCAGTTAGAGGAACAAAAACGCTTACCTTGCAACCATCTGTGGAATATGAAGTGAATAAAAATTTCGCATTAAGATCATTCATGAGTTATCGGAATACACTTCCGTACGCAACCAACCAATACCAAAATACAAACTTCCAATTTGGAATCACTTTAAGATTTAAATTAGAATAGAGTATAAATTAAAATTATCCACTTAAAAGCCCAGAGTCTCCGCTGGGCTTTTTCTATTTAAGGCCTACAAAAAGCTTATATTTAATAAAAATTATTATTATGAAATCAAGAAGAAACTTCATCAAATCAACAGCGCTAACCATCGGGGCTGGATCATTACTTACGTTTCCAAAAACAACTATGGCACAACAAAACATAGATGGAATCAATATTGTAGGACCCAAAAAAGGATTTACGCCACAAATAGGAACATTAGTGTCAATGATGAACTGGATGAGAGATACTATGCTGAGACCAGTGTACGGAATGTCTCAAAAAGATCTTGATTATTTACATGATCCTCAATCTAACTCAATTGGAGCCATGCTTATGCATCTTGTAGCTACTGAAAGATTTTATCAAATCAATACTTTCGTGGATGGCAAACACTATGACCCTGGTACAGTGCAAGACAAAATGTATGACGCAGCATCCAACCTTGGTGATGAAGGAAGAAAAACATTCAAAGGAGAAGAACTTGACTATTACTTAACCAAGCTAGCAGAATGTAGAGCATTTAGTCTTAAAGAGTTAGCAAGCTATGAAGACAGTTGGTTAGAAATTGTCGACACACAATTTTGGGGAAGCCCGACAAACAACTATTGCAAATGGTTCCATGTTGCTGAACATGAGTCAAATCACAACGGCCAGATAAAATACTTAAAAAGCAGACTACATAGCAATTCATAGCACCATTTAGTATCAATCTGAGAAGCACATACAATATGGTAAACATCAACACAATTTTGGTGATGCTGGTACAATGATGCAAATAACTCGACTGTTGAGATATTAAATATTACCACCAGATATTAATTATGGTAAACGGTCCTTACTCGAATTAATTCCTTCAAAATTCCTAAATTGCAAGCTTAATTCAAGAATAATGAGATATGGCAAAAAGGACAAAGATTAAAGATATAATCACTACAGATAAAAGTGGATACGAAGCTACAGTTATGGGTTGGGTCAGAACATTTAGAAATAACCAATTTGTAGCACTTAATGATGGATCATGTCTTTCAACGCTCCAACTTGTTGTCGATTATGAAAACTCTGATCCAAAAGAATTAAAAAGAATTACAACTGGAGCTGCATTTAAAGCAACTGGTGAAATCTTACCAAGCCAAGGCAGAGGTCAGAAATATGAAATGAAAGTTAATAGCTTTGAAGTACTTGGCGATTCAGATCCAGACAAGTATCCTCTTCAACCAAAACGTCATAGCTTAGAGTTTTTACGAGAAATTGCTCACCTGAGATTTAGAACAAATACTTTTAGTGCAATATTTCGAATAAGGCATCAATTGGCTTTTGCTATTCATAAATTTTTTAACGATAGAGGATTTGTATATATACATAGTCCGATCATAACAGGATCAGACGCTGAAGGAGCAGGAGAAATGTTTAGGGTAACCAATATGGACCTAAATAATATTCCAAAGAATGAGGATGGTTCTATAGATTACAAAAAAGATTTTTTTAATAAAGAAACAAACTTGACGGTATCCGGACAATTGGAAGCAGAGCTAGGTGCATTGGCACTTAGTGAGGTATACACCTTTGGGCCAACTTTCCGAGCTGAAAACTCTAATACTTCTAGACACCTGGCAGAATTTTGGATGATCGAGCCAGAAGTTGCTTTTAATGACATCCATGACAATATGGACCTCGCCGAGGATATGTTGAAATATGTTATCCAGCATGCCTTAGAAAACTGCAAGGAAGATCTTGAGTTTCTTCAACAAAGATTAGAGAATGAAGAAAAGCAAAAACCGCAAAAGGACAGAAGTCTAATGTCGCTAATAGAAAAATTAAATTTTTGTAAAGACAATGATTTCATAAGGTTACCTTACACTGAAGCTGTTAATATCTTAAAAAACTCTAAGCCTAATAAAAAAGGGAAATTTCAATTTCCTATCGAAGATTGGGGCGCAGACCTTCAATCCGAACATGAAAGATATTTGGTAGAGAAACACTTTAAGAAACCTGTTATCCTCATCGACTACCCAAAGGATATCAAAGCATTCTATATGAGAATGAACGATGATGACAAAACTGTTGCTGCAATGGATGTTCTATTCCCAGGAATTGGTGAAATCATCGGTGGATCTCAAAGAGAAGAAAGATTGGATATGTTGTTAAAGAGAATGAAAGAAATGAATATTCCTGAACATGAAATGGAATGGTTTCTAGACACCAGAAGATTTGGAACCTGTCCTCACGCTGGATTTGGTCTTGGATTCGAAAGGCTTGTCTTATTTGTTACCGGAATGACCAATATTAGAGATGTAATACCTTTCCCTCGTTTTCCAGGAAATGCAGAATTCTAAATAATAAATGCAATGAAATATTTTATTTTATTTTTCTTCGCTACCATCATTTTTACAAATTGCATTGCTCAACGTGATACAAAAAATGGAGCAACTCAATCAGTTAAAGAAGTAGTAGAAACTGGTATGATTCATACTGTCTACTTTTGGTTAGCAGATGATATTACCAATGAAAGAAAAATGAAGTTTGAAAAAGGACTCGAGGATTTATCGCAAGTCCCAAGCATTTCCAAGTTTTATTGGGGTGCTCCTGCATTAACAGCTGATAGAGATGTCATTGATAATTCATATGATTATGCCATCAATGTATTTTTTAAATCTGTTGAAGATGAAGCTGCTTATCAAATTGACCCTATCCATTTGAAGTTTATTGAGGATCATAAGGAAATTTTCAAGGAGGTAAAGGTTTACGATAATACTATTGAATAAATAAGGGATCGGGGGGTCTCTGTTAAACAATAAAACTATAGTTCTAGGAGCTCTATAATTTTTTTGGCTTCTTGATAACTTTCATTCATAGAATCAGCTTTAGCTCCAGCATATAAGTTAAGCTCACAGGTTTTAAACAATTCTACCAACTTTTGGATAGCATCTTCGCTTACTGATTTTTCCCTTAAAGCATCTTCTATGTTGCTCTTTTTTAAATAAGTAGCAGGAATCGAAAATTTGTCAGCCAAGTATTCTTTCTGAGATTTAATTATTTCCTCATAAAATTTTGGACCATCTCCGTCATCCAAGTAATTTTTCGCATTCACTAATTTAGCTAATGCTACTTGTTGAGCTTTTTGCTTCCTAATTAGCATAGGATCTAAAGCTCCAGACTTTTTACGAAAATATTGAATACCACCGGTGACGAACATGGATAAAATGCTAGTGACTATTAGCAACCAATAAGGCAATGTTTTGTAAAATGTTCCGGTTGGAGTTTTAAAACTAGTAATTGTTCTAATCGGACTTAAAACAATCTCTTGTTTTTGCTCAAGAAGGGCTGCATCTTTATTTCCAGTCCCTTGTGTAACAACTATTCTGGCACCGCGGGCAGAAAGTGTAAAATACTTATTACTATCTACATTGAAGTACTCAAATTCTGGTTTGATAAGGTAAGTTCCAGGTTTTTTAGGAACGACCAAATATTCAAATACTTTACGGTGAGACTTTTTATCACGATCCCAATCATCGACAGTAATATTTGGATCATAAATATCAAATTGTTCTTCGTTAATAAAATTTGGAGGAGTAACCAATTTAGGGTCGCCGTTTCCATTCACTTCCATAGTGACCGTGATTGCATCATCCGTAGTAACCTTGGTATTGCTTACTGATGCACGCATTGAATAATTTCCAACAGCATTTGCGAAAGCAGGATTTGTAGAAGGAGGTAAATCTCTTACTCTTAAGGTGACACTATTGGTCAATACATTGACTGGACGCAAACTAGAACTAAATATAAACCCCCTTCTTCTTCCTTGCTCATCCAATACACCCAACTCTATATTTGTAGGTCCGATTGTATATGTTCCAGTTTGTTGAGGATACAAAATCTTCCGCATCATAACCTTTGAGAAATATTCTTTACCATCACGTACTACTCTATTTGTAGGTGCACGATAAGTTGCATTGGCAGAAAAGAATCCATCATAACTTGATTCGTCCAACGGATTAAAACTTCGCACTTCTTGAGTTGTAAATAGTACATAATTGACAAATATTTGTTGTCCTACATATACATCCTCATTTTCAACCTGGATTTCTACAATGAAGTCTTCACCATCCCCATTTTTTCTATCAGAACCTTTTAAAACTTCAATTTGAATAGAATTTGATTTCAAAGTTTTACCTGCAACAAATATAGAAGCCGGACCAATGTTATACTTACCTGCTTTAGGAGCAAGTAATCTATAAGAATAGGTCATTGATTTACTCATCTTACCATTGATGATGGTCATAGAAGTCTGAGTAGATGGACCACCTGCTGCCTTGAATGGTTTAAAATCAGGAGCCATAAAATTTGCACCTTCGGCATTGAGCAACTTATATTCTACATTAATCATTCCATTCTCAAAAACTTGTTTTCCATCTGCTCTTGCCGTAAAGTTAGGAGCTTGAGCAATTGTTTGATTACTCAAGAATAAAATGACAGAATAGAAAAACAAACTTTTGAACTTTAACAGCATCAACCTTTCTTTAATTCTCGTTTAGGTTTTTTCTTTTCAGAAGGTACTTCTTTGGGCTCTATCTCTTTCATAAATGGAGGTCTCATCAAATTAAAAAAATCATCCATTTCATTAGTTTGATGAGGTTCAATTATAACACCATTTGGGTTTTCAAAGACATTTAATTCTATAGCATCTGCCTCAAACACCTCTTCTCCTTCTGTAAAATAGATTGGTGCAATGAAATATTGCCCAAGTTCATTTGGTTTTAAATACCAACTCAAAGTTCTACTTGAACTTTTTTCTCCATTGATAATAGACACTGATTGACTTATATTCGGACCAGAAATAATCTCAAATCGAGAAAGATCTACCTCATTTAAATCTGCATCTATGTCTTCTAATATTACCTGATAAATAAAGTAATTACCAATTAGGATAGAATCAGAACTTATTTGATGACTCAATGATTGAGCATCAAGTTTTAATACAATTGACAAGGAAAAAAATAATACCAACAAGGTTTTCATCTCAGTTAATTTAAAGTTAGAAACCCCTGAAAATCAAATAGCTTATTTAATTTTAAATGCCTTTTTGATTTTACTAACATAATCAAGCTTTTCCCAAGTGAAAGTTTCAACTTTCATTTTCTTTTCTCTTCCGGCTCCATCAACAAACTTAACAGTTTTCTTTTCTGGCTTTCTGCCCATGTGACCATAAGCAGCTGTTTCACTATAGATTGGGTTTCTTAATTTTAATCTTGTTTCTATAGCATATGGTCTCATATCAAAAATCTTGTAGATAAGGTCAGCAATTTTTGCATCTGTCATATCTACCTTTGATGTTCCATAAGTATTGATATAAATATTTGTGGGTTTTGCTACTCCAATGGCATAAGATACTTGAACCAACACCTCGTCGCATACCCCTGCTGCAACCATATTTTTTGCAATATGTCTAGTTGCATAAGCTGCTGATCTATCTACTTTTGATGGATCCTTTCCAGAGAAAGCTCCTCCACCGTGAGCCCCTTTGCCACCATAGGTATCTACTATTATTTTTCTTCCTGTCAAACCAGTATCACCATGGGGTCCGCCTATCACAAATTTTCCTGTTGGATTCACGTGATAAGTGATTTTTGTGTCCTTAAATAGATTCTTTAAGCTTGGTTTTAATTTTTTTACCACTCGTGGAATCACAATACCAACAACATCCTTTTTAATTTTTGCCAACATCTTTCTATCTGAATCAAAATCATCATGCTGAGTACTCACAACAATAGAATCAATTCTTATCGGCTTTCCTGCATCACTATATTCTATTGTTACCTGAGACTTAGAATCAGGTCTTAGATAGGTCATCTTTTTTCCTTCTTTTCTGATCGCAGCAAGTTCTTCCAATATCTTATGGGACAAGTCCAATGGCAGTGGCATATAATTTTCTGTCTCATTGGATGCATAGCCAAACATCATTCCTTGATCACCTGCACCTTGATCCATTTTCTTCTTTCTTTCTACCCCTTGATTGATATCAGGAGATTGTTCATGGATTGAAGAAAAGACACCACAACTATTGGCCTCGAACATATACTCCGATTTTGTATAGCCAATCTTCTTTATTACATCTCTGGCAATTTGCTGAACATCAAGGTAAGTTTTGGTTTTTACTTCTCCAGCTAGCACTACTTGACCAGTAGTAACCAATGTTTCACAAGCAATCTTTGAGTCTTTATCAAAAGCTAAAAAGTGATCAACCAAGGAATCTGAAATCTGATCAGCAACCTTATCCGGATGCCCTTCTGAAACTGATTCTGATGTAAAAAGATATGCCATGTTTTTGTTTTTTATCGTTTGAGCAACAAATTTATAATTAATTAAGAAATTACTTCACCTCGCATTCAAACATTTTCTCTTTTCCCAAATATCCAACCAAATGATCTCCAATTTTAACAGGTCCTACGCCAGCTGGTGTGCCTGTCATAATCAAATCGCTATTCTTGAGTGTAAAAATGCTTGATATATAACTGATTATTGTTGTAAAATTATAAATAAGATCTTTTGTGTTTCCTCTTTGGACGGTTACCCCATTTTTAGTTAGATAAAATTCTAATGAGTCTAGGTCTTTTCCCTCTTTAGATATAAATTTCCCAATCACCGCAGAATGATCAAATGCCTTGGCAACTTCCCAAGGATGTCCATTCCTTTTACATTCTGCTTGTACATCCCTAGCAGTAAAATCTATACCCAAACCAATTTCATCAACGTACTCTAAGGCAAATTTAGGATCGATATGACGACCATGTTTTTTTATCTTTAAAACAACTTCTACTTCATAATGAATATTGGATGAAAATTCAGGATAATAAAATGGCTTGTCTTCATGCAATACTGCTGTACTTGGCTTCATAAATACCAAGGGTTTAGATGGAACCTCACTGTTCATCTCTTTGGCGTGCTCAGCATAATTCTTTCCAATGCAAAAGATCTTCATTACTAGTATTTAACATTTAATAAGCCTGTCAAATCTTTTACTTCCTTCATGGTCTCTTGAGCGACTTTTCTAATTACAGCAGATGAAGCTTTTATGGCGTCCTTTACTTTTCTTTTGTCAGCAATAACTTCTTCCTTTCTCGTCTTGAATCCATTGGTCAATTCTACCAATGCCTCGGCCGTAAATTCCTTTAATTCAGAATATTTTAAAGCTCCATTATTGAAGTCGTCCATCATCTTATCCATGGCAGCAAGTTGATCATCATTTTGATTAACCTTTGCTGCACTTCTCAATAATGTAAATAGATTTTCTACACCTACACTCATTCCTTCAGTTTGATCTCCAGTATCAGTAACCGCAGACTTAACTTGTTTTCTAATTCTTTCCTCTGGACTAAAACATGAGATATAATGTTTTTCTCCTGCACTTTTACTCATTTTTTTACTTGGGTCAGCTGTAGATAAGATTTTTGGCGTTTCGGTAAACAGTGTTTCTGGAAGAACAAAATATTCTTTGCCCACCTGATTGTTGAATCTCTGAGCAATTGTTCGTGATAATTCAAGATGCTGCTCTTGATCTTTCCCTACGGGAACTGCATCGGCTTTATAGATCAAAATGTCAGCTGCTTGTAAAACTGGATAATCAAATATTCCCGCACTAATAAAATCTTCTTTACTCGTTTCCTTTGATTGTTGACTTTTATCCTTAAACTGTGTCATTCTAGACAAATTGCCATAAGAACAAAAGCAATTAAAAATCCAACATAATTCTGTATGCTCTGGAACTAGAGATTGAATAAATAAGTTCTCAGCTTTCACTCCCAATGCCAAAAGATTAAAGATCAACTCCCAAGTTCGATTTCTTAATTTTTTAACATCATAAGGCATTGTCATTGCATGATAATCAACCACCATGTAATAACAACGATAATGCTCCTGAAGGTCAACCCAATTCTTTACCGCTCCAAAATAATTTCCCAAGTGGATATCTCCTGTTGGCTGAATACCGGATAAAATCGTTTTTCTTTTTGTACTCATCATTCTGATTTTATCGCAATCGCAGAAATTTCAACATTAACAAATTTTGGCAGATTTGCTACCTCAACCAATTCCCTTGCTGGTGCAGTTTCTTCATTAAAATATTCCGCGTATACCGCATTAATCCTCCCGTACATGTTCATATCAGAAACAAAAACAGAACATTTAAGAATGTCTTCAAAGCTCAACCCAGCAGTTTCCAAAATAGCTCCTAGATTTTTCAAAACTTGATGAGTTTCTGCTTCTATACTGTCTTGAATCAGTTCACCATTTTCAGGATTGATGGCAATCTGTCCTGAAATGTAAAGTGTATTATTTGCAAGTACTGAATGATTGTATGGTCCTACCGGAGCAGGGGCATTGGGGCTGTTAATTATTTTCTTTGCCATTGGATTTAATTGAATGGTATTTAATACAAAAAGCTCCACGTCCATTTAGGGCGGGAGCTTTTAAAAATATTTTTTATAAAAAGACTAGTCCTCGTCTTGGTCACCTTTTACGATGACTTGACCTTTATAGTACATGTCCCCATCTACCACATATGCTCTATGGTACCTATGCGTCTCCCCAGTCGTTTTACAAACGGCCAATTGAGGAACTTCCGCTTTTAAATGGGTTCTTCTTTTTCTTTTTCGTTGTTTAGATATTCTACTCTTCGGATGTGCCATGACACTGTATAGTTTTACTTAGTTTAAATCAATATTTTTTAACGCTTCCGCAAATGGATTTCCTTCATTATCATCGTCTTCATCGTCTTCAATATCCTTATCCAGAAAATCTGTTGCTTTTAGATTACAAGGACGAGGATCTTCAAATTCACAATCATATCTTTTAATCATTGGAACTGATAGATTAACAAATTCGTAGATCGCTTTATCAAGAGAAAGTTCATGAGTATCATAAGTGATCGTCCAAACCTCTTCTTCATTGTTGATCTCATCCATTGTATATTTCACAATCAGCTTATGTTCTCCTTCTATCGGTAAGTCGATGTTAGCCATACAACGATCGCAATCTGTCTTCATTTTTCCATCAATCCAAAAATCAATTTCTAAATGATTGGATTTTTTAAATAATTCTATTTCGATTTGAAAACTACCTTTCTTCACTATCGATTTTTCGAATTTTTCAAAAAAATCATCTTCAATTATAAATTGATAATGATGAATCCCATCTTTCAACCCTTTCAGAGGTACTGAAAAATGTGTTAAAGCTCGCATTTTAAAGAACTTTTTAAATGGATGGCGAAATTAAACTTAATTATTTAATTATTCAACACATTATCAATCTAAATATTTATCGACAAAACTGTTTACCTCCTTGGTTTTCAACAGATTAACAATATATGGAGACCAATGTAAATTTAAAAACCTTAAATCAGTGGCATGCTTCGGATCGTCCACGGGAAAAATTGCTTAAACATGGGAAGGAAACCCTTACCAATGCTGAGTTATTAGCCATTTTACTTGGCAGTGGCACCAAGAATAATAATGTCATTCAACTTGCACAAGAAATTTTAGCCCATAATCAACACAATTTGGTTGAATTAGGCAAAATGAACCTTCAAGAATTGCAAAAATTCAGAGGAATCGGAAAAATCAAGGCAATTTCATTGTTGGCGGCTCTAGAATTAGGTAAACGCAGGCACCAAAGCAAATCCATTGATCGTCCAAAAATTACTAACAGCAAGGATGCATATAGGATACTATTATACAGTCTGCAAGATCTTCGTACGGAATCTTTCCGCATAATCCTGCTTAATCGATCCAATCGGGTCCTCAAAACTGTTGAAATTAGTTCAGGTGGTATCGCGGGGACAATCGTTGATCCAAAAGTAGTCTTCAAAACAGCCATAGATCACGAAGCAAGTTCGATAATTCTTAGTCACAATCACCCTTCCGGAAATTTGAAACCTAGTCCAGAAGATATTAAGCTTACCAAAAAATTAAAAACATCAGGAGATCTACTAAGCATTTCCATTTTGGATCATTTGATTATTTCCGAAAGAGGTTACTACAGTTTTGCTGATGAATCCATGCTGTAATTCATCAATTCCACAATAAATCAAGCTATCACTGAAAAAATAATATGCAAAAAGATCCACTTAAAGAAAAATCAACAGTGCTTGCGATGAAGGTAATACATTTGCAGAAGCGCATCCAATCTGAAAAAAATGAATACCTTATAAGCCGC
Organism: Saprospiraceae bacterium; assembly: GCA_020630955.1. Lineage (GTDB taxonomy): Bacteria > Bacteroidota > Bacteroidia > Chitinophagales > Saprospiraceae > JAHDBF01. The sequence continues at coordinate 97,085 of JAHDIE010000006.1, forward strand.
AAACTGTTTCATGCAGCAACCAATACTGGTGCCCTTATACGTGAAATTAGTATATCTTATTCCGATAAAGAATATGTTGAAAACTTCTCCAAGGCAAGAAAATCATGTTATGAAACCTTGTATTGGCTTGAGCTTCTTTTCAAATCCAAATTGATCGAAAAACAAGAATATGAACAACTCAATCTCTTAACATTGGAGTTGGTTAAAATGATCACCTCTTCAATAAAAACCAAAAAGAAAAACATTAGGAACTAAGAAACGTTCCTATTAATATCCGTCTATCTTTGTAATCATTAATGACAAAAGAAAAAAATAAAAACAGCTTTGATCTGCATCTTCTTAAGAGAGTTATTCAATTAACAACTCCCTACAAAAGCTTATTTTATTATACTATTTTTTTAGCGATTGTTCTGGCTCCAATCACCGCCATCCGACCATATATCATCAAAGAAATGGTGGACGTAAACATATTTCAAAATGATATTTCGGGGCTGAAAACAATGGCACTCCTCTATGTAGGTATTACACTACTTAATACCTGGATGCGGTACTCATTAATTTATAAAACTTCTGTCCTAGGACAAACAGTTATCAAAGACCTTAGAGTTAAAGTGTTCAAACATATAAGTAATTTAAAACTTAGGTTTTTCGACCAAACTCCGATAGGTACAGTAACCACAAGGACGATCAATGATGTTGAAGCCATCAAAAGGATTTTTGAGCAAGGATCAATCACTATTGTGGCAGACATTCTTAGTATCATCATGGTCTTAGCAATGATGTTTTATGCAAGTTGGAAATTGACAATAATCTTCCTACTGACAGTACCGTTATTGATCATAGCCAGCTATATTTTTAAAGAAAAAGTAAAAGAGGCATACCAAAAAGTAAGGACACAGATCTCTGCAATGAATGCTTTTCTTCAAGAGCGAATCACTGGTATGCGTGTAATTCAAATTTTTAATGCCCAGGATCAAGAAATGGAAAAATTTAAATCCATCAATCGAAAATATACCCAGGCCAATTTGGATTCCATTTTTTATTACGCTGTTTTTTTTCCAGTTGTAGAATTAATCAATGCTTTGGCCTTAGCTTTATTGGTATTCTGGGGCACCAAAGGAATTTGGAACGCATCCATAAGCCCAGGTGCGGTGATTGCCTTTCCACTCTTCCTAAATATGATTTTTAGACCCATCAGAAATTTAGCCAATCGATTCAATGAGCTACAAATGGGTCTTGTTGCTGCTGAAAGAGTTTATAACCTACTAGATGATCAATCTCACATTGTGGATTCCGGTGTCATTGACAATATTCAGATTCATGGAGAAGTAGAATTTAAAAATGTAGATTTTGCTTACGATGATGAAAACTTTGTTTTAAAAGATGTAAGTTTCAAAATCGAACCTGGGACAACCCTTGCGATTTGTGGAAGCACCGGTTCAGGTAAAACAACTATTATCAATTTATTAGGTCGATACTATAATATCAATGGTGGAGAAATATTGGTAGATGGAAATAATATTGACCAATATTCACTTGAATTTCTTAGAGAAAAACTTGCCCTTGTTTTACAAGATGTCTTCCTGTTCGATGGATCTGTGTTTGAAAATATAAAGCTCAGAGACCAAAGCATTTCTGATGAACAAGTCATTGAAGCAGCTAAGCAGATTGGAGCGCATGAATACATCATGAATATGCCAAATCAATACAACTTTCACATTACAGAAAGAGGGAATAACCTATCTATGGGACAACGTCAATTGATCTCCTTTGTTAGAGCATTGGTCGTTAATCCAAATATCCTTATTCTCGATGAAGCAACCTCTTCTGTTGATACCGAAACAGAGGCTACCATCCAATATGCCATCGAAAAATTAATTGATAAAAGAAGCTCAATCATCATCGCTCACCGATTATCAACGATCAGACATGCCGACAAAATTCTTGTGATGGACCAAGGCAAAGTTGCAGAAATCGGAACCCACAACGAATTAATGGAAATTAAAGACGGACTGTACAAAGCGCTCTACGATCTACAGTTTGATGGGGAACCAGTTGCCTAAAAACTATGTTTATTTAATTGATTTGTAAGCAATTCCATTTGAAAAGAAATTGTTTATTATTTTAGTTCTAGATATTCGCGATATGACAAATAAAAGAAGACAAAAATCAACATCAAGCTTTACTGGGGGCATCTTAGGCTTAGTTATGTTGGTTGGACTTTTGATGGTATTATTTTTTATGTTTAAAGGGATATTTTCAATATTATCTTTTGTTGCACCTGTACTATTCATTATTACCTTATTCATCAAACATTCAGTAGTAACCGACTACGCTAAGTTTATAATAAAAACATTCAAAGAGAATGCAGGGATGGGAATTTTATATGGGATTGGAACCTTTGTTGGTTTTCCACTTGTTATTGCCTATCTTTTCGCTAAAGCCTTAATGCTGTATCAGGTAGAAAAAAGATTTGGAAAAAAACAACCTAAATATGTTGAGTATGAAGAAGTTGAAGAGCAAAAGGTTGACGATGAAGACTTCCTTGAATTGCCAGAAATAGAAAAAGTGGAACCTATTAAAAAATCATCAGGTAACGAATACGAGGATCTCTTTTAATTCATGGTCTTATTTTCCATTGCTATTCTTATTTCTTATGTATGGTTAATCAAAGAACTTATGCTACAATGGGAAAAATCAAAAGCTAATAAAGTAAGCTTTAATTTCATTCCTAACCTGTCGATATCGGTAATTATTATTGCTAGAAACGAGGAGAACAATATCATTCCTTGTATCCAATCCATTCTCAAAAATGATTTTCCTTATCACCATTTTGAAATTATTATTGTGGATGATCATAGTGAAGATTCAACAATCTTAAAAATTAAAAGTATCCGTGATGAGCGAATAAAAATTTTGAGCCTTGAAGATTATACAGGTGAAAAAAAAATAAATGCATTTAAAAAAGCAGGAATAAAATATGCTCTTGAAAATGCAAAGTATAACTACATATTACACACGGATGCAGATTGTATTGTTCCCAATAATTGGTTAAAAAAAACAGCTTTCAATTTTCAAAACGGAATCAATTTCCAAGCAGCTCCTATTACATATTATCCCGTCACCACTTTTTTACATTGGTTCCAGCAATTGGATATGTATACATTGATGGCAAGTACTAATGCAGGCATTCAATCAAAAAATTGGTACCTTGCTAATGGTGCTAATCTTGCTTATCATAAGCCAAGCCTTCCGGCAAATATCTATAGCGAATCAGACAAACATGCTTCTGGTGATGATGTATATCTCATTAACCAAATGGCCAAAATAAACGAAAACACTATTCATTTTGAGCCTGATATTATTATTAAAACCAAACCTATTAATAAGATTCAAAAATTTTTAAATCAAAGAATACGATGGGCAGGAAAAAACAAGAACCTTGCAAAAGGTAAAATGAAAAATATTTTAGTGATTCCTGTTTTGACAAACCTATGGGTATTCATATTAATTGCTTATTTCTTTATCGACCCTCAATTGGCTATATCTTGTTTGTTGTTTTTTGTAATGATAAAATGGATGATAGATTATCTATTACTTAACTATATGCAAAAAGAACTTAATCCAACGCAGAAAAATAAATACTTTATGTTATCATCATTCTGCTATCCAGCTTACATCATAGGGATTGGAATTGTCAGCTTTCTTACAAAAAGCTATGTTTGGAAGTCTAGAAGAGTGAAATAATGTAAGCTATTTTACATTTTGTTCTAGTCTCACATATCATACTTTTTTGCTTTTTAGATTAGCTCCCGAATAGTACCTTCTCTTATTCTGTAGGAGACAATTTCAACACCTGAGACATGAACATTCGGTTATTACCCCTAGCCGTATTGCTCTGCTATGCCTTAAACTTAACAGGGCAGGATGACTATATAAAAAACCCAGATGTAATCAACGCCATGTTGATCAAAACATCTTTACCCATGCGTGAAATAAATATTTCACCAAAACTTTCACTTGACACCACAAAATTTGCCAAACCAGGATTCCATCCAAAAAAGGATTGGCCTCTCAATGATTATATTGACAAAACTGCATTGCCTCTTCGAGAAGATCTTGGTGTTCAAAAGATTTATACACCTGAAAATATTTCTAGAACATCTACATTAGATTTTGATGGGATAGGTCCTACTAATGTAGACCCTGCAGATCCTTCAATAGCCATCGGACCCAATCATGTTGTTCAAATGGTCAACTCCCCTTCTGGTGCAAAGTTTAAGATCTGGGATAAGGAAGGAAACATACTTTTAAATGAAACTTATTTTGATGGATTAACGGATATAAATGGTGCAGGTGACCCAATAGTACTCTATGATGAGCGAGATGATAGATGGCTTCTCTCCGAATTTTCTAGCGAAGGAAACAAGTTAATCATAGCACTATCTACAGGTTCTGATCCACTAGGTTCTTACTATATCTATTCTTTCACAACCCCAAATTTTCCCGATTATCCTAAATATGGAATTTGGTCTGATGCATATATTGTCACTACCAATGAAGATGGTGTTTCCCCCGTTTACGCTTTAGATAGAGAAAAAATGCTTAATGGAGATCCTGAAGTCACCGCACAAAGATTTACAATACCAGAATTTCCTACCCTTAATTTTCAAGCAGCAACTCCCGTTGGAATGACGGGCACAAATTTGCCCCCGAGCGGATCACCTGCCTTAATTATGAGAATGGCTGACGATGCTTGGAGTACAGAGATCCCTGAAGATAGATTAGAAATTTGGGAATTCAATATCGATTTTGAAGATGAAAGCAATACAAGTTTAACAGGACCAATAATTTTTTTAACCGAAGCATTTGATAGTAATCTATGTGGATTTACGAATTATGCTTGTATAGATCAACCTGATACTGGACTTAATTTAGATCCTCTCCGTGAAGTATTGATGAACAAAATAGTATATAGAAATTTTGGTGATTATGAATCCATTGTTTGTTCCCATGTAACAGATGCTGATGGAAACGACAGAGCTGGTATTAGATGGTATGAACTTAGAAACGAAGGATCAGGATGGGAAATTTATCAACAAAGCACTTATGCACCAGATTATGATAATGCATCAAGATGGATGAGTAGCATATCTATTAATGAAAATGGTTCCATTGGACTTGCATATAATATTTCATCCAATACGATATACCCTTCGATTCGATATACTGGTCGTACACCTTGTGATCCCTTAGGTCAAATGACCCTAAGTGAAACTACAATAAAAGAAGGTAGCAGTAAAAACAATAGCAATAGATGGGGAGATTATAGCTGCCTTGATTTCGATCCAAGTGACGGATCGTTTTGGTATACCGCTGGCTATTCTATCAACAATTCATGGGATACGCACATAGCTAATTTTATCATTGAAGACGAGTGTATAGGCATTAGCATCACCACAGAAATAGACAGTATCAATCTTTGTCAAGGAGAAGATTTTCAATTAAATTTTCAACTTTCATTTGACGGCGGCTACTCTGAATCTACAGTATTTGAACTCTTAGATTTTCCTGCTGGATTAGATGGTAATTTTTCTGAAAACAACGTTAACCAAGGTGGAGAATATTCACTGACCATCAGCAATACGAATCAAATTCCAGGAGGAATTTACCCATTCAAAATTTTAGCGCTTTCTGAATTTGACAATGAAGAGATTTCGCTCTCCTTATTCATTGATGAAGAAATTACAAACACAGCCATCCTTCAATATCCAATTAACCAATCCAATGGTGCAAGTACTCTACCTTGCTTCGATTGGGATGAATTACAGTTTGCAGCAAATTATCAGTTGGAAATTGCCCTTGATGAGAGTTTTACTCAGAACTTTCAAATCATTCCTAATATTTCCAATTCATATTTTCAGCTCCAATTAGAATTAGAACAATCAACAAATTATTTTTGGAGAATAAAAGCCCAAAATGGATGTAACGAATCCAATTATTCAGAAATTTTTACTTTCACAACTGGTATGGAGTTATGTTATTCCTTAAACTCTGAAGATATTCCTATTGAAATTAGTTCTTCAGGCACACCTACTATTAATTCCATCATTCATTTCCCAACCAATGGATTAATTTCTGAAATCTCTATTTCTAACATTAATATTTCACATAGCTATATTAGTGATTTAAAGATTACACTGATTTCCCCTATTGGAACTGAAGTTATTATTTTGGATGGAATCTGTGGCAGCAATGATAATATGGATTTATCAATTCAAGACAATGATATTAATCCAATAAATTGTCCTCCAACGGATGGGTTAAGTTATTCTCCCGCTGAAGAACTATCAGCTTTCTTCAATGAACAAGCAACGGGAAATTGGACTTTACAAATTAAAGATGAGCATAATTATGATGGAGGTTCACTAAATTTTTGGTCACTTGAAATTTGCACCATAATTGAGTCAATAGATTGTGTATCCGATTTAGAAATCACAAGTGATCCAATCGATGATGGTATATACCAAGCTTCCGGAGAAATTTTGTCTACAGGTATGATCCCTTCTACTGGTAATGTTATATTCAATGCAGGCCAAGCAGTAGAATTGGATAATGGTTTTGAAATACAAGCTGGCTCCATATTCGAAATCAATATTGCTAATTGCGACAACTAAGCAATAGAATTTAAACTTTGGTCGATGTCTTCTTGAATATCGTCAATATGTTCCAAGCCTACTGATATTCTTATTAGGTTGTTCGTAATACCAACTTTCAATCTATCTTCTTCAGGAACTCTAAGATGTGTAGTACTTGCAGGATGAGATGCGATACTTCTACTATCTCCTAAATTTGCCGTAAGGCTTAACATCTTTATATTATTAAGAAACGATACTCCTTCTTCAAGACCACCCTTGATCTCAAAAGTAACAATACCTCCTCCTTTTGACATTTGTTTTCTGGCTATGTTATATTGTGCATGAGATTCATGAAATGGATAGTTGACTTTAACTACCTTATCATGCTTGGCTAACCAATTAGCAAGAGCCAATGCGTTACTGCAATGTCGATCCATTCTCACAGCAATTGTTTCCAAACTTTTTGATAGAATCCAGGCATTAAATGGTGACAAACTTGGACCTGTTCGACGTATAAACTGAAATGCTTTATCAATAATTTCATTACTACCTAAAATGGCTCCACCCATTACTCTTCCTTGGCCATCGATAAACTTTGTGGCAGAGTGAGTGATAATATCAGCACCCCACTTTGCAGGTTGCTGTAAATATGGTGTAGCAAAGCAATTATCCACGTTCAAAAGAACTCCATGTTCTTTGCAAAATGCAGAAGCAAGCTCAAGATCTACGATCTCCAATCCAGGATTACTTGGTGTTTCAAGATAAAACATCTTGGTTTCCGGTCTTAATGCATCCTTCCAAGAATCAGGTAAAGTTGGATTTACAAAACTAGCACTTATACCATACTCTTGTAAATTTGAACTGATGATTTGAAAGCTACTTCCAAACAATGCTCTTGATGCAATTAAGTGATCTCCTTGTTTTAAATAAGCCATCAGGCTTGTAAAGATAGCAGACATACCTGTCGCTGTTGCCATACAAGTTTCCACTTCTTCCAATGCTGCCATTTTATTTTGAAACTCCTCAACACTTGGATTCGTAAATCTACTGTAAATATTACCTTGTTCAGTCCCAGCAAAAATAGCTTGCATTTGTTCTGCTGATTCAAAAACAAAGGAAGAACTTGGATGGATTGGAGTACTATGTTCTCTGTGTTGAGAACGACCCGATTGTAATCTTATCGCCTTGGTTTCAAATTTCATTTTTAAAGAATTTCATAACTAGACGTAATGTCCGCTACTTTTTCAATCATCTTCGAAACAGAACAATATTTTTCAAGAGAAGAATTGATTGCTTGTTCTACCTTCTTTTCCTTCAAATCTCCAGTTAATTTATAGTGCAAATTAATTTTAGTGAAGATTCTTGGAATTTCCTCACGTCTTTCAGATTCTACTTCAACCTCAATGTGTTTTAGGTCCTGTCTCATTTTTTCGAGGATCATAACAATATCGATTGTGCTACAGCCAGCCATAGCCATCAAAACTGATTCCATTGGACCTGTTGAAGATCCATCTGCGGCAAGCTTAATTTGATGTCCTTTCTCGTTTGTTGCAACAAAATTATTCAAGCTATCTGTTGACTTCAGTTTTACTTTCATCTTATTTAATTTTAAAACAAAGGTAGTTAATAAAAAAAGGGTGAAAATCACTTTCCACCCTTTCAAAATATTTTTAGCAATGATTATTTGTCGGTACTAAACATTGAAGCCATATAGTTTCTATTTAACCTGGCTATATTTTCAATGGATATTTCCTTTGGACATTCCGCTTCACATGCTCCAGTATTTGAGCACATCCCGAATCCTTCTTTGTCCATTTGCGCAACCATACTTTGTACACGATTGGCGTGCTCCACTTCACCTTGTGGAAGGAGACCTAAATGAGAAACTTTTGCAGAAGTAAACAGCATAGCTGAACCATTAGGGCAGGCCGCAACACAAGCTCCACAACCAATACACGCTGCGGCATCAAATGCTTTTGATGCTACACCTTTTTCTATTGGCAACGAATTTCCATCAGGAGCTTGACCTGTATTAACCGAAATATATCCTCCTGATTGAATAATTCTATCAAAAGAAGACCGATCCACGGCAAGATCTTTTAAAATTGGAAATCCTTTTGCTCTAAAAGGCTCGATGGTAATGGTATCTCCAGACCTAAACGATCGCATGTGTAGTTGGCAAGTAGTTGTACCGCCATTCGGACCATGAGGTTGACCATTAATCACCATGCTGCAAGCACCACAAATTCCTTCTCTACAGTCATGCTCAAAAACAACAGGTTCTTTTCTTTCTTGTATGAGTTGTTCATTTAGAACATCAAGCATTTCAAGAAAAGACATGTGCTCAGAGGCATGTACGGTGTATGTTTCAAAGTACCCTTTCTGATCAGCACTTTTTTGCCTCCATATTTTTAATTGCAGTTTCATATCGTTCATATCAATATAATTTGTGGTACTCAATTATTTATAAGACCTTGTTTTTAATTCGACATTTTCAAAATTAAGATCCTCTTTGTGGAGCTTAATATTTCCATCTTTATCCCATTCCCAAGCAGCTACATAGGTATAATCTTGATCATTCCTTTTGGCCTCACCATCTTCCGTTACATATTCTTCTCTAAAGTGACCTCCACAACTTTCATTTCTATTCAAAGCATCAGCCATCATTACCTCTCCTAGTTCCATGAAATCGGCAACTCTTAGTGCTTTTTCCAACTCAGGGTTAAATTCCATTGTATCACCAGGAACAAAAACATCTTTATAAAATTCTGCTCTTAGTTCTTGAATCAATTTCTGTCCTTTTTTTAAGCCTTCTGCATTTCTAGCCATACCGCAGTATTCCCACATAATTTTTCCAAGACGTCTATGGAAACTTTCAACTGATTGAGATCCGTTTATTGACATAATATTTTCAATCCGTTCCTTTACTGCATTTTCAGCTTCTACAAATTCAGCCGTATCATTTGCAATTTTAGGCGTTCTGATTTCTCCACTCAAAAACTGACCAATAGTATAAGGTATCACAAAGTATCCATCAGCCAATCCTTGCATAAGGGCTGAAGCTCCCAATCGGTTTGCTCCATGATCCGAGAAGTTAGCCTCTCCAAGTGCAAATAAGCCAGGTACATTGGTTTCTAAATTATAATCAACCCAAAGACCACCCATGGTATAATGAACAGCTGGATAAATTTTCATTGGATTTTTATATGGATTTTCTCCAGTGATTTTTTCATACATCTCAAATAAATTTCCATATTTCTGCTCAACTACTTTCTCCCCTAAACTTATAATTTGAGATTCCGAAGGATTTTGGTTTCCTTGAGAATATGCTTCTGCTCTACCATATCTATCAATTGCAGAAGCAAAATCCAAGAAAACAGCTAAACCTGTGGGTGCAACACCATTACCTTCATCACAAGCAACCTTCGCCGCTCTGGAAGCAACATCTCTTGGTACCAAGTTTCCAAAGGCAGGATATCTTCTTTCTAAATAGTAATCACGATCTTCTTCAGAGATATCGTTTCCTTTCATTCTACCCTCTCTGATTGCAACAGCATCTTCTTTTTTCTTAGGAACCCAAACTCTTCCATCATTTCTCAATGACTCAGACATAAGTGTCAATTTGGATTGATAATCTCCAGATACAGGAATACATGTTGGATGGATCTGTGTAAAACACGGATTCGCCATCAATGCCCCATTTCTTACAGCACGCCAAGCAGCACTTACATTTGATCCCATTGCGTTGGTAGATAGATAGAAAACATTACCATATCCTCCTGTTGCAAGAACAACACAATGAGCTGCATGTCTTTCCAATTCTCCAGTTAACAAATTTCGAGCAATGATCCCACGAGCTTTACCGTCAACTTTGACAATATCAAGCATCTCATGACGATTGTAAATCTTACATTTTCCTACTGAAGCTTGTCTAGCCAAGGCTTGATAGGCACCAATTAATAGTTGTTGACCTGTTTGGCCTCTCGCATAGAATGTACGTGAAACTTGTACTCCTCCAAATGACCTATTGGCCAACAATCCACCATATTCTCTTGCAAAAGGAACTCCTTGCGCAACACACTGATCAATAATATCTCTACTTGCCTCTGCTAATCTATGTACATTGGCCTCTCTTGACCTATAATCTCCACCTTTGATGGTATCATAGAATAACCTCCATACACTGTCTCCATCATTTTGATAGTTTTTTGCAGCATTGATTCCACCTTGTGCAGCAATACTGTGGGCTCTTCTTGGTGAATCATGGAAAGTAAATACTTTAACATTATAGCCGAGTTCTCCCAAGGTTGCAGCTGCTGAAGCACCAGCCAACCCTGTTCCTACAACAATGACGTCAATTCTCCTTTTGTTATTTGGAGCTACCAAGTTCATTGAACTCTTATATTGAGTCCACTTGTCTGCCAATTCTCCTTTAGGAACTTTTGAATTTAAATTTATACTAGACATAAAATGATCATTTAAAGAAATACACGTAAAGAGGAATAATTGCGAACCCAGCTGGAATCAATATTGAATATATCTTTCCCAACATCTTAATCATAGGGGTATACTTTTTATGATTTAAACCAAGGGTTTGAAATGCACTCGCAAAACCATGACTCAAGTGCAATGCTAATACTCCCAAGCCAACCAAATAGACGATAACAATCCAAAGTTGACTAAAACTATAATTTACTTTTTCATAAAGGTCTTTCACTGGGTGACCCAATGCGATAGAATCTACTTCATTAATCCAACCTTCTCCCATTTTCATCTTTAGCCAAAAATCTCCCATATGAAGTAAGATAAAGGCAAGAATTAATGTACCTAATAATGCCATATTCTTAGAAGACCAAGAAGCACTAGCATTTGTTGAAACGGCGTACTTGGTTCCTTTTGCTCCTTTGTTTTGGAAATACAAAAGAATGCCAACAAATGCATGTAATAGGATAAAGAAATAATTCCCATAAGCAATCAATTTGATCAATGGGTTGTGCGTCATCATATACGCATAAGAATTAAAAGATTCTCCTCCATCGTTCCACAATAACTGCAAATTACCAGCCAAATGGACGGTAAGAAACAGAATCAAGAACAATCCCGTCAAGCTCATGATCAATTTACGACCGATGCTTGAGGTTAGAAAGTTAGTTATCCACATGGTTAATCGTTTTTCTGTTTGACAAATTTAAAATAATCCATTGGATCATATTAAGCCCCACTTCGTGAAAACTTATTTAGAATAATTTTAGATAATGATGGATATAAGGGGTGAAAAGCCCATGAAATCAGATCAATAGCTTATTTTCGTGTCCTAAAATCAAATAAAATATGTCAGCAACAGATAAAATTGATATTGCAGAAATCCAAATGCTTATGCATGCTGCTAGCTTTGATAAGGATATTGATATTTGCATTCATACCAACAAAGGAGACATTAATCTTACCCTTTTCGCACAAAAATGCCCATTAACCGTTGCCAATTTTTTAGAATTATCAAAGAAAGGATATTATGATGGCCTTAGCTTTCATAGAGTAATCCCAGATTTCATGATACAAGGTGGTTGTCCATTAGGTACAGGAACCGGTGGTCCAGGTTACAAGTTTGCAGATGAGTTTCACCCAGATTTAAAACATGATTCTGGAGGAATTCTTTCCATGGCAAATGCTGGACCAGGAACCAATGGAAGCCAGTTTTTTATTACACATATTGAGACACCATGGTTGGATGGAAATCATACTGTATTTGGAAAGATTCATGGTGAAAAAGACCAAGAAACTGTAAATGATATCCGAATGGGTGATGAAATTCTTAGTATTGAGATCAAGGAATAATTTTGACTTCGATAAAAAATGTTGTTTTCGATCTTGGTGGAGTCCTAATAGGCTGGGATCCAAAGGAAGTGTTCAAAACCATATTTAATTCAGAAGAAGAAGTTAATTGGTTTTTGGATAATATCTGTACAATGGATTGGAACGAGCAGCAAGATGCAGGCAGACCAATTGCTGAAGCCAACGAAATTCTCATCCAGCAATTTCCTGAACACAAAGAAAACATTCTTGCTTATTATAGTAGATGGGAAGAAATGTTGACAGGACCAATCAAAGGGACTGTTGATATTTTGACAAAACTGATAAAGAGCAATAATTTTAATGTAGTTGCATTGACAAATTGGTCTGCAGAAACTTTTCCAGTTGCTTTAGAAAGATATGAATTCCTGCATTGGTTTGATGGTATTGTTGTTTCAGGAGTAGAAAAATGTAAAAAACCTGAAGAAAAAATCTATAACATCTTGTTAAGCAGATTTGACTTCTCACCTTTTGAATGTCTTTTTATCGATGATAACAAAAGAAATATTTTGGCTGCAGAAAAATTAGGTATTAAAGGGATCCATTTCCTATCACCCGATCAATTGCACAAAGACTTAGCAAACTTCAACATCATTGTTTAGAATGAAATATTTAACCCACCCAATCTTTCTCTGAAAAAATTAGCTTACCTCGGATAAAAAGCTTTATTAAATTTTAATTTAAAACGACTCAAATCATACTTCGGTCTCTCCCTTGACAATTCATATTCATATATCTTTCGTCCCAAGGATGCAAGAAAAGGTATTCCTAAATCTTCATACTCATAGACACCATCATTGAAAATTTGATTTTCATTGACATGAATTGTTGCAGTAAGAAAAAATGCAAGATTATATTTATGATCAACAATGAAGGCACAATCTGTCAATGTACCATATGCATAACCAACCTTATTAAAAATTCTAATGTGGTCTGGAATTTCATTTTTGTTATCACCAAACATAAAAAATTTCACATATCCATCGTAATATTTTTCTTGATCATATTTAGGATACAAATGCTCCTTAGGCAATCGAGCCATAGAATGTCTTAAAAATGAATAGTGATATTCACTTAGCTGGAATCGATTTTCTTCTTGAAAATATTCAGGGTATATAATCCTTTGCAAACAAGCTTCCAAATCTGATATTGATACAAAGTTTTTATCACGCATATCAAAAGCCTCCTTAATCAATTCTCCTTCTGAATCAATATAAGCCACACCCTTGAAAGATCCTTTCACCAGATCTGATCTGAAATCATTGGTCGATTTCCTTACTATTTCAGCATAAATTTCTCCATGCTCATTGTAAAACTCAAATGGATTTGCAAAGGCATTGTCCTCATAATCAAATCCAGAGACTCCTACTCTTGAAATTATTCTTGAGTGATTAAAAAAATCCTTTGCTCTCAATGCATTATTAATATCATCTCGACCTACAAATTCGTATAATCTATTGTAGGCATTATTATCACTAACTGCAAACACACGATTGATTAAGTGCCTTAGCGTAATTACAGAATCTTTTGCGGTCTCATCTATACTAAAACTAGTTTGAGGACTTATTCCTTTGCCAAATTTTATTGGTGTGTCTATACTTACATTATAACCAGAAGCTTGAATCATTTCCAATTTTTCCAAGGCTAAAAAGGCAATAGGCATTTTTACCATACTCGCAGGATAAAAGTATTGCAGAGAATCTACACGATAATCGAAATTGTCAAATTTTAAATTTTTATCCTTATCAAGATTAATTTGAGTATATCTTAGCTGAACCTCATATTTTTCTAAATCTTGTAATATTTGAGGAAACTCGGTTTCTAGCTCAAGGAAAATAGACTTGATCGTAGGATCATGATCGGCTTTATTACATTTTGCTCCACTCAAGGTAAATAGGACAAGCATAATAAAGGTCATATTCTTCATTAGAATAAATTTGATAGAAGGTAAAAAATATTGAAGTAATACATAATGACAAAAATCACAATAATAAGTAGTATTCTATATGCCCAAATGTTCGCATTCTTGTACCTTGATGCAAATCTTGCTGATATCCATGCACCAAGCATCTGTCCTAAGGTTATTGCAATACCCGCTTTGATGTCTACTAAGCCATTCCACCAAAAAATAGTCAAAGCGATTATAGAATATGCCAATACTATAAAAGATTTTAATGCATTTCCTTCAACTAAATTATACCTACCTAATAATGCAATGGCAACAATAAAAAATACACCCATCCCCATCTGAATAAAACCTCCATAAATTCCAATTAAAAAAAAGACTGGGATTAAAATGAAAAGTGGCAACTCGAATTCATCGGTATATTCTTTAAGCAATCTTTTAGGATTCAATAAAAGGATAAGAAAAAGCACCACAATCAAAAACTTGAAAATAAGTTTGAACTGCTCATTACTCACTACCAATGCAAGATAGATTCCAATAAATGCTCCTATAGAAGTAAATATCAAATACCATCTTCCTCGAAAGACATCCAATTTATCATTCCTAATAAAAGTAGCTGTTGCGGTAATTCCTGCAAAAACCGTATTCAGACGGTTGGTACCATTAGCCACATTTGCCGGAAGGCCCATCAATTCCATAAGTATTGATAATGTAATAATAGATCCAAAACCAGCAAGTGTATTCATAACACCTGCAACCATACCGCCAATAAAACCGATGATTGGAATCCACCATTCCATGTTAAATGTTATCAGCTCTTTCTTGACATAACTCAATCAAAACACCATTGGCAGACTTGGGATGAATAAAGCAAATTATTTTATTGTCAGCACCAATTTTTGGTTTATCATTTAAGATGCGAAATCCGTCTTTGCGCATCCGCTCCATTTCTGAATAAATATCCACAACAGAGAAAGCAATGTGATGTATACCTTCACCTTTTTTCTCGATAAATTTTGCGATCGGACTATTCTCATTTGTTGCTTGTAATAATTCTATCTTATTGGGGCCATTTCTAAGAAAGGAAGTAATTACACCTTCTGACTCTACAGACTCCCTCTTGTAAGGCTTGGATCCGAAGAGCACTCCATAAGTCTCCTCTGCCCTATCAAGATCCTTTACTGCAATTCCAAT
Organism: Saprospiraceae bacterium; assembly: GCA_020630955.1. GTDB lineage: Bacteria > Bacteroidota > Bacteroidia > Chitinophagales > Saprospiraceae > JAHDBF01. The sequence goes on from JAHDIE010000006.1 coordinate 112,673, forward strand.
ATGTTCAATCTTTTGCATACACAAAGATAAAAATCAAATCATCCTTAACAATTAGATTTAAACTTATCATAAGGTTTAGAACATTCAATACAAAAGGAATAACTTTGAGCCATGAACAAAAAAGTCATTCTTATAATCATTGGGATTATGAGTACTGCTCTCATAGGACTTGCCATTATCCAATTCGCTTGGATTAGGTGGCAAGTAGATCTAAATGAAAAAGCCTTTGAAGACAAAGTAACAATGGTCCTCAACCAGGTAAAACAAAGAGTACAAGATGACTTTAAAAAGAAAGAAGAATCCACAGAGCAATTCACTTTTAAATCTACTAAAAGAAAACCAATCGTCGATAGAATTCTAAATCCAGAAAAAGAAGATTTTAGAACCAGACAACTCAGAAAAGAATTTTCAAGCACTTCCTTCTTTTTGGATCCACAGAACAAATTGGAAAATATTGATAAGGACAAATTAGACATTTACATAAAAGACGAACTTGCCAATCAAGATATTGATATCTTGTCAGATTACGGAGTATATTCAAATGAGAGTGAATCATTTCTTATTGTAAATGGTAATTTTTATGTTGGAGAAATTGGCGGAAGTAGCAATATTGAAAGTCCTGAACATAGAAGCCTTAATAATTCAAATTATTCAATACCACTATTTAATACCGATACAAAAAGTCCTGGTTCATTAAAGTTATTTTTTAAAAATAAAACGGGTTATCTATGGTCTAAGGTTTGGCTTTCTTTACTTTCTTCCATACTCTTTACGAGCTTAATCTTGTTTTGTTTTTCCTACGTTGTTTGGGTTATTTTCAAACAAAAGAAAGTCTCCGAAATGAAAACCGACTTCATAAATAACATGACCCACGAGTTCAAAACTCCTATTGCAACTATATCCCTTGCCACAGATTCTATTACCTCTGACAAAATTATTCATAGCGAGGATAAAATTCGAAGGTTTGCTGGAATAATAAAACAAGAAAATAAAAGAATGCTAAATCAAGTTGAAAAGGTTTTGCAAATGGCTAAAATTGATAAACAAGATTTTAAGCTTAGAGTTAGCCAATTAGATCTCCATGCTTTAATTGATCAAGCTGTTCAAAATATGAGTCTTAAAGTCAATCAAAGAGAAGGAAAACTTACAAAAAATTTAGAGGCAGAACATTTTATTATTGAAGGAGACCAAAATCATATTTCAAATATACTTCATAATCTTCTAGACAATGCTGAAAAGTATTCACCTGAAAAGCCTGAGATCAACATATCTACAAAAAATGTCAAAGACGGAGTCCAAATCACCGTAAGCGATAAAGGAATTGGGATGTCAAAAGATTCCTTAAAGAACATATTTGACAAATTTTATCGTGTACATACTGGGAATCGACATGATGTAAAGGGCTTTGGATTAGGCCTTAGCTATGTAAAAGCTTTGGTCTCAGCTCATAAAGGAAGCATCAATGTGAACAGTGAACTTGGCAAAGGAAGCAGCTTTAAGTTAATTTTACCGTTTAGACATTAGTTAAGAATTTCTTTAAGAAAAAAGTGACTTTGCTTGCTTTTTACATCTAAAAAGAGAACTTTTACATCTAATTCTGACATTTTCCTAGTCTTCCGAAACTAAGTTTCTTAATAAAAGCATTAAATCATAAAAGCAGATTATGTCAAATCATAAGATTTTATTAGTAGAAGATGATATGAATTTTGGTGACGTCCTAAAATCATATCTTGAAATGTATGACTATCAAGTCACACTCGCAGTGGATGGTGAAATGGGGTACCAGAAATTTGAACAAGACACCTACGACCTGTGTATTTTCGATGTAATGATGCCTAAAAAAGATGGTTTTACACTAGGAAAAGAAGTTAGAGAGAAAAACAAAGACGTTCCAATCATTTTTCTGACCGCTAAAACACTAAAAGAAGATGTGTTGGAAGGGTTCAAAATTGGAGCAGATGATTACATAACAAAGCCCTTCAATTCTGAAGAATTATTATATAGAGTGCAGGCCATATTAAAAAGAACCAGCAAAGGTCTAGGTCCTGATGAAGATATTAAAGAATTTATTGTAGGTAAATACCACTTCAATTATCCCTTAAGAATTCTAAGCTTTAAGGGAGAAAATGGAGTTGAAAAGGACAAGCTATCTCCTAAAGAAGCCCACCTTCTTAGAATGTTTTGTCTTTATAAAAATGATGTTCTTTCAAGATCATTGGCGCTTACAAAAATTTGGGGCGAAGACAATTATTTTACTGCAAGGAGTATGGATGTTTTTGTAACCAAACTTAGAAAATATCTTAAAAAAGATCCAAATCTTGAAATCGTCAATATTCATGGAAATGGATTTAGGCTAATTGATAGAACCGATGGGAATGTAGATTAATAATTTATTTACTTTTGAAAAGAAAGTTTCAAAATAAAACAAAAAGGGAACATTTCTAATTTCAGAAATGTTCCCTTTTTTATTAAATGGACCCTTAATTACTTTTTACTTAATTCCATTTCCAACTTCAAATATTTAGCAGTATGGTTATTTTTCATTTTTTTAATCATGTCTTCAGGTGATCCTTCGAAGACAATATTACCACCATTGACCCCACCCTCAGGACCCACATCAATAATATGATCCGCTACTTTAACAACATCAAGATTGTGTTCAATAACTACTATGGTGTTTCCTTTGTCGACCAATTTATTGAGTACTTTGATTAAGTGATTGATGTCGTCAAAATGTAACCCAGTAGTTGGTTCATCCAAAATATATAGCGTATTTCCTGTATCCTTTTTTGATAATTCCTCTGCAAGTTTTACCCTTTGAGCTTCTCCTCCAGACAATGTTGTTGCTTGTTGCCCTAAAGTAATATAACCTAATCCAACATCATCTAAGGTTTTTAGTTTTCGATATATCTTGGGAATAGATTGAAAAAACAACGTTGCTTCTTTTACGGTCATATTCAAAACATCAGAAATTGATTTTCCTTTAAATATAATCTCTAATGTTTCTCGATTATAACGCTTACCTAAGCATGTTTCGCATTCAACCAATACGTCTGGAAGAAAATTCATTTCAATGGTACGCATTCCTCCACCTTGACAAGTTTCACATCTTCCTCCTTTTACATTAAAGGAAAAACGGCCAATTTTATAACCACGAATTTTTGATTCTGGCATATCACCATAAATCTTTCTTATATCTGTAAATACCTTGGTATAAGTTGCAGGATTGGATCTAGGTGTTCTACCTATTGGGCTCTGGTCGATTTCTATTACCTTATCAATATGCTCTAAACCTTTTATTGATTTATATGGTAAAGGATTTTTCGAACTTTTGTAATAATGCCTCCTCAGTATGGTATATAATGTCTCATTAATTAATGTAGATTTTCCCGAACCTGACACACCAGTTACGCATATAAATTTTCCCAGAGGAAGTGTAAGTGTGACGTTTTGAAGATTATTTCCAGATGCACCTTTTAAAACAATCTTTTTACCATTTCCTGAACGACGCACCTTTGGCATGTCGATCAACTTTTTATTGCTTAGATAATCAGCAGTAGTACTCTTGGATTTAAGAAAATAACTTGGTGTTCCCTCTGCTACTATTTCACCACCAAATTTTCCCGCTCCGGGACCAAGATCAATAATATAGTCTGCCGCCAACATTATATCTTTATCATGCTCCACAACAAGAACTGTATTTCCAATCTCAGTTAATCCTTTTAATGCCGAAATCAACCTATGATTATCTCGCTGATGCAAACCAATACTTGGCTCATCCAAGATATAAGTTATTCCTGTTAATTGCGACCCAATCTGAGTTGCCAATCTGGTTCTTTGAGATTCTCCTCCTGACAAAGTTCTAGTTGGACGATTAAGAGATAGATACTGCAATCCAACTTCCTTTAAAAATTTTAAACGATCATTGATTTCTTTAAGAACTTCTTTAGCAATTAAATTTTGTTGCTTGGTCATCTTCTTACTAAGTCCTGACATCCATTCAGATAAAGAATCAATATCCATATGAACCAGTTCCCCAATATGCTTTTCTCCCAGCTTAAAGAAGAGAGAATCTTTTTTGAGGCGATATCCATCGCATGAAGGACAATCAACAATCTTCATAAAAGAAGCAGACCAATTTCTAATTTTTTCGCTTGTAGTGGAATCATACCACTTCTCCAACATGTTGACAATTCCATCTTCAGCAAGATTATATTGAAATTCATAGGAATTACCCCAAGGGTCAATACCAAGCGAAGGATCGCCTCCATAAAGAATAATATCCATTGCCTTTTTAGGAATATCTTTTACAGGAGTAGAAAAAGTAAATTTAAATTTCTTCGCAATTTTTCTTAATTGCTTAAATGTATTGTTATCTCTAACTTCTCCAAATGCAAGTACTCCTTCTTGATTGATCGATTTCTTGTCATCCGGGATTAATTTTTCTAAGTCCACCTTAAATGTTTCACCTAGTCCTTTACATTCTGGGCAACTTCCATAAGGAGAATTAAAAGAAAAAGTATTTGGTGATGGTTCTTCATATGAAATCCCAGAATCTTCGCAAACCAACTGTTTGGACATTGGTTTAATCTCATCGGTATCGACATTAAGTAACATCATAGAATCACGTCCCATATCCAAGGCCATTCTAATTGATGAAGTGACGCGATCCAATTTATCTTTTGTAATTTTAATTCTATCGACAACCACTTCAATATCGTGTGTAACGAAACGATCTACCTTCATCCCAGGTTTAAGATCCTGAATCTCGCCATCTATTCGCACTTTCGTAAATCCCTTTTTTCTAGTTTGATCAAAGAGTTCTCTATAATGCCCTTTTCTACCTCTAATTACCGGTGAAAGAATTACAATCTTCTTGTTTTTATATTCCTTCATCACGAAATCGATAATCTGAGGCTCACTGTATTTAACCATGCGCTTGCCTGTCACATAACTATAAGCCTCACCAACTCTTGCATACAATAGTCTTAAAAAATCATAGACCTCTGTAGTCGTTCCTACAGTTGATCGTGGATTCCATGCTGTAGTCTTTTGCTCAATAGAAATCACGGGACTCAAACCTTCTATTTTCTCGACGTCTGGACGATCCATTGATCCCAAAAATTGTCTTGCGTAGGATGAAAAGGTCTCCATATATCTCCTTTGACCTTCTGCATAGATGGTATTAAAGGCCAAGGAAGATTTGCCACTTCCACTGAGTCCTGTGATGACTACCATCTTATTCTTAGGGATATTTACACTGATGTCTTTGAGATTATTCTCTCTAGCGCCAACTACTTCTATTGCATCTGTTTCTAACTTCTTTGCCATCTTACTTCAATTTTTCTTTTAAAAATTCTCCTGTAAACGACTTCTTACATTTGGCTAGACCTTCAGGGTCTCCTTGATATACCAAATTACCACCACGTTTTCCGCCTTCAGGACCAAGATCAATTACCCAGTCAGCAGATTTAATGATTTCGACATTGTGTTCAATAACAACAACTGTATGTCCATTTTCAACTAGACTTTGAAGTGCTGTCAATAATTTTTTAATATCATCAAAATGAAGCCCAGTTGTTGGTTCGTCAAAGACAAAAAAGATACTATCACTACCAGCTTGTTTTCCCAGATAAGAAGCCAACTTAACTCGCTGTGCTTCTCCACCAGATAATGAATTTGAAGATTGCCCCATGGTAACATATCCCAAACCAACATCATAAAGTGGTTTTATCTTATTATATATTTCTTTCTTTCCTTCGAAGAAATTCATTGCATCTTCAATGGTCATATCAAGAACATCCATGATGCTCTTATCTTTATACTTAACTTCAAGAATATCTCTTTTAAATCTCTTACCGTTACAATCTTCACAAATCAATTTCACATCTGCAAGGAATTGCATTTCTACGGTAATCTCCCCTTCTCCCTGACATTTTTCACATCTACCTGCATCGACATTAAATGAAAAATGCTTTGGCTCGAATCCTTTAATTTTTGACAATTGTTGACTTGCATATAATTTCCTAATAGCATCATATGCCTTAACATAAGTAACAGGATTTGATCTTGATGATTTTCCAATTGGATTTTGAGAAATCATTTCTACTGACTTAACCAATTTGAATGGACCAGTGATTTCCTTAACCCTTCCTAGCTTTTGGGTATAAGGTTCATCCAATTCCTTTTTTAAGCCTGGAACCAAGATATGATTGACTAAGGTTGTTTTACCTGAACCACTAACTCCACTGATGGTTGTAAAGGCATTAAGCGGTATTTTTACATCAACATTTTTTAGATTGTGCTGACTAGCTCCTTTGATTTCTATAAAGTTTGTCACTTTCCTTCGGTACTCCGGCAGTTCGATTTCTAAGTCCCCCCTTAAGTATTGGGCAGTCAAACTTTTATTGGATTTCGCAATAAATTTCTTGTAAGAACCATTGTACACAATTTCTCCACCATGTGTGCCCGCAAGTGGTCCTACCTCTAGAATATGGTCAGCATTTTTAATTACATCTTCTTCATGCTCAATAACAATTACAGTATTTTTCAAATTCCTAAGATTAAACAAGACCTGAACCAATTTCTCTGTATCCTTAGGATGGAGCCCAATACTTGGTTCATCGAGTATATATAAAGAGTTAGTTAAGTTACTCCCGATGGTTCGTGTTAGATTAATTCTTTGAGTTTCTCCTCCTGATAAGGTTGAAGATATCCTGTTGATATCAAGATAACCTAATCCAACTTTTAGCATCGTATCTAATCTATTATTAATCTCCAAAAGAATTCTATCTGCTATAGTTTGATCATGTTTAGATAACTTTAATTTTTGAAAGAAGACTTGTAATTCTTCAATTGGGAGATCCACCAAATCACCGATATGTTTTTTCCCTACTTCAACAAAATAAGCTTCCTTTCTTAATCTTGCCCCTTTGCAAGTTGGGCAAGATGTTCGACCTCTATATCGAGCAATCATTATTCGGTTTTGGATTTTGTACATTTTAGATCTTAATGCATCAAAATATCCTTCTATACCTGCAAATGTCTCTGTACCATTCCAAAGAAAGTCTAGTTGTTCTTCATTTAATTCTTCATATGGTTTGTGAATTGGAAAATCATATTGATCAGCTTGGGAAATTAATAAATTTAACCAGGGTGCACCACCATCTGTTCGCCAAGGAGCAATAGCTCCATCATATACTGACTTTGATTGATTTGGTACTACCTTAGCAGGATCTATACCTAATATTTTACCATAACCTTCACATTGAGGACAAGCTCCATATGGATTATTATAATTAAACAACTGGTGCGTTGGCTCCAAAAACTCTATTCCGTCTAACTCGAATCGATTATTGAAAAATGTCAATTTAGATTTTTCATCTTGTATGACAGCTTCTCCATAACTTGCGTCAAATGCCGTTTGTATAGAATCAGCTATTCGTTTCCAGTTTTCTTCATCATTATTGATAATAAATCTATCAATAATGATAAAAATTCCATCCAAGGAAAGACTTTGTAATTTTTTATTGAGCCGTTTATCTTTAGAAGCGAGAATATCTTCTATGTAGGAAGTCTCTCCATTTTCGATTATTCGAGTATATCCTTTCTGCAAAAGAAGATCCAATTCTGTTTTGAATGTTCTATCATCATATTTTACCGGTAAAGGTATCAACAGCACAATTTTACTATCTACTTTCTTTTTTTGCAGAAAATTGATGACGTCGGTAACAGAATGTCTTTTAACTTCTTTTCCAGAAATGGGTGAGATGGTTCTACCAATCCTAGAAAACAACAACCTCAAATAATCATAAATTTCAGTTAGAGATCCTACGGTTGATCTAGCATTGCTTGTGGATACTTTTTGTTCGATGGCAATAGCAGGACTGATACCTTTGATGAAATCAACATCAGGCTTTTTCATCCTTGACAAAAATTGACGAGCATAGGAAGAAAGACTTTCAACATATCTACGTTGCCCTTCAGCATAAAGCGTGTCCATGATTAAAGAAGATTTTCCTGATCCAGACAAACCTATAACCACAATTAATTCTTCTTTTGGAAGGACTAATTCAACATTTTTGAGATTATTTGATCTTGCTCCCTTGATATGAATAAATTTCTTAGGGGAGAATTCCGTATTTACTGCTTTTTTCGCTTTCAACTAACTATTAACGACTGGTCTAGAATAAAGTTTAATGAGCCAAAATACTTCTTTTATATTATATTTTATTACAATTTGTTCTAATCGAGGCAATAATTAATTGCTTTTAAAGGTTTCTATTTGCGTTAAGAATGTGTTAATAATTTTTTAACACTTGAATACGATTACAAAATTCTTCATCTTTACATTTCATAATTTATTATTCTTCACAAAATTTTATTGCCTATAAAGCACTTTACACTTTTAATTAAATAACGGTTTAGAAAACTATTACTACAATGAGTGTAAAGAAGCTAGATGATAGAGAGTTAATCAACCTCTATTTAAAAGGTAATGAAAATGCCTTCGCAGAATTATTAAGACGTCATAGAGATCGTATTTATACGCAGATTTACTTGTTTGTTAAGGACAGAGATCTTGCTGAAGATATATTTCAAGATGTTTTTATTAAGATCATAAAGACCCTAAGAAAAGGGAAATACAACCATGAAGGAAAATTTCTGCAGTGGGCTTTAAGAATTTCCTATAACCTTTGTGTCGATCATTTCAGAAGAGAAAAGAGAAGAACAAAAGTTTCTTCGAGTGAGACCTTTGACATTTTTGATGTACTTGAATCTCACGATGATAATATGGAACAAAGTATTATCAAATCCCAAAAGCACAATTATGTAAGAAAGTTGGTAGATCAATTACCGGCAGAACAAAGAGAAGTTGTGATTTTGAGACATTATGCAGATATGAGTTTTAAAGAAATCTCAAAGCTTACTAAAGTAAGTATCAATACTGCTTTGGGAAGAATGAGATATGCTTTAATCAATATGCGCAAAATGGTTGAAAATAAAGAAGCCTTGCTAGTAGGCTAAAATTTTGTGATCCAGAAATTTCTGGATTACGCCACTCTGAACACAATTTTCAATAGTACTACCAAAACCCGTACACCAAGTAGTAAACCTTTAAAACAAAAGACCGCTGAAATATCAGGGGTCTTTGTTTTTTTATAATTAATTGAAATTTGTTAAATAATGCATTTAGTTTTCACAAAGAAATAAGCTTCGCTATTACTACAATTGGAAATTTAGAAAACTTAAAACCTCATAACTAGGCTTAATAATTGTTAAAAATCTTTTGCTCTATCTCTATACTGTCGTCCATTTTGCATAAAAAGTTAAAAAAAATAGACTTGTAGAACCTCTGTAGCAAATATCATAATAGCTGTAGATAGGGGTGGATAGGTCTACACATGGGTTTTGGGGTCTTCTAAATGTAACACACAAAATCAAGAAACATGAAAAATCTTATCTTAACCTTCGCAACCGTTCTAAGCTTCACAGCAGTTTCATTTGCATCAAATATTGGAGATGGATCATTATCAATTGTCAAGACAACGAGTGTGGAATTGACATTGGAAAATGAAGGTCAAAAAGAATTTATTGTTTCTTCAGTTTTTGAATCAGAAAATGACAACATCGCAATGGTGTTCGAATCAGATGTTACAACAATTCAAATATTCAATATGGATGGTGAATTGGAAATGGTATTTCCAGTTGGAACAACAGAAGTAAATCTTGGAATGAGTTTGTTTGATGAAGGTGCATACAGAATGGGATTTACTATTGAGGGTCTGTCAGAAGTTCAATTCACAAATTTGCAAGTAAAATAGTTAGTATATAGTTATATCTCCTGAATGAAAATAGCAGGATTTGCTTTAAATAAAAAGCCTTTCGAATTTCGAAAGGCTTTTTCATATTTTGGTAATTACAACTTACAATTTTATAAAAATTATTCTGTAATTGTTGCTACAAATTTGGCTTCATTGATCAATGGTTCTGTATTGGCAATTACATCAACAATTTTAGTCACTTTTCCAGGTTCAAATGTAGAGCTATCAAATACTACCTTAATTTTACCGCCTTCACCTGGTTTTATTAAATCCCTAGGCCAATTTAACTCCGTGCATTTGCATGCAGTTACTACTTCTATTTGAAGGTCTGCTGTTCCTATATTTGTAAATTCATAATGCACCAAAGCCTTATCTCCTCTTCTTACTTCTCCTATATCAACAAAAGCCTTTTTAAACTTAAGCTTAGGTAAGTTTTGAGCAGGAATTGGGTTTGGCTTTTTTATTTCTATTGATCCATGACCTTCTCCTTTTATCACTGTTTTCTTTATTTCAATTGATTTTGGTCCTGCTATGATTTTAAATTCAGTTCTTCTATTGATTCTATGCTCATCATCGGGACATCTCACACCATTAACACATCTGTTCAAAATCTGTTGTTCACCATATCCTTTTGGAACAATTCTATCTGCTTCTATTCCTTTTTGCAACAACCAATTTCTTGCTGATTCAGCTCTTCTTTGAGACAAATCATCATTATACTTAGAAGTTCCTTGGGAATCAGTATGAGAAGAAAGTTCAATCACCATATCAGGATACTTAATCAATAAGTCATATAGTACTGTCAAATCCTTTTCGGCATCTTGTAATATCTTAGTATCATCTAAATCATAATAGATGTTATTCAATCTAATTGGTTGATTGGTTGTAATCGTCTCGTACTCGTCTTCTGGTTCCTGTGGAATTGCTTTTAATGTAACGGTTCTTTTTACCGTATAATCATCAATGATACCTGCTGTGTTGAAGGTCAAAGAATCTGGATAATAACCATCTTTTTTGATTAACAGTTTGTAGTTATTATCTGCATCCAACATAAATTGGAATTCATGATTTCCAGGCAATGACTTTGTATCCGGAGATATCGCTTGAGTCAGATTGCTTAACTTAAGTGTAGCACCATTAATTGGTTCTTTGTTTTCATCAATCACCGTTGCAAGTAAGTCGATGATAACTTCTCTTATATTGAACACATAAATATCATCACAACAGGTTTTACTTTTTAATCTTTTCTTTGCTTCATCAGGTCTATTTGAGACGATATAACCTCCTTTCCCATCGTAGTTCATGGAATAATAAATATCATCATAAGAGGTATTAAAGTTAAAACCTAGATTGCTTGGTTTACTCCACGCTGATCCATCCCATGAGCTTTTAAATATATCAAAGCCACCAATAGTTGGAACTCCATTGGAACTAAAGAAAAGTTCTCCATCTCTATAAAATGGAGTCACTTCGTCACCTGAGGTATTTATGGTTGGTCCAAGATTTGTTGGAGTTGAAAATGACCCTCCACCGTTATCAATTGAATAGTAGATATCTTTTCCTCCATATCCTCCATCCATATCTGAAACGAAAAATATAACATCATCACCGTATAATTCTCCAGCACATGGATGTTGTGCGAGATAATCTCCATTGATTCCTTCTACTTCCACTGCAGGACTCCAATCTTCATCCTTTCTAAAGCTCGAAAATATTCTACTATTAGATATTTCACTTCCTTCTAGTTGAGACCTGGTAAAATACATTACTCTTCCATCCTTTGAAAAAGAAATATTTGAATTATGAAAACCTAAACGATTAACCTGTTCTCCAAGAGCTTTTGGTTTTGAAAACCCTTCATCCGTTTTTTCTGCCATATAGATTTTGGAATGGTAATCATCTTCTTCTCCTCCAACCTCTATGGTTTCTTTTCTATTGAATGAGGAGTAATAAAGATTTCCATCTCTGAATTCTTGAGGTGAAGATTCTCCTGAAGCAGAATTGACTTCATTTCCAGCAAATCTTACAGCTATGTCAAGATTTTGCTCAAGCTTATTAAGCTCCATAATTCCATCAAGCTGAAAATTTGCCTTTGCTATAAGTTCTTCATTTTCAGACTCTGTGATGAATTGTTTGAAATTGGTAATAGCTTCTTCGTACTTACCATTTTCTTTTAATACTGTGGCATACAAGTATCGTTCATCAATAAAGGAATCTGCGTTAGATCTACCCGACCAAAGTCTTTTTAATTGTTTTTCTGCTTTTTCCAGATCTCTCAATAGATAAGAAAGTCTTCCCAATAGAGGAACAAGGCCTTTATCTCTACTTTCGTCGTAAGCCTTTTGAAACCACTCTCTTGCATTATAATAATCGCCATTTGCTGCAGCTTCTTCAGCAACTTCTAGCATCTGCTCATAAGTCTGAGCTCTCAATGGTTGTGCTATTATATCAATGTTAGATACAAGAACAAACAATAGCAAAAACGTCAATCGTATATTCATTTTCATGAATCAGTTGTTTTAAATGAAAAAAGATTAAAGTCTAGGACAAATTAATAGAGGCTTGATCTTAGGTTTCTTGTAAATCTTACCTAGGTAAGTCACGCCTAATTCAAAGCCAGAAGATCCATTTGTCGCTGGTGTAAATGATGCTAGATTTATATCATAGGCTAAGCCCACTCTGATATCTTTATAATCCATTCCAACCATAACCTGCAAGTCAGAGGCATTTACAACCCTAAATCCTAGACCTCCAGTTAGAGAAATCTCCTTTTCTTCATTTAAAAGAAGTGCTCCTCTCGTTTGTAATACCAGTTCATTACTAGAACCGCTATTTTGGAACATGATACTTGGAATAAAAGTAAATTTATCCCCTATGTCGTTATAAAACGTTAAAAACCCTGTTGTTCGTACATTTCTCCTATCCTGAGTAGCTGCTCCGGAGATAGCTTGACCTGGTCTTAAAAAGTGTGCTACTGAGACACCAAATCTCATTGCAGATCTTTTATTTAACTCTGAGGTAAACATGGTTCCAATATTCCAATGTGTGTACATTCCTGGAATAAGATTTGGGTTGTTAGCATTTTGATCAGCTTGAAGGCCTGCCAATATTGGATCATCCATTCCAGTTTCCAAAAAGTAAGGAGTGACTGAGCTGCTTTTATCAAATCTCCTTTGAACCGCACCAAATTGTGCCCCCAAAGTAAATACTGACTTTGCTTTCTTACCAATCCCCAAGTGATAAGCCACACTTAACAACTGTCCAATATTTCTTAAAGAAGCACCACCAGCTTGGTCAAAGTAAAAGTTACCTCCAATTCCAATCCAATCTTGCTTCCTGAATCCACCTATAATTGGAGAATCGGCGAAAATAGTTACTGTTTGGTAAGGTTTTGCTGATTGTGCAGCTTCTCCATCATAACTAACAGAACGATATTGGTCTCTGTACAAACCACCTACTCGATATGATCCAAGATAAGCGCCAGTCAATGCAGGATTTAGATTCATTGGAGCCAATTGGAATTGGGTAAAATGAAGATCTTGTCCTGATGCACTAAAACTTAATACAAGGGCAAAAACGAGGAATAAGTATTTTAATCGCATATTGCTTTTATTGTTCTTAATTGAATACAGAATGAGAAGATAATATGAACTTCATCAGTTAGTAGGTAAAAATAGCGGAATGATGACAGTTTTAGTATTTTGGAAGGGTTATTTATCAAAAAAGATAGCGGATAAAGCTTGAGAATTTCATCGACCACGACATATTGCACTTTTCATCGGGATTTGAAAATAAAATCTTTAACAATTTTCACATTATTGATTCTTTTTGGGTACCCAACTCTTCACGCCCAAAAAGCTCCTTTTTTTGCTCCAGCTGATAGTTTGGATAAAGTACGTTTTTATTCTGCGCTTGGAATCGGGCTTAGTTCATTTACAGCAACATCAATTGGACTTTATAATAGTTGGTATAAAAATTTTGATCAATCTAAATTCCATCTCTTTAATGATTGGAAGGAATGGAGAGGGATGGATAAAATGGGGCATGCCTATACCTCATATAACCTTTGTAATATTGGCTATCAAGGTGCAAGATGGACTGGTATTTCAAAAAAAGGCGGTTTGGTCATTGCTGGAATAGGAAGTACGGTCATACAAACCACCATCGAGATAATGGACGGGCACTCAAGTAAATGGGGATTTTCCTTGGGTGATGTTGCTTTCAACACCATTGGAACAGGTCTTTTCATTGCCCAACAATCATTTTGGGATGATCAAAAATTCAGGATCAAAGTATCATCGAGCAGAAAAGATTATCAGGATCAAATATTACTTAGTCAAAATGGAATTGAGTCCTCAATTTCTGACCGTATTGACCAATTATATGGTGAAAGCACTATGGAGCGATTCCTAAAAGATTATAATGCCCAAACGATATGGGTTTCTGCTAACATTAAATCGATAATCCCCTCAGCTCCAGTGCCAAAATGGTTAAATTTAGCCTTTGGGTTTAGCGGTGAAAATCTATTGGGAGGATTTGATAATCAATGGTTTATAGCTGATGAGAAATATGTAGCTCCAGAAAATATTTATCCCAGGTACCATCAATTTATACTGTCATTTGATGCTGACCTCAATAAGATAAAAACAAAAAATCACTTTGTGAATTCCCTGCTTGCCTTGTTAAATAGTTTTAAATTGCCTGCTCCAGCCATTGAATATAATTCCTTAAAGGAGTGGAAATTTTATCTGATATATAGATCCTAATTTTACTTCCGTAAATCACTTCTGATTGCTGTACTGCGCCGCATCATCCAATGCATTGTAAAATTCTTGACCATATTTACGAATCAAAGCGTCCTTACAGAATTTGTACATAGGCATCTTTAATGATTTGCCTAAGCTACATGCTGGATTACAAATATCCCATTCGTCATAATTAAGGGCTTCGAAGCCAGTGTGTTCATTCTTTTCTACTCGGATTGGGTATAGGTGACAAGAAATGGGCTTATTATAGGGGATGGTACCATTTGCATGAGCTTTTTCAATGCTACAATAAGAAATACCGTTCTTCTCTTTTTTTAGGAAAACACATTTCCCGTCAGGTAAAACATTGGCTCCAAGAGACTTATTTTCTTTGAATTCAGCAACTCCTCCATGCTCCTGAATAAAATTTACGGAAGTGTCATCCAATAACTTTAAAATTTCCTGATCAGGGTTTTTCAGTAATTCGACTTCGCTATCTTCAAGAGGAGCCCCATAATCACCTTCCCAACAGCATGCTCCTAAACAAGCATTGAGGTTGCAATGGAAATACTCCTTAACGAGATCATCAGAAACCAATATTTCATCAATCAAAATCATAAGAAGGACTTGAACTTTTTTGGTATTATTTAGATTATAAAAATATACAAGATACTCCTATATCTGACTTACAAATGACTTCCTTGATAAGAATTAATATTGTATTTTCGGGCACGGGAGAAAACTGTAGTAATCTATAGATATTTTTCTCTTAATCATCACTTAATCAAAAAACATACAACATAATCCATGGATGAATTAAAAAAGAAATTTCACGAAAAATCCTTAAAACTTAGAAAAGAGATGCGAGCCTTTATCAAGGCAAATGGAGCAAAGAAAGTAGACGATGTAGCAGCAGGACAGGTTTTTGGAGGCATGAGAGGAGTAAAAAGCATGATTTGGGAAACTTCATCTTTGGATGCAAAAGAAGGTATCAGATTCAGAGGTAAGACCATCCCAGAATTACAAAAACTTCTGCCTAAGAGAAAAGGAGGCAAAGAACCTCTTCCTGAAGGCTTATTTTGGCTGATGTTGGTAGATGAAATTCCAACACAAAAGCAAGTAAATTGGCTTTCAAATGAATGGGAAAAAAGAGCAAAATTACCTGCCCATACCTTAAGTGTCCTAACAACCTTATCTCCAGATACTCATCCCATGACGCAATTGATTATTGGAATCAGTTCGATGCAAACCGATTCTGTATTTTCCAAAAGGTATGCGGAGGGAATGAATAAAGCAGATTATTGGGATGCTACCTATGAAGATGCTATGAATTTAATTGCCAGATTACCACATTTAGCAGCTTTCATTTACAGAAGATCGTATAAGAAAAATATCCACATACCAGAAGATAGATCCTTGGACTGGGCTGGAAATTTTGCACACATGTTGGGAATAGAAGGTTTGCAGTTTAAAGAATTGATGAGGTTATACCTTACTATTCATGCTGATCATGAGGGTGGAAACGCTTCTGCTCACACATCTCACTTGGTTAACTCAACTCTTAGTGATGTGTATCTTTCTTTTGCTGCAGGTATGTGCTCACTAGCCGGCCCCCTACACGGTTTGGCTAACCAAGAAGTAATTAAGTGGATAATGGAAATGACCAAAGAGCTCAAGACCACAAAGCCAACCAAAGAACAAGTACAAAAGTACATCAATGATACATTGGCAAAAGGTAAAGTGATTCCTGGATATGGACATGCAGTACTAAGGCAACCAGATCCTAGATTTACTGCCCAAAGAATATTTGCTGAAAAGCATATAAAAAATGATGACTTTGTAAATATTGTATGGCAGTTGTTTGATACTGTTCCTGATATATTAGGAAGTCTAGGGAAGGTTAAAAATCCATGGCCTAATGTAGATGCGCATTCTGGAGCTATTTTGGTACATTATGGAATGAAAGAATACAGCTTCTACACGGTGTTGTTTGCAGTTTCTAGAGCCTTAGGAATCTTGGCTGCATCTTGTTGGTCAAGAGCATTAGGATTACCTCTCGAAAGACCAAAGTCTGTCACCTTTGATTGGTTGAAAAAAGCAGCAAAATAGTATCGAATAAATAAAAGTATAGCAATGAATACACCAGAGAACCTAAAATACACCAAAGAGCACGAATGGATCAGAATTGAGGATGACCATGCCATTATTGGAATAACCGATTTTGCACAAAGTGAGTTGGGAGAAATTGTATATGTGGAAGTGGAAACGGTAGGAGAAACTATCGCAAAGGATGAAGTATTTGGAACAGTCGAAGCTGTAAAAACAACATCGGATCTGTATATGCCACTTTCTGGGGAGATTGTGGAATTTAATCCTAAGCTAGATGAAAACGATGGAGATCAACCAGATCTCATTAATTCAGAGCCTTATGGTGATGGATGGATCATTAAAATCAAATTTTCTGATCCAGAAGAGCTTGCTAGTCTTATGAGTTCTGAAGAATATGTAGAATTAATAGGATAATTACTACATCATACACCAAAAATTAATTTGTTTGCATCAAACATAAAAGGTGTATACTCTAGTAATATTATTTGGTTACAAAAACGATCAGTTGAAACTATGAAAAGTATTGGTTTTGCAGAAAATCAATCAGTTATACATCTTATATTTCTTTAAGCTATTCTTTTTATTCAGAAATTATGCTGAATTGGAGTGATAGCCCGATAGAATTTGATATTTTTAAGCATCGCCAATTTGGTGAGCCGATTGATTTTTAAAAAATACAAATTAGTATTTATGAATGATTTTGCGTTAGAAGGGATGCACGTTGCCATTGCAATGGTTTTATTGCTTCTACTCGTAATTGGATTTATTCTGTTCTACAAAAACAGACTTTCCAAAACAAGTGGAGAAGCATTAAGGCAAAAATACGCAGGCGATAATTCGCAGGCAGCAAGAAATAAGTATCCTGAAGTAAATGTTTTTAAACTAACTCAACCCGTTTGGTTGTTTGGATTGGTTGCTGCACTACTAATGACCTTGTTCGCTTTTAGCTGGACAGCCTATGATGAAAGGGTAGACATTCCTGAAGGAGCTCTAGATTTTGAAGAAGAAATTGAAATAGAGCCACCTCGTACTGCTAAACCGCCGCCACCTCCACCTCCGCCACCGCCACCGGTGATTGAGGAAGTGCCAGAAGAAGAAATTGAAGAAGAAGATGAGCCTGTTTTCCTAGATCAAACCATTGATGAAGAAACAGTTATTGAAGAGCCTGAGGCTCCAGTAGAGGAAGATGCGCCGCCACCGCCGCCACCACCACCGCCGCCACCACCTGCAGAGGAAGAAATTTTTAAGGTAGTGGAACAAATGCCAAGATTCCCAGGTTGTGAAGAATCGGGAGGAACCAAAGAAGAAATTGCAAAATGTGCTGAAGACAAAATGCTTCAGTTTATTTACAAAAACCTTAAATATCCTGCCATTGCAAGAGAGAATGGTGTAGATGGTATGGTTGTATTACAGTTTGTTGTAGATAAATCAGGTAATGTAACTGATGCAAAAATTGTTAGAGATATTGGAGCAGGTTGTGGTGATGCTGCAATGAAAGTAGTAAACCAAATGCCTCAATGGGTTCCAGGTAAACAAAGAGGAAGAGCTGTAAAAGTTCTTTATACCCTTCCAGTTAGATTTAAATTAGAAGGATAAAAACTTCTTTAGATAATATAAAAGAGGCTGATTCTAATGAATCAGCCTCTTTTTTTTGCCTTTGAATGGTATAATTATTGATTTTGCATTAAAATAGTAGGCAAAGCCCATATGAAGAGCTTAACTTTAATGTTGAAACCCATCTGGCAAAACTATCCACAACTTAAATTCGTTAGCTAATAACAGACATTTTCGCAATGATGAATTATTTATTTAGTATTCTCTTTCTGATCATATTTGGACTTGGACTTTCTGCTCAAGACAACAAACTTGCCGCCGAATATTACAAATCTGGAGAATATGAAAAGGCAGCTGAGGTATACAATCAAATGTATGTAAAGTCAAAGTATAAAAATGACTATTACTTTCAACAATTTATTCAGTCCTTGATTGCTGATGAAAATTTTGAAAGAGCCGAAGATGAAATTAAGGCACAGCTAAAAAGAACACCCAAGAATGTTCAGTTATATGTTACTTATGGCAATCTCTATGACAGAATGTTTGAGGAAGAAAAGGCAAAAAAACAATATAGGAAAGCCATCGAAAGTCTTCCAGCAGATCAAATGATCATTTCAAAACTAGGCAATGCTTTTCTTAGGCTTACTAAATATGATGAAGCTATCGAAGCCTATGAAAAAGGGGCAAAGTTAATGAATAACGATAAGCTCTTTGCGTACAATATGGCAGAGTTGTATAGAAGAAAGGGTGATAGTAAAGAAATGATCCGTCATTATCTTTTAGCGGCAGAATCTAATAAGAATTTATTAACAAGCCTAAAAACTAATTTTCAGAGAACATTAAAAAGTGAGGAAGAGTACAACGAATTAAAGTCACAGCTATTTAGCAAGGTGCAAGAATCTCCTGACAATATTCCTTATCAGGAATTATTACAATGGGTATATGTCCAAAACAACAATTACCATAAAGCCTTCGCCATCTCAAGATCATTGGATCTTCAAACTGGAGAAAATGGAAAACGAGTTATGGATCTGGCGAGAATTGCATCCAATGCACAGGAATACGATGTAGCCGTTAAAGCCTATCATTATATTACTGAAGAAAAAGGTGCTACCAATACTTATTACTTTGATGCAAAAAATGCTCTGCTTAATACAACTAGAAAAAAAATAACACAGAATTACGATTATACAATTGCAGATCTTGATTCTCTAGATGCTGCCTATAATACTTTTTTGGATGAGTTCGGCATCAACACAAAGACTGCTTACATTGCGAAACAGTATGGAGATTTTTTAGCCATTTATAAAAATGATCTTCCAAAATCAATTGAAGTACTACAAAACCTTTTGGATAGAGGAGGTCTTAATCCATATGTAGGAGCAAATGCAAAATTAAGTCTTGGAGATTACCTATTGATGTCTGGTGATGTTTGGGAATCTACCTTATTGTACTCTCAAGTTGATAAAGATTTCAAAGAAGAACATTTGGGAGAACAAGCAAGATTTAAAAATGCTATGCTATCCTACTACAATGGCGATTTTGAATGGGCTCAAGCTCAATTTGATATTTTAAAATCAGCGACATCTAGACTTATTTCTAATGATGCAATAGATAGATCAGTAACTATTATGGACAATCTTAATTTGGACACTACAGCAGTACCTCTCCAAATGTTTGCAGAATCAGAACTCTTGTATTTTCAAAACAAATATGATGAATCATTTATTAAGCTAGATTCAATAACCGTTATGTTTCCCGAGCACGGATTATTGGATGACATTTTGTATGTCAAAGCACAATTGTATTGGAAGCTTAAGCAGTATGATGATGCAGAAGAAGCTTATAAAGAAATCATTGAAAAATATCCAGAAGAAATCAGAGCTGACAATTCAATTTTTGAATTAGCAGAATTGTACCAACTAGTTTTAGATCGACCAGAGGAGGCTGAAAAGCTATATGAAAAGTTATTTCTAGATTATTCCAGTAGTACCTTTGCAGTAGAATCACGAAAACGATATCGAATTCTTAGAGGGGATGATATTCAGTAATTGACTATGACATCGAAAATAATTTATAATGTGACCATCCAGGTCGAGAATGATATTGCAGAAGAATGGCTTCATTGGATGAAGAATACTCATATTCCAGATGTTATGGACACTGGCATGTTTGAAAGTTACCAGATTTCAAGAATTATTAAAGATAGCCCTGAAGGTGTAAATTACGCAGTTCAATATATCTGCCCGGATATGAAGACTTTGCATCAATACCAAATCAAACATGCTCAAAAATTACAAGCCGAGCATGCTCAAAAGTATCAAGGAAAATTTGTTGCATTTCGAACCCTCATGGAAATTATAGCCAAGAGCTAACTTGAAGAACCGTCAAGCTCTAATACTAATTTTAATAGCAAATATTATTTCTGGCATTGCCCAAGGAATAAGTATGATTGCTATTCCATGGTTTTTTGCAAAGCAAGGAAAACTGGACAGCTTTATTTGGTTTTTTATTATTACCAATATCCTCAGTCTAATATGGGTTCCATATGCAGGAATATTAATAGACAAATACAGTAGAAAAAGTGTTTTTCTGCTTACGAATCTTTTTTCCGGTATGTTACTATTGTGTCTATGTTATATTGGATTCAAGCAAGGAAACTTATCTCTTCAAAGCGTTGCATTGGTTTTTGTTCTGACATCCATGAACTACAATATTCATTATCCCAATCTCTATGCATTTATTCAAGAGATTACGCCTCAAAAGATGTACGGTAAAATAACTTCTATTTTAGAAATACAAGGTCAAGCCACCAATATTATTGCTGGTGCTATTGCTGTACTGTTACTAGAAGGAAGTAAAAATGGCATCATAGAAGTGTTAGGTATGCAAATTAATATATTCTCCATATTTAATTCTTGGAAGATTCATGAAATATTTCTAATTGATGCCATAACCTATTTCGCTTCCTTTACGATCATCAGCATGATAAGTTATGTTGCTCTTACTGAAAGAAAGGAAGAAAAAACAAAAATTCTAACAAGGCTTAAGATTGGATTAAAATGGTTGGACAATAATAGAATCACCTTTTTATTTGGAATATTAAGTTACTTTATCTTCACAACAGTTATGATAGAAGGCTTTTACCTAGGAGCTGCGTACGTCAGCAAACATTTGAATGCAAGCGGTGATGTGTATGCCAGTTCAGATATAGCTTATTCAGCAGGAGCAATTTTTAGCGGAATATTTATTAGACACATTTTTCAAAAAATAAATATTCCCGCAGGTATTATAATTCTTACACTTGCTACTTCCTCTTTGTTTATGATCCTATTTCTTACTAATTCAATTTCAATATTCTATGGAATGTTGTTTGTACTAGGATTAACCAATGCTGGATCTAGAATACTGAGGGTAACATATCTTTTCAATAATATACCCAACCAGATATTTGGTCGTACCGCCAGCATCTTTAAGATATGTAATATTTTAGTGAGGATAATCTTGTTGCTTTTATTCTCATTGTCGTTCTTTGAGCAAGCAAATAATGTTATCTATGCCTTTCTAACTTTATCATTATTTTTGCTTTTGACAGCAGGACTACTAATGTCCAAATATCGAAAATTTGACTTAAAAATATATTGAAATAATCTTAAAACAATGGATTTTAAACTTACAGAAGAACAGTTAGCGGTAAAGGAAGCGGCACGAGATTTTGCCCAACAATCACTCTTACCTGGGGTTATTGATAGAGACTCAAAAATGGAGTATCCAACAGCACAGGTAAAAGAGATGGCGCAACTTGGATTTTTAGGAATGATGGTTGACCCAGCCTATGGTGGTGGTGGAATGGACACGATCAGTTATGTCCTTGCCATGGAGGAAATTTCAAAGATTGACAATTCTTGTAGTGTAATTATGTCTGTTAATAATTCTTTGGTTTGTTGGGGCATTGAGGCATTTGGAACAGAAGATCAAAAACAAAAGTATCTAACTAAGTTAAGTACTGGTGAATGGATAGGGGCATTTTGCTTGAGCGAACCAGAGGCGGGAAGTGATGCAACAAGTCAAAGAACAACAGCAATAGATATGGGGGACCATTACCTATTAAATGGTACCAAAAATTGGATAACCAATGGTGGTACAAGCAATGTCCATATTGTCATTGCACAATCTGATGCTGAGAAGAAACATAGAGGAATCAATGCCTTTCTAGTGGAAACATCTTGGGAAGGAGTAAATATTGGTGCTAAGGAGGACAAATTAGGCATTAGGTCTTCAGATACCCATACCATTATGTACAATGATGTGAAAGTTCCAAAAGAAAATAGAATAGGTGATGATGGCTTTGGGTTTAAATTTGCAATGAAAGTATTATCAGGTGGAAGAATTGGTATTGCTTCGCAAGCATTAGGAATTGCTCAAGGGGCCTTTGAATTGGCTACCAAATACAGTTTGGAGAGAGAAGCTTTTGGTAAACCGATTGCTAAGCATCAAGCTATATCTTTCAAATTAGCTGATATGGCAACAGATATCGAAGCAGCTCGTCTTCTGGTCTATAAAGCTGCAAGGATGAAAGATGAAGGTGAAGATTTTACAACCGCAGCCAGCATGGCCAAATTATTTGCTTCCTCTGCAGCTATGAAACATACTGTAGAAGCAGTTCAAGTTCATGGTGGATATGGATTCGTTAAAGAATATCATGTTGAGCGTTTAATGCGAGACGCAAAAATCACTCAGATATATGAAGGAACTTCTGAAATACAAAAGCTGGTGATTGCGAGAGATATTTTGAGTACAAAGTAGCATGGGAAAAACCTGGAGGATAGCAACAATTTTTGGTATACCTATTCACCTCCATTGGACATTGGGTTTATTTGTTTTGTTTTTTATTTGGTTTGCTAAACAAGAAGCCTTAAGTACTGAAAACATTGCTTTACTTTTTGGATTTGTCATCGCTCTATTTTGTTGTATACTACTTCATGAATTTGGACATTCCTTGACTGCAAAAAGATTTGGTGTCAAAACAAGAGACATTATTCTTAGTCCGATTGGCGGATTGGCCAGATTAGAGAGCATTCCAAATGATCCATGGAAGGAATTTAAAATAGCCATTAATGGACCACTCGTAAATCTATTAATTGCTATAATCTTAGTTGTATTTATTTTACTTTTTGGATATCCAATATTACCAGATATCAATAATGGTGTTGTAAGCATTGGATCTTCAAATTTCCTTCAGATGTTGATGTATACCAATATTGGAGTCTTTATGTTCAATTTAATTCCAGCATTTCCGATGGATGGTGGACGAATTCTAAGATCCTTGTTAAGTCTAAAGTTAGGTCGAGTTTCTGCAACCAAATGGGCCAGTATTTTAGGCAAACTACTCGCCATTTGTTTTACTCTATATGCTGTTTTCCATGGACATCTGTTGTTAATTATTATCGGACCCTTTATATACTTTTTGGCGGGTCAAGAATATCGTCAGGTACTACTTTCTGATAAGATGAAAACAACAATTTTGTCTGAGATCATGGTAACAAAATTTACAAAGGTATATAATGATGAGCCTATAAATTCATTATTGGAAAGTGTAGAATTAACGGATGAAAAGAATTTTTTGGTATATGATCATGAAGATCAAATCTGCGGAAGTTTGCCTGAATTGTTTTTAGAAGAAATTAAAAATAACCCTTCTTCTTATACTTCCGTAAATGAAATCTCTAGTCCGAATTTCCTATATGTAGAATCAAAACAAAGTGTTGACAAAGTTTTTCAAATAATGAAAGAGAAAGGTCTGGCCATAGTGGCCGTTGTAGAAAAAGAAATAGTCGTTGGTGTTGTTGACCGAACGACTATTTCAAGATTTATTTTTGAAAATACTAAAAGAGGAATACTTTAAATTCCAAGTTTGGTTTTTACCACACTGATTAGATCATCACTTTCATCTGCACTAAGAATTCCGCCGACACTTGAATCGAAAATCATAGTGTATCCTTGTTCTTTTCCAATCTGTTCAATGGTATTTCTTACTTTTTCCAAGATTGGAGCATACATTTCTTCTCTCTTTTTTGCAACCAAGCTTTGAACTTCGTATTCATATTCTTGGATTTTTTGCTGTTCCAATGCAAGTTCTCCTTCTTTTTGTTGTTGTTGAACTGCCGATAGTGTACCACTTTGTGCTTCTTGAATATAGGCTTGATAATTTCCTTCAAAAGTTGAAACCATTGCTTGACCTTTTTCAACCAGCGTTTTTTGATACGCTACAATTTGATCATCTGCGGTACTAATTTCAGGCAATTCGGAAAGAAGTTGAATTGAGTTTATGTATCCAAATTTCTGAGCACTAAGGCTATTTGAAGAAATTAGAAAAACCATCATAAGGCTAAGAGTATATAATACCTTCTTCATTGTTTTGTTAGTTATAGTTTTCTGTATAACGCTTAAAAGCGTGTTGGTTCTTAATAAATTTCGAATTTAACCTAAATTTATCAACAGGTTAAATTTAGTTAATTGAATTTTAATCTGGTTCAAATCCAATAATAATTTGGAACTCTCCATAAGTATCAGAGCTATCTTTATCAAAGCCCCATCCATAATCAAAGCCAAGTAGTCCAAACATTGGTAAGAAAACTCTTAGTCCTACCCCTGCTGATCTTCTTAGATCAAAAGGATTATAATTTTTAAATCCAATAAATGAGTTTCCTCCTTCTACAAATGCCAAGCCGTAGATCGTTGAACTTGGATTCAAAGAAATTGGATACCTTAATTCCATGGAGTATTTGTTGAAAATGGTTGCTCCCCCTTCGTTATTGATAGGAAAATCATTGTCTTCATCGTAACCTCTCAATTTGATAATATCCTTACCGGTAATTCCTTGCTGCTGATTATTTAATCCATCACCTCCTAATTCAAATCTTTCAAAAGGAGAGAAACCAATATTTTTATCATAGAACCCAAGAATTCCAATTTTTGCACTTGTTGCAAAAACCAGCTTGTCTACAATATTATAGTACCATTCCGCATCAAATCTCCATTTGTGATATTCCAACAAATTAAATTTTAAAGCGGCTTCGGCTTCATTGATCCACCGACTTCTATCCTCATCTGTGACCATATAACCACTGCCTAGCTTATTTCGTTCTCTTGCGATGATATCTTCTATATCCTGAGGTGTTAAAGATTTAAATCCTATTCCAAAAGAAGAATAAGGAAGAGTTACCTGACCTGTCAATGAAACTTTACTTCCACCTCGAGGATACAATGGAGATAATATAGAACT
>JAHDIE010000084.1 GCA_020630955.1 Saprospiraceae bacterium
TCTTTGTCACAACTTCAGGAAATCAAAAGAAAAAAGATATTTGAGTAAACATTCTCTTTCGTCAACATATGACGGTCATTATCCGTAATGGTTTCGGAATCGAAGAGTTATAGATATCATCCCTTTGCTTCCTCCAATGCATCCCAGTACTCAACGGCTCTGCGCGTATGTGGAATACATATCGAACCACCAACAAGATTTGCGATAGAGAATACTTCAAAGATTTCTTCTTCGGTAGTTCCTAATTCATGGGCAGTACCGATATGGTATTTGATGCAATCATCGCAACGCAATACCATCGAGGCAACCAACCCAAGTAGTTCCTTGGTCTTGGAATCTAGGGCACCATCTGCATAAGTTTGATTGTCTAAGCTGAAGAATCTTTTCAAAACTTTGTTGTCTTGACTTAGAATTCTATCGTTCATTTTCTTTCTGTAATCATTGAATTCTTGAATCATAATATTGTTTTTTTGAATTATACTTTTCCTCTGTGTCTGAGTCTCCAAATAGAATGTAACATTCTAAGTGGGAGAGCAAGAGTAGCAATAAATGCTGCGGCCCAGAAAAAGATCATTTCTGCCTTAATATATTTTGCCAAAGAACTTTGTTTTTTGGCTGGTACTTCAGTGAGAATAGTGCCAATTCCTTCTTCGTCCAGAAATCGTTGAAAATCCCATAGATTATCAACGATATAAAATAATACTGGAATGACAGCAAAGATAGCGATGGTCTTAAACCATGTGCTATGCGAAAACCAATGATGCTTGGTGAGAAAAATGAATCTCGTGAAGCTTATAAAAATTATTACAAAAAGAATATTTTCAACATAGAATTGATACTTGTCACCTACTTGAGTATAGATGGGAAGTAATACCATTACCACAATCAATGCAGTAATGATCCAGCTCATAATCGAAAAAGTAAATTTGTTATTCATCTTTAGTTTTCAGTTGCTGCGAAGATATACCTTTGCTTTGGATTGTTGGAGACCTTCAATAGAAATTGGTCAACTTAAACTAAGTTTTTTACGCTGAAAAAGTATGCTTTGTAGAACTCCTCGGGCAAATAAAAAAATCATTAGTGCAAGCCAAATTGCTCTATGATCTAAGAATGGAATCAATGAATAATAGGATGCCAAATAGATGACCAAGGCGATAATCATCGTATTGCGCATCGACATTGAGGCTGTAAGACCAATAAAAACACCATCCCATATATAACATGAGAAAGCAATGATTGGGAAAATTGCCATCCACCATTTATATTCTAATGAAGCCTCAATTACATTTTGTTGGTCCGTGAAAATGTGAATCAGCTCTGAATATTGAAATAAAAATAAGGCACTAAAAAACAAGGCCAAATAAAAACCCCATTTGAAGGAAAGCTTGATAGCCTTGTAGGTATTGCTTCGATCTTTAGCACCAAAATATTTACCCACCATACTTTCTGCTGCAAATGCAAATCCATCCACTGCATAAGACATCCAATTGAGAAATTGGAGCAGGACCACATTTACCGCAAGGATAATCTCTCCGGCCTCTGCACTTTTACTATAGAAAAAACCAAAAGCAAAAGTAAGACAAATGGTTCGTAGAAAAATATCACCATTAATTTTCAAAAATCGAATAAAACTTGATTTTTGTTTCCATGCAGAGGAAATATACTTTCGCAATCCAGAATACTTGAATAGAAATAGTATTATGGCAACCAACAAACCAAGATATTGTGCAACAACTGTACCCCAAGCCACTCCGGAAATACCCATCTCTAAATTTTTAACTAGGTAAATACTTAGAAAGATGTTCAGCACATTTACCGAAAGGGTAATGATTAATGGATAGATGGCATTCTGCATTCCAAAAAACCAACCTGTCATCGCATAGATAAGCAGTGAAGCAGGTGCTGCCCAAATTCTGATTTTAAAATATTCGCTGACCAATAATGCTTGATTTCCCTCCATGTTAAATGCAAGCAATGATATGTTGTTGATCGGAATGGTCAAGACAATCATTAGTATAGAGATGATGATCGCAATGATTGTGGCACGGACAAAAACATGAATTTGTTCTGTATAATCTGATGCTCCATAAGCTTGGGCAGACATTCCTGTAGTCCCCATTCTAAGAAAACCAAAATTCCAATAGATGAAGTTAAAAATCATGGCTCCAACGCCAACAGCTCCAAGATGAGATGCGGACATACTGCCCATAAGGATCGTGTCGACAGTTGATAATAAAGGAATTGAGATATTACTGAGGATATTTGGGATCGCTAGTCTCAGTATTTCTTTGTTCATATAGAACTTTGTATTGCTTATTTACATTGATTATTAATATCTTGCATGTAATTTCCAGCCTGACTTGTAAATCTAGCAAGTTTTCATTACCACAAGGTATCTTTAGTATAACAATGAGCAAAATTAAGGTAGGTATATTTTTTGGTGGGTCCTCTCGAGAACGTGAAATCTCTTTTGCAGGAGGAAGAACGGTATATGATAATCTCGATAAGGGAATTTTTGAAGCAATTCCCATTTTTGTCGATAGTGATCATAATTTTGCAGTTTTGGACTGGGAGTACATTTATAAGGGAACCATTAGAGATTTTTATCCACCCATCCATAGGATCCCAAAAAGTGAATTTGGATTTCAAATCTACTTGGAATCTTTGGAGATTGATGATCGAAAAGATATGATCAATTCGGTCGGGCAGCGAGTCCTCATCGAAGACCTTTCTTCAATAATTGATTTTGCATTCCTTGCATTGCATGGAAGTGGAGGTGAAGATGGTCAATTGCAAGGCCTATTAGAATTTGTAAAAATTCCGTACACCGGAAGTGGTATATTTCCGTCAGCAGTTGGGATCAATAAATCTATTCAAAAAGAATGGATGAAAATGGCGGGATATGAAGTTCCTAAATCATTTGTGTTGAACAAAGAGGATTGGACAGATCAACAAGCCTGCTTTGACAAAGCAAAAATTGAAATAGGGTTTCCTTTGGTGGTACGGCCTGCCAATCAAGGTTCGTCAATTGGAGTTTCTATTGTAAATGAAGAAGATCTGGAAATATTTGCGGAAGCGATCAATTTAGGATTTTTCCAACATAAATTGACAAAGAAAACATGGGATGCTGCGGCCAAAGATGAAAAAATAAAAATTACGGCAAGGCTTGGTGATATCAAAGAAGGTTTGGGCTTTCCATTGGTGGCTGACGGTACGTTAATACATCATCCTGATGCACTCTATCATAAAATAGATGATGTACTTTTTGACCACGATGAAATTATCCTAAAAGCAGAGCAGACAGAAAATGAAGTATTGGTGGAGGCATTTATTGATGGAAGAGAGTTTTCTTGTATCGTGATGCGAAAAGAAAATGGGTCTTGTGTTGCATTGCCTCCTACAGAGATTATTATAGGGCAGGAAGTATACGACTATCGTTCGAAATATCTACCTGGCCTAAGTAGAAAATTGACACCAATCGACCTTTCGGTAAATGAGATAAAGGAAATTCAAAAAGAATGTGTGTGTTTGTTTGAGTTGTTTCGATTTGACACATACGCCCGTATAGATGGATTTTATACGAGTAATCATAAGATATTTCTGAATGATCCAAATACAACTTCTGGAATGATGCCATCGTCTTTCTTTTTTCATCAGGCGGCAGAGCTTGGTTTGAATCCATCCCAGTTTTTATCCTATATCATTAGAATATCTCTACAAGAACGGTTGCATGATGGAATGTCAACTAGCATGCTGGTTCCTATAATAGATCGATTAGATGATTATTATAAGGATAAGAATAAGAAGGGAAAGGAAAAGAAAAAAATCGGGGTGATCTTTGGTGGCTATTCCTCGGAAAGACACATATCTGTCGAAAGTGGCAGAAATATATATGAAAAGCTGGCAAGTTCTGAGAAGTATGATCCAATTCCCATTTTTCTATTGGGCGATGAGCAAGAATTTAAGTTGTATCAAATTCCTATCAATTTGGTATTGAAGGACAACGCTGATGATATTAAAGATAAGATATTAAATTATAAGCAGCACCCTTTGGTTGCTGAATTACGGTCTCTGAATAGTGATATTCTGGATAAATATGTTGGACAAGATATGATAAGCCGTCCAAATGAAATCTCACTGGAAAGATTGTCTGAAACTGTAGATTCTGTTTTTATTGCCTTGCATGGACGGCCTGGTGAAGATGGTACCTTACAAGAAAAATTGAATCAGTATGAAATTGCATTTAATGGTTCTCAACCTTCGAGCTCTGCCATCACAATCGATAAATATAAAACTTTACAACTTCTAAAAGAACATGGATTTGTTGTGACCAAACAACATTTGATCTTTAAAGAAAGTTATTTAAAGAATAAAGAAGCAACGATGCAGGAAATCATGTCAGAGTTTGATTTTCCTTTCATAATGAAACCTGTTGATGATGGTTGTTCATCTGCGGTTGCCATAATTAAAAATAAACAAACGCTTGAGCAATATCTTATTGGAATATTTAGAGGTAACGAAACTGATCAATCTTGGCGAGAAGCACTTTCATTAAAACCCAATGAAGAGTTTCCTTCGAAGCACTTTGTCTTGATTGAAGAAATGATTGGTCCTAATGGGGCTGAGCAATTTATGGAAATAACAGGAGGACTATTAACTCATAAAGATGAAAATGGGGTTTCGTATGAACTTTTTGAGCCGTCAGAAGCATTATCATCTGGAGAGATTTTGAGTTTAGAAGAAAAGTTTTTGGCTGGACAAGGACAAAATATTACACCAGCAAGATTTGGAACAGAGAATATGTCTTACGAGGAAATTGCTAAAGTTGTTAAAGGAGATTTAATGAAAGCGGCTAAGATATTGAATATAACAGGCTATGCTCGGATCGATGCATTTGTAAGAGTGTACCAAGATAAGAATGTAGAAACAATTATTATAGAAGCTAATTCGCTACCAGGAATGACTCCTGCAACGTGTATTTTTCATCAATGCGCAATCAATGGCTACAAACCTTATGAATTTATTGATGAAATAATGACCTTTGCCAGTACTGGAACAGAATTACCATTGGTAGAACGACGAAACAGTTAAAAAATTGAGATTTGACTATTAAGAAATTTTTATTCCAATTATTGTTAATGGCCTTATTGCTAGGATTAATCCTAGCGATTACCTTGTTCTGGCTAAGAAGCTACACCAATCATGGTCAGCAATTAGAGCTACCAGATTATGTAGGCATCAACTTTGAGACCGCCAAAGCAGACGCGGAAGAGAAAACATTTATTATGGTGGTTAAGGATTCCATTCATAAGGTTGGGGTAAGAGGAGGAGAAATATTGGCACAGAACCCAGTGGCCTATTCTAAGGTAAAGGAAAATAGAAAGATATATGTTACCACAGCTAAATATAATGCTGATTTGATCAGTCTCGATGATCTTCCATCTTTGTATGGAAAGGAGTATGAGGCAAAGAAACGTGAACTTGGTTATTTAGATATAACTACTGATGTCAAGGGTTATCGTTATGATACTGGTGAGCCAGATCATATCTTAGAAGTATGGCAAAATGGTAAACAGATAGTCGGGAAAAACATCAAAGGCAAAGGGGTGTCAGTGCCCAAAGGTGGATCTTTGTCGTTTGTATTGTCTAAGAGTAGAGGAGGAACATTAGATGTTCCAGATCTAAAGTGCATGCAGGTTAATGCAGTGAAATTTATGCTTAGTAGTCAAGATTTGAGTATCGGTAATATTACAGCTGATGGTATCATTGAGAACGAAGGAGCAGCATATATCATAGGTCAATTTCCACCTTTCAGTTTTGGAAGTACCATCGAGATGGGTTCTAAAATTGATATCACGATTACGAATACTAAACCTAAATATTGTAATTAATAATGGAAGACATCAATGTAATACAGCTAAAAGAAAAATTGGACAGCGGTGAAGATTTTTACTTTGTTGATGTACGAGAAGTGCATGAATACGAAGCCGATAATTTGAATGCAGTCAACATCCCTTTGGGAGAAATTCCTGGGAAAATTGAAGATTTAAGAGAACTCAATGCAAAGGAAATTATCATACATTGTCGATCAGGTGCTCGATCAGGAACTGCTAAGAAATTTTTAGAACAAGCAGGTTTTAAAAATGTCAGAAATGTGCTTGGTGGGATTATGGATTGGAATGAAAAAATTGCTAAGAAATAGTTACTTAGATGATTCTTTGAGTCTAAAGGAAAACAATAAACATTAAATAAACGAAAGAAGGTAATCCAGTTGGATTACCTTCTTTTATTTTAGGAAGAATGTGTTTTGGCAATAGTTGAGGACCCCTTAGCCATGTTTCGGAAATGTGTTTTTGGATTGCA
>JAHDIE010000007.1 GCA_020630955.1 Saprospiraceae bacterium
CTAGTTACTTTTAGAAAATAAATACCTTGATCAAACTCGGAAACTCGGAAATGTCAATTCTGTTATTACTAATTTATCTTATGTTCTTTACTTTAAGTCCACTTTTACAATTTCTATGAACTTTCAATATTTTTGGACATACTTGGACTACTTCATCTTAATTTGGATTTGTAGAATCGACCATCATTCTAGTTTGACGAATGGTAATATTCCCTAAAAAGATTATTAGCTTATTCTTAATATTGATCCGTGGCCAACATAACCAAAGTACAGGCTTCAATCACTTCAATTCCCATGGCTTTGGCTCTGAGCGCAAATTCAGGATTTTCTGCTCCTGGATTAAAAATTATTCTCTTTGGCTTTAAACTTAATAGATAATTTTCAGACGCTTTTAGTCTATCAGCCCCTACATATATTGTTATGGTATGAATGTCTTCAAATGGGATTTCGCCTTTATTGATTTCGACATCTTCTACCTGTCCTTCTCGTAATCCTACAGCTATTGTTTCTATATCGTGATGTCTTAAACGCTTTATAGCTTTATTGGAATATCTTTCTGGTTTAAGAGAAGCTCCAATAACCAAAGTTTTACTTTTATTATTCATGATAGATTAACAAATATTACTATTATTGGTTCTGGCTAATAATGTACATCAATGATTTGATTTATGAATAAATGACCAATTCAGGCACTTTCCTTGCAAATTCGCTAACTTAGTTAGACATTAAAACCATAGCCAATGAGAAATTTCAGTTTCTTCGTTTTTACCTTTCTGTTACTTTTGACATCTTGTAAGCACAATACCACTGCGGTCACGGAATCCGATGATGAAAGCAAAGACAATATTAACTTACCTGTCTTATTTTCAGATTATGATTGGTCGGAAGCACCTCGCACTTCAATAGATTCAATGCTCAACAAGTATACTCCTTTTACTTTGGAAGCTGATTTGAGTCACCTCAGCGAAAATCAAAAGATAATTGTTAGTAAGTTGATTGATGCTGGAGAGATAATCGAGGACATGTTTTGGATTCAAGCAATTGGGAACAAAGATGAGTTTCTGGCGAAAATTAAAGATCCAAAATTAAAAGCATTTGCCCGTATTAATTATGGCCCTTATGATAGGCTCAATGGCAATAAGCCATTTATTGATGGCTATACAAAAAAACCTGATGGAGCTAATTACTATCCTGCAGATATGACTAAGCTAGAATATGAGTCTTCTAATATCGAGAATAAGAAGAACCTATATTCTTTTGTCAGAAGAGATGAGAATGGCAACTTGTTTGAATTACCTTATAGTCAATTCTTTAGTGAGGAATCGAAAAAAATTTCAGATATCTTATTGGAATGCTCTGAACTTACTGAAAATGCAGCATTTAAAAATTATTTGAAACATAGGTCTAAGGCCCTGCTTGACGATTATTATAGAGTAAGTGATATGGCATGGCTCGAAATGAAGGACAATGAGATAGATGTTGTCATTGGTCCCATAGAATCCTACGAAGATCAATTGTTTGGTACCAAAGCAGCATTCGAATGCTATGTATTGGTGAAAGATATGGAATGGAGCAAGCGATTAGAAAAGTATGCTGCATTTTTACCAGAACTACAAAAAGGTCTTCCAGTTCCCGACGAATACAAAACGGAAGAACCAGGTAATGAAACAGAACTAAACGCCTACGATGTTATCTATTATTCAGGCGATTGCAATGCTGGGAGTAAAACAATTGCTATCAACTTACCCAATGATGAAATTGTTCAACTTAAAAAAGGCACGAGAAGACTCCAGCTTAAAAATGCCATGAAAGCGAAATATGAAAAGATCTTAGTGCCAATCTCAAATGAAGTAATTGATCCAAGCCAAAGAAAGCACATCACTTTTGACGCTTTTTTCTCCAATACAATGTTTCATGAAGTTTCTCATGGATTGGGAATAAAGAATACAATCAATGGAAAGGGCTTGGTTAGAGAAGCACTCAAAGAACATGCTAGTGCTCTAGAAGAAGGTAAAGCAGATTTGCTTGGACTTTATATGATCAAGCAATTGCACGATCAAGGTGAATTGAAAGCAGACTTGATGGATTATTATGTAACCTTTATGGCAGGTATATTTAGGTCGGTTCGTTTTGGCGCCTCTTCTGCACATGGTAAAGCCAATATGATTCGTTTCAATTATTTTGATGAAATGAATGCCTTCACTCGAAATTCTGAAACTGGCTTCTATCATATCAATTTTGAGAATTTTGAAAAAGCCATGAATGGTCTCGGTGAAAAAATATTAAGACTTCAAGGGGATGGCGATTATGAAGGTGTTGCGGCACTTGTTAAGGATAAAGGCTTGATTAAAAAGCAGTTACAAGAAGATTTAAATATGCTTTCAGAAAAAGGAATACCTGTAGATGTTGTTTTCAAGCAAGGAAAAGATGTTTTAGGCTTATAATTATTGTGTGTTTGCAACGATTATAGTTTACCTTCGTTACATATTAGAAAAATATATATAAGATTTAAAGCGATTTCAAACCAAACCTGCATGATAAAACATTTCACCAATATATTAGCCTTAGCATTTGTATGTTCTATTATACTTTCGTCAAATGTGTTCTATGCTCAGATTGATAGCAACGCCAACAAATGGTTTACCAATTTAGAAGATGCTTTAAGTGAAGCCGATAGAGTATACAAGCTTGATCTGTCTGGCCAAGGATTGAAAGAAATTCCAGCAGAATTAAGCGCTTTTACTAATCTTGAAGAACTCCGGATAATGGATAACTTGATTAGCAATGTTGGTACAGAACTTTCAGAAAACACAAGACTTGAATCTTTAGACCTAAGTGGTAATCAAATAGAATCCATAGATTTCAATAACTTATCCGAAAATGCACTTAATCTCAGAATACTTAACCTAAGAGAAAATTCTTTAGAGCGAATCGATGCCTCTATCAATAAATTGAAATTTTTAAGCCATGTAGATTTAGGAGCCAATTTCATTGAAAGTATAGATCAAGATATTTTACTCAAGTTTCTAAAAGTATTGGTTTTGGATAACAACAATCTACTGGATGTGCCAACCATGGCGATCAATGCACCTAAACTTAGAACATTAAATCTTAGCGCCAATCGAATTGAAGTTTTTGATGTTAGGGTTTTCCCAAGCCTTACAGCACTTGACCTCAGCGATAATCCTTTGCTGAAGTTTAATATTACCATCTCAAAGTTGGAGAAACTTATTTTGGATTGGGTCGATTTCACAAATTTTGAATTGTACCCATTACCAATTACCATGAAAATCCTTTCGCTCGAAAACTGTAATTTGAAAGCGATTCCAAATTTTGTTTATAAAATGTATAAGCTAGAGGAATTATCGCTAATGCATAATGAAATAACGAACCTGGATGAAAGGTTGGTTGATTGCAAAAATCTTAACACACTTTGGATCGATGGAGACAAAGTTGAAAAGTCAAATTTAGACAGTTTCAATTTCGAAATTAAGTAGCTAATGGCTTAACCATCAGCAAAGGTGACTCATTTATCATACAAATGTCTATTGTGGCTATTTATCATTGGTTGTGTTGTTCAATCCTATGGACAGGATGATATTCATGTTATTGAAGATGGGCAAGCACAGGTAATTCCAAGTTTTAATGAGCCCAAGCATTGGATTAAGGAAGAAGTTTGGGTGGAAAGTAATTTTGATTCGGATCAAGATGGAAAACCAGATAGATTGCACGTCTTTATAACAAGACCTTTTCAAACAGAAACCAAAGGACTAAAATTGCCTATTGTATACATGTCAAGTCCATACTATGGATTGACTTTGGGTAAAATGTTGGGTATAAATGATTCAAAAAAATATATGTGGAATGTTTACCACGAATTGGGTGAAGAAACATTTATGCATGATCATCCTAACCACAAAATCAGGAAGAAAAGACCTTTAATTGCATTTATAGAAGATCGAAATTGGGTCAATCGTGGTTTTATTACTGTCTATTCTTCTTCGCCAGGAACGGGGCTTTCAGATGGAGTTCCCACGATAGGTGGCGAAAATGAAAGCCTTGCCCCCAAGGCCGTGATAGATTGGTTGTGTGGAAGAGCAAAAGCATATTCCAGCAGGGAGGGCCAAGATGAGATTCAAGCTTATTGGTCTAATGGTAAAGTTGGAATGCTTGGTACTTCCTATGATGGAACATTAGCACTTGCAGCTGCAACAACTGGAGTAGAAGGACTAAAGGCAATTATACCTATTGCTGCAGTGTCTTCCTTCTATGATTATTATCGGTCAAATGGTCTTGTGAGATCTCCTGGTGGTTATTTGGGCGAAGATGTTGATGTACTTTATGATTTAATCCAAAGTACTAAAAAGTCAAAAAAGATTGATCATAGTAGCTTTATTAGAGATTCTGTTATCCTAAAAGGGATTGATCGAAAGACTGGAGATTACAATCAATTTTGGGAAGAAAGAAATTATCTGAACAAATTGGATAAGTATACTGCAGCAACTTTTATAGCTCATGGGTTTAATGATTGGAATGTTATGCCAGAACATAGTTTTAAATTGTTCCAAGCGTTGAAAGAAAAAGCTGTGCCATTACAATTGTATTTTCATCAAGAAGGACATGCAAGGAGCATACCTTTTGAGTTGCAAAATAAATGGTTTACTAAATTTCTTATAGAAGCAGATTATGCAGATGAATACAAAGTTTGGATAGTTCCCAATGGGCTTGAAAATGCCTTAATTCGTGATGACTTCCCAGATCCAGATGCTTCAGAGGTAAAGCTTTTTTTACACCCAACTTCCAAGAATAATGGCCGACTTGGACTTGAATTTCCTGCCGATTCAATTGCATGCTCATTCATTGACAACAGAAATTTAGATGGCAAAATGCTTACGCAAGATATGGGCATCCATAGATTATTATTTTTGAGTCCAATATTAAGAGAAGATATTCATCTTTCTGGAACTCCAACGATCAATATTGAATTGTCATCAAGTAAGGCCGCTACAAATCTTTCCGTATGGCTTGTTTCATTACCTTGGAATGCTGAAAAGGATGCTAAAATTTATGAAAATGTAATCACAAGATCGTGGGCTGATCCACAAAACCATAGTTCTTTGATCGGAACTCCTCTCACTCCAGGTAAATTTGTTGAGTTATCTTTCAATCTAAATCCAGATGATCAAATTATTAAGGCAGGTCAACAAATTGGCCTGATGATTTTTTCTAGCGATCCAGAATTTACAATCTTGCCAAAACCAGGTACTGTCATTACCGTAAATCTCCAAAATACCAATTTATTTTTGCCCATAGTGGGAGGTCCAAGTGCATATAAAAAAGCCTTCAAATAGGCCTTGATTTCATGATGCCATTCTTCAAGGTCTTTAGCGTTTTCTTCATTCGTCATTCAATCTCCTTAATTAAATCTCTTCTTCAGAAAGATTTATATGAATACGAATAATGTTAACAAACTCTTAATTACGAAAATATTCGTAGAAAGATTTGTTTATACGAATTCTTTCGTATAACATTGTGTTGTCAAATGTAATTATGCATTAATGCTAAATAGATATGAATAATAGTAAAGTGCCACAACCCACAGATTCTGAATTAGAAATATTGCAGTTGCTCTGGCAAAATGGAGAATGTACAGTTCGGCAAATTAATGATTTACTGAATGAAAAGAGAGAAGTGGGGTATACAACCACCTTGAAACTTATGCAGATTATGCTTGAAAAGCAATTGGTGAATAGAAATGCGAATCAAAGAACCCATATCTATAGTGCAGCTGTTTCTGAAGGAGCAACACAAAAAAAATTATTGCAAAAATTTCTCGATTCTACATTTAGAGGGTCTTCGATGAAACTTGTGATGCAAGCTTTGGGCAACCATGAAACTACCAAAGAAGAGCTTGAAGAAATTAAAGATTTGATTAAAAAAATTGAAACAGAACAACAATGAATTCATTATTTCAATTCTTTTCTGAAGAAACCATCTATCTGCTCACATGGACTATTTTGCACAGTCTTTGGCAGGGCTTATTGATTGCATTGATATTTTCGCTAGTCTATTTTAATCTAAAAGGTAGTTCAGCAAGATTTAAATATCATTTATCATTTGCCTCATTATTGGCAATAGTAATAGCAGCAATTTCAACATTTTATTACATGGGAAGCAATTCCCCAGCGGACAAATTTGTAGATTATGCAGTTCCTACTTCAGTCATTACAGATACCAATCCAACATTTAGCACTTTAATAAATAGAGAAGCCTCTTGGTTAGATCTTTCATTAAACTTTTTAGACAATAATACCAATTTGATTTTCACCATTTGGACCATAGGGCTGGTATTGTTTTTAATTAAGATGTTGGCGGGTGTTTATTTTGTAAACCAAATTAGATTCAGTGCTCAAGCAGTCGAGGATAAAAAATGGCAGAAAAGAATAGATAAATATTTAGTCAATCTTGGTTGTAATAAAAGTGTTGAGCTGGCTCAATCTGCATTGATTAAGGTGCCAATGATGATTGGTTTTTTCAAGCCAATGATATTGTTCCCCATAGGGGTAATCAATAATATGAAAACAGAAGAGGTTGAAGCAATCATTGCACATGAATTAAGTCATGTATTAAGGAATGATTATCTCATGAATCTAATCCAAAATATTATCGAAGTCATGTTTTATTTTAATCCTGCTATTTGGTGGTTGTCTAACATCGTAAGAACCGAAAGGGAAAATTCTTGCGATGATATGGCAATTGAACTAACAAGCTCCAATGTGCATTATGCCAAGGCATTATTAAATTTGGGATATTATCAACATGAGGCCAACCCGCTTGTAATGACCTTTGGCGGGAAAAGGAAAAAACTCTTAGAAAGAGTGCAAAGAGTATTAAATAACTCACAATATAAACCACGTGTCATGGAAAAAATTATCACTAGTACGCTACTCCTCGTTCTAATTGTTGGAATATCGATGGGTGCGAATACAAAAGATTCGCCATCACACAACGTTGTAAACCCGACAGAGTTTCCTGAATCGATTTTTATTCAAAACGAAAGTACAGATGAAATCAAAGAGTATATTTCTGTCGACACCTTGCCTAATCAAGACAAATCCTCATGTCAGATTATGTATTACAATGATGATAAAAGAGTTGATATTTGGAAGGAAAATGGAAAAGTAGTAAAGTTATGGGTTGATGGAAAACGGATCGATGAGAAAGATTTTAATACCTATCAAGAATATATTCAAGGTGTGCCAGAAATGCCACTTGCACCTGCTCCTCCATCAAATTTGACAAGGCCAGCTCCTCCAGTTAGTCCGGCGAATCTTTCAAGTCCAGCACCACCTGCACCACCTGCACCTCCAGCACCACCAGCACCGCCAGCTCTGCCGGATAATAAAAAAGGGAAATTCCTCATTACGGATAATGAAGTAATTAGAATTGGTCCTG
Organism: Saprospiraceae bacterium; assembly: GCA_020630955.1. Lineage (GTDB taxonomy): Bacteria > Bacteroidota > Bacteroidia > Chitinophagales > Saprospiraceae > JAHDBF01. The sequence goes on from JAHDIE010000007.1 coordinate 7,456, forward strand.
CTGAAGAAATTTCACAAGAAGAATTAGAAAGATTCCAAAAAGAGCGAGAGAGAATATTTAAAGAGATGAAGGAAATATCCGAAATAACTTTCATTGATTCTCTGCACCCAACCTTAAAACTTATGGAAACAGAAGATGGTGTATCAATCATCAGTTTTGAAGACGATCATCTTAGAATTTTCGAAGGAGAATTGGAAGACTTCAGTGAAATGAGTGAAAAACTAACTCAACAAACTTTAGAGTTAAACAAACACATTAGAAAAGAAGATGCCTATTGGGCAAACAAGATTAAAATAATGGAATCAGAAGAAATGGAAAAAACCATGGCACTCCTAGAAGAAAGTTTAGCCAATGTTGATCTTCATAGGGTTAAAAGCTTTGAAAATCTAAGGAGTTTGGATCTATACAATGGTTTGAATATAAGTAGAGCTGATAGAAACGAAAGATTAAATTCAATGATCTTAGCTGAATTGATGGTTGATGGTTTGATCCAAGATAGAAATGATTACAGCATTAAGTTAAATGATGATTACTTCAAATTGAATGGGAAAAGAATGAATAAATCCGTTCATGAAAAGTATCTGAATTTGCTCAAATTAGAATGTAATGCAAGCACAGGTCAAAAAGTGAAATACATTCGAATAGTTAGTCCTAAGAAAACACAGACATCTGTTGATATCTCGGATCATTCATAAAATAATAATTATCAAGATAAACAATTAGACGAGGATGAGAGGTCTGCTCAAGGAGCAGGCCTTCTCTATTTTATGGCTTTAATTTTTGCAAACATTTTTGTAATCACTTGCTCGCTAACTTCATGTTCTTTTAATTTTCTTCTCAAAAATGGAATGGCATCCTGAACTTCTTCTATAATTCCCTTCGGGTTTTTAATAGTATATTCATTTGCAATCTTTAAGATATCATCAAGGTTGATGTCTATTCGTTTTCTATTAATAGCCAAGGCTCTTATGTTTTTTTTAAAAACCAACAAGGGATTGGTAGAGTAAGTGAGATCATAGGCAGGTGATAATTTCCACCTGTCCTTTTTCTTGTTGTAGATAAAAGAATGATTCTTAAGATGATCATCATTGTTCTGAAAGATTACGTTGAAGACCATTCTCTTAAATAGCTCCTCCGTTTGTGTATGTTTGATTTTTAAAAATGAACTAAGCTTAAATAATCTTTCATAATTGGAATTTGTTGAGCTTCTAAAATCCCACCCTGTAATCCCTGTTGCTGTAAGGCAATGTTGTTTTTCTCCCAATTGTCGATCATATCTTAAGGTAGCAAAATGTCGATTCTCAATCAGTTTGGAATCCATTACTTCGATGCCAATTTCTGCAGCGGTTAGATTGTAACAATACTCCACGATCTCACGAGGATAAACAGCTTCTTCATCCAATGCTAGTTTTATAATGTAGTGGTGATAGTTATCAGAGTATTCTAAATCTCCAGGAATTATTTCTCCACTCTTTTTGTGTTCTGAAATCAATATCTTAGGATTGACACCTCCTGCTGAAGTTCCAATTTTAAAGATATTAATGAGAGACTTACTACTAAGTGATATTTCTTTATGAGATCGCTTATCTTCCACTACTGATTTTAAAACATCTATGATCTCCTCTAAATCAATGCTTGCGTTTTTGGGTAATTGATTGCCAGGGTGATATTCAATGGCACCCATGCCTCTGTTTGCCACATAGGCTAATTGTTCAAGTATGGTGATGTCATTTTCGTTTTTTGATTCTAACCAGATTTTAAAAAGTAGATTGCCAAATTTATCTGGTAATGAATCTGCGAATTGTGGAGGAAGACCATGAAATGTTTTTCCTCCAAATGAATTGAATACTTGTGCCTGAGGTACTCTTTTTAAAATTCCTGTATTGGGAAAAATATTGAGATACTTACTACTTGCCAAAAATGTAGGGTGGTATTGAAAAGAAGTTCTTCCTTCATTTTCGTCTAAACCGATTCGCCCAATCTCTTCTCCAAAAAGATGTACATCGATGATGTTGTTTTTTGCCATTAATAAAGAGATTTAGATTCAGTCATTTGTTCTTGGTAGCCAATCAATTGACGATTGATATCTTCCAATAAATCAAATTCCTTCAATAACTTTAATAAATTATCGATGGTAAAATTTTTCCCATTTTCAATATTCTGAAGTGTTGTCTTAGATATATCTAAAGCCTCTGACAACTCAATTCTAGATATTTTTCTTTGCTTCCGAATTGCCTTTAAGGTCACTCCAACTCTTTCTTTCACATCCTTAATTTCTACAGTTTCAAACATAATGACATTATAATGGTAAAATATTAAATAAATATGCAATAAATACCAATATAGTACTATTTATTAATAATTGCTTTGAATATTTATAAAAATACCAATATATTGTCAATATATCTTAAATTATATCTTAAATAACCATTATAATGCCATAAATGATTTTCAGGTTTTACTCTTTGGAGTTTAAGATTTACAGACAATCAGTCCATCTGACCTTCCGGCCTCACAAATACCTGACCCACTAACCCGAGACCCTCAAACCTTCATCAATCTTAAAACAATCTTAATTCCGCAACTTTCTGGTTAAGAAACTCATAAAGAGACTAATCAATGTAACTATTCGCTGCTCAAACGTGACTTGGTTATAAGAAACATTTATTCATTTTAAATCATCAGCTATGAAACGGATACTTTACACATTGAGCACAATCATCTTCCTCAGTAGCTGCCAGTCAATTAACAAGGCAGTCGAGCGTGGTGATTATGAAACAGCAATAAGCATTGCAAAAAAGAGAATTGAAGGAGATAAGAAAAAATCAACAAAACATATCAAAATTTTGGAGGAAGCTTATCACAAGGCTCTTAAACGCGATCTGGATAAGGTGAAATTTTTAACAGATGAAAACCGCCCGGAAAACTATGATAGAATATTTGAGATTTACTCAGATGTAAAATACAGACAAGATGCATTAAGGCCATTGTTACCTCTTGTTGGTAAAGATGGATACCGTGCAGAGTTTAAATTTATAAAAGTTGAAGGATTACTCAAAGAAACATCCAAACAAGCAGCTGCATACCATTATAGAACTGCAGGTAGTTATTTAGCGAAAGCGGAAAAAGGAGACAAATGGGCAGCCAGAAAAGCATATGACGAACTTGGTCTCGTTCACAGGCACTATAGGCACTATAATGATATTGAAGAATTGAAAGAAAGAGCACTGTTCTTAGGAACAAATAGGGTTTTGGTTAGAACCGAAAACAGATCTCTTGTGGCTATGCCAATTGGATTTGAAGAAGCATTATTGGCAATGGACATAAAAGGTCTGAATGATAGATGGACTGAATTTTTTACAATAAAGCCAAGCTATGCCAATATTGATATGATTGCAGAAATGGAAGTTACAAGATTTGATGTTAGTCCTGAAAGAGAACATGTTAGAGAATATAGAGATAGTAAAGAGATTGAAGATGGGTGGGACTACTTTTATGACGAAAATGGAAATGTTGCTAAGGATACGCTAGGAAACGACATTAAGAAGCCTAGAAAAGTCTGGATTCATGCCGATATACTTGAGATCAAAAGAACCAAATTTGCAACAGTCGGAGGAATAGTCAAATTCTATGATGCAAGAACAACCGAATTATTAAATAGCAAAACCTTTGATGTAACATCTAACTATAGCGATTTTGCTTGTTCTTACAAAGGTGACAGAAGGGCTTTGTCTTCAAATACAAGAAGTCGATTGAGCAATGTTCCAGCTCCTTTCCCTACCGATGAAAGCATGGCTTTAAGGGCAGCTTCAAAATTGAAAGGAATTGTAGTCGCTGAAATCAAGAGATTTATAATATAATAATACAAACAGTTGGAAATGAAAGGTGTGTCCTCTTGGGCGCACCTTTTTTGTTGTTTACATATTAAATATTATCTTTATGCGTAATTTACATATAACCAATTGGTTGTAGGGCTTGAAAGCGTATATTTTCAGGCGGATTAAGGCTTCCTTTCCCAAAACGGTAGTTGATATACAATGTTAAAAGGATTTTAACACACCTCTTAACTATCGCTATTTCTAATTTATTTATTGAATAATACCGAGATACTTAACGTATGAGTCTCAAATCACGACACACTTTATTTGCGCTAATGATGTTGTTAAGCGCCAATTTTATTTTCGCAGGAAATCCATCATTTATCCACTGGGATATGGAATCATGTGTTTCACATCCTGATTTTGGTACAAACCAGAATTACGATGAATTTATCCCACACGTATTTAATGCTGAAGGATGCACGCAATTACAAATGTTGAATCCTACATTATATCGCGAGGATCCTTCTGATAATACACACTCATGTGCTCCAGGAATCGATGGAGGTATCGCTATGTGTATTAATTCATATGCTGGTTGCTTTTATGAGCCGGGTCAATCAGAAGCACTAAAATTTGATGTTCAGGTAATTCCTGACCCTGCAACTGGCGAAGGAAGGATTTCAACATTGTCATTTTATGAACTGGCTCCAGAACAATTTAGTTATATCGATGGTATCTCAGGTCCAAATAATTATCCTACAAGATATGCTATCACCATTTTTAAAAATGGAGTAGAGGTTTACCATCAAGCAGATATTCCTACAACTCAAGAATGGACTTTAGAAGAGTATGACTTTGCAAATAATCCTGCTTTTACAGTAAATGAAGTTTCTGATTTTAGTTTTCACATACTACCGTATTGTTATATTGGAAATGGATACGGTGTTAAAGCTTGGGATATTGATGAAATCAAAGTTACTTCGGAATGTGGCGATGGTATTACCATAGCAGGACAATTGACAACATACCAAGGTGCAGAAGAGATAGAACTTTGTGTCAATAGTGTTGGCGGAGCATCTGTTTCTTTTCAAAGTACTGGAACCATTGCTCAACAAAGCACATATATATTTACTGATTCTTTAGGAACAATTATCGCTTTACCAGGTCTTGGTCCAACCTTTGATTTTACAAATGCTGGTGCAGGAGTATGTTATGTTTACCTTGTTGCTTACGAAGGAGCATTGATAGGAGCAGAGTTGGATTCAAATATTGCTGATTTAGCTGGTTGTTTTGATCTTTCCAATCCTGTGATAGTGACAAGAAATATGGCCATGTCAGGATCAATTTCAGTAAATGGTGAAACAGATGTTCAATTCTGCGGAGATGCGACTAATTTTGTTGTAAATCCTACAGTGGAAGGTAATGAAGGAGCTTTTAATTACTGGATTTTAACCGATGGAGCTTACCATGTAATTAGTATCAATGCTGGACTTCCATATGATTTTAGCAGCTTAAATAGCACTAACTTTATTTACCACCTAAGTACTTCTGATGCAACCATTGTTCCTGAAGTTGGAGACAACCTATTTACCATGAGTGGATGCTATGGCTTATCCAATGCCATTTCCATAAATGTCTACAATACATCTCCAAGCACGATATCCATCAATGGACAAACAGATATTGAACTGTGTGGCGATCAAACAGCCGCATTAGATGTTACCGTGACCGGTGGAGTAGGCGGAGCAGTATATTTAATAACAGATACACAAGGAGTGATTTTAGAATCCCAACCTAGCAATACTTTGGATTTGACGGGAATAGATTTTACAAATTGTTCAATATATGTGATTAGAACAGCAGGTAATCTTCAAAACTTTGGTATCGGTCAATCAATTTTTGATATCCAAGGCTGCTATTCGCTTTCTAATCCAATCAATGTTACAAAAGCAGATGTTGCTGCATCTTCAATTTCAACAAATGGCGCCACTTCGGTTGAGCTTTGCCTTACACCAGGAGATTCATTTTTAGTAGACATACAATCTACAGGTGGAGCAGGGCAAAACGCAATGTGGATAATTACTGATGAGCAAGGAAATATCTTGGATACTCCAGCTGGGAATCCTCCTTTTGATTTTGCCAATGCTGGTACTGGCGTATGTTTGGTATATCAATATTATTTTGATGAAAGTATTCAAGGAGCTGTAATAGGTGGCAATATATCAACCATATCAGGATGCTATGCAAGGTCAAATGGAATCACTGTGAGAAGAAATGAGGTAGCGGCCGGTACCATTTCTACAGAAGATGGAACGGGGACTTATACGGTTTGTGCAGGTGAAACTACAGCGTTTTCACCGATCTTAACAGGAAATTCAGGTTCAACATCACAATGGCTGATCACTGATTCGGAAGGCAATCTATTGGAAGTGTACAATACAACGCCATTAATTTTTGCTAATATTCAACTTCCTGTGTGCTATGTTTATCATTTAAGTTCACATGGCTCTCCTGGACTTGCCATTGGTGAACCAGTAACAAATTTGACAGGATGTAGTGATTTATCAAACCCAATTTTAATAGATAAAACTTCTGTGCAATCACAAGGGATTAGTATCGACGGTCAAACGACAATAACGGTTTGTCTAGGATCTAATAATGCTGTATATGATGTTGTGCCATCAGGCGAATTATTTGGAACTTCTGTTCTTTATTTAATCACAGATGCGGAGGGTAATATTCTAGAAACACAAGAAGAAACTTCATTTAATTTTAACAATGCAGGAGCAGGGACTTGCCAGATTTGGCAGTTGGTTTCTACGGGATCTTTGGCTGGAGCTATAGCAGGAAATAATGTATCAGATTTAGAAGGCTGTTATGATTTATCTAATCCAATTACAATCGTAAGAGAAAATGTTGATGGTGGTGTCTTATCAAGCCCAACTCCAGCTATTTGCTTAGATTCAGATCAATCAACTTCAGTTAGTTTTTCTGTTACCGGAGTAATTGGCGCACAATCGAATTTTGTTTTGGTAGGGAGTAATAATACAATACTTCAAGTATCAGCTTCTCCTACTTTCGATTTTGCGAATTACGGTTTAGGAACTTATTCGATTTATCACATATCTTCGAATGGTACTGTGAGTGGACTAATTGTAGGTTCAAGCATTAATACTCTTTCTGGCTGTTATAGTCTATCCAATGCTGTACAGGTTTCTGTAGATGATTTAAATCCTGGAGTTATTAGTTCAGCCCTAGGTTCTGAAATTCATATCTGTGGTGACGATAATAGTGATAGTTCTGTAACAGTTACCGTTAGCGAAAATACAGGTGCTAATAATATTTGGATGATTACTGATATCAATGGAGTTATCTTAGAGCTTTCTCCAACTTCTACCTTTAATTTTGAAAATTCACCTGTTGGAACCTGTGTAATTTGGCATTTGACATATGAAGATGGAATAAGCGGAGCCAATATAGGTGATAATGCAAATGAATTACAGGGTTGTTTTGCGCTATCAAATCCAATATCGGTTTTCAAAAATGAGGTTGATGCGGGTTTGATAATTTTGGATGATAATACTTTTCAGGTAGACATTTGTGGAAACGATGTAAATGAAAATATAGTCAATGTGAATTTAGAGAATGGCACGGCAAGTTCTACCTGGCTGATTACTGATTTGAGTGGAAATATTCTTGATCTTCCGATAGGTCCTCCTTTTGATTTCTCAAACTATCCGTCTGGCACCTGCCAAATTTTTCATTTAAGTTATGCTGGTTCAATTACGGGAGCAATAATAGGATCAAATACAGACGATATTCAAGGTTGTTATGATTTGTCTAATCAAATCATTGTTAATAAAAATGCAGTTGATGGTGGAGCGATAACCACCTCACTTGGAACTACCATTGATATATGTATCAATGAAGATTTCAATAGTGCGGTTAATGTAGATCTATCTGGGGAATTTGGGCCAAATTCACAATGGATGATAACAGACGCAGAAGGTGTTATTTTGGATTTGACCAGTCAACCACCATTTGGTTTTGCAAATGCAGGTATTGGAACTTGTCTAATTTGGCATGTCTCATATGAAGATGGTTTGATTGGATTTGGAATTGGTGAAAATGCAAGTCAATTAAATGGTTGCTATGACCTTTCAAATCCAATTACAATAAATCGTATAGAGTCTGAAGGAGGAGTCATAGTATTGGCAGATGGCACAAACGAAGCAACATTTTGTACCAGCGATGGATTATCAGATTCTTTTGAGGTATCCCTTTCTGGAAGTGTTGGAAATTCGATTTGGATAGTTTCGGATACTTTAGGAAATATTCTTGATATTCCTTCAGGAAATGTTTTTGATTTTGAAGGAACAACTGGTGCATGTCAAATTAGAAACTTGTCATATTCTGGGTTTATATCAGGCGCGGTAATAGGTTCAAATATTTCTAATATTTCAGGCTGCTATGATTTTTCAAATGCTATAAGCATTTATAAAAATGGAACGGAAGCAGGAGTAATATCAGGACCAACCGGAACTACTTATTATGCTTGCGTGGGAGATGGGGAATCAGATCTTGTAGAAGTCACTCATGTTGATTTCTTTGGGCCATACACCCAATGTGTTGTTACTGATATTGAAGGGAATATCCTTGATATTCCATCAGATAATGTCGTTGATTTCGAAGGCGCTGATGCTGGTATTTGCAATATATATTGTATCACCTATCAATTTGGTTTGGCTGGAGTTATTGTAGGAAATAATCTTACAGACTTGAATGGTTGTTATGCTATTTCAAATGCGATTACAGTAATTAGATCTCAATCAGTAGGTGGCACTTTAACAACAGATGATGGTGCTACAGAAGTAGATCTTTGTATGATAGACGGCGAAGAATATACAATAAATGTTTCGTTGACTGGAAATAGTGGAGAGAATTGTGCTTGGGTAATCACAGATGAAAATGGCTATATTACCAGTCTTCCTTCAGGGCCTCCATTTGTTTTGACAGGTTCAGGTACATCTGACATGACGGGTTCTGGTACTTCTTCATCAACTTGTTACATCTATAATATTTGTTATGGAGATGGATTGGCCGGTCTTGCTATTGATTGGCCATTGAGCTCGTTGCAAGGATGTTACGAACTATCTAATCCAATTGAGGTAAATAAGAATGTTTCAGATGCAGGAACGATTACCACTGAAAACGGTAGCAATATTACATTATGTACAAGTGATGGAGTGTCAGATATTGTCACTGTGATCAATTCAACATCTTATGGTCAATTTACTGAGTATATTTTGACAGATAGTGAAGGAAATATCTTAGAAGTAACAGATAGTAATGTATTTGATTTTGAAGGTGCACCATTGGGTGTTTGTTACATTTACTTTGTTGCTTGGCATGGTCCACTTGATGGAGATTTTGTAGGAAGTCATTTGGATAATTTGGCTGGATGTTATGACATATCAAATAGTGTCGCAGTAAATAGGGTAGCCATAGATGGTGGCACCTTAACAACAGATTTTGGAGTAACAACTTTTACCATTTGTAGTGGCGATGGAATTGCAGATCCATTTACGACGACATTCTCCGGTAACTCAATGGGTTATTTAGAGACTTGGATGGTAACCGACGAGACGGGGATGATCTTAGATTTCCCAGATGGACCAACTTTTGATTTTGAAGGATATGGACCTTTATCATGTCATTTGTATAGAATGACTTATGCACCCGGACTTTTAGGTTTAGAGATTGGGGAGAACAAAGTAAACCTTGAAGGATGTTATGGTTTATCTAACCCAATTGAAGTATTCAAAGATTATGTGGATGGTGGTATGTTGGAACTAGAAACTGGAGGTACTGCTTTAACTGTTTGTTCTACAGATGGACTTTCTGATCCTGTTGGGTTTGTTGTTACGGATTCTGCAGGAACTACCTGTGATTTGGTGGTTACAAATATGGCGGGAGACATCCTCAATATTACAACAAATGGGAGTATCATCGATTTTGAAGGATCAGGAGAAGAAGATTGTTTGGTATACAGTGTATGTTATACTGAAGATATCAATAACTATGCTGTTGGTTTTAATATCAGTAAATGGTCGACCTGCCATGCCTTGTCGAATCCTGTTGTCATCACAAAAACTTGTTTTGCACCTGAAGATGGATTGGTTTCATTTGCTATGTTTCCTAACCCAGCCATAGACGTCCTCAATATAGATATCAAATCCATTCCTGAAGGACATGGCGGATTTATATTAATTCAAAATATGGTGGGCCAAGAAATAGAGAGAGTCGCTATTGAGGCAGATCAAAAGGTATTACAGATTGATTTGTCTAATTATGATGCAGGGACCTATATGATTTTAATGGGATCTAAAAAGTCAGAAGAAATCAAGCGATTTATAAAAATAAAATAAGAGACAAAGCAAAACAAAGCAACTATTTAAGGCTCGGCACAATTTGTCGAGCCTTTTTTATGTTCAGGGACTATAACTTGATCGAAAAAAAATGCCATTTTTGCGCGACGTAAACATATAAACATGAAGAAAATTACTTTATTCTTATTCGCTCTAATACTTTGTTCCTCTTGTAAAGATGAGTCAGCTGAGGATGCGTTTCAAAGAAATATTGAAGAAATTGAAGCTTATTTAGCTGATAATAACCTGGAAGCAGAACAAACAGACAGTGGTTTGTATTATATAATTAACGAGCCTGGTGGAGAAGCCAAGCCAGGGCCTACAACAGTTGTTACAGTAAATTATAAAGGAACCTTGCTTAACGGCTCTCAGTTCGATGCAAACGATGATATTAGTTTTGGACTCAACCAAGTTATAGAAGGATGGACCGAAGGACTACAGTTGATAGGAAAAGATGGAGACATAGATTTGTTAATTCCAGCCAGACTAGCATACGGAAGCAACCCTCCGCCTGGTTCTATCATAGGAGTTAATGATGCTTTATTCTTTAATGTCGAATTGTTAGATTTTTAAAATATAAAAAATGAAAATGTTGATATCTGCAATACTTGTAATTTTCTTTCTTGTAAGTGAATCTTGTGAACAAGCGATAAATACTCCACAAAATAAGAAGCAAGAAAATGAAATTGTAGATATCAACACTTACCTCAATGGTAAGGATTTTACTGGAATGGAAACTGCAATCGTTGCTGGTGGATGTTTCTGGTGTGTTGAAGCAGCTTTTCAGCAAATAGAAGGGATCGTTGAAGCAATTAGTGGTTATGCAGGTGGTCATACTAAAAATCCAACCTACAAGGAAGTTTGTACCCATACAACTGGTCATACGGAGGCTGTATATCTAATTTATAATCCCTCAATAATCAATTTAGAAACTTTGCTGGATATCTTTTTTGTAGCACATGATCCAACGACCCTTAATCGACAAGGACCTGATGTAGGTGAGTCTTATAGATCTGCTTTGTTTTATGATTCGGAAAAGCAGAAAATGATCATAGATGCTAAAATAAAAGAATACAACGAATCTACTTTTAATAATAAGATCGTCACAGAGCTGATCCCTTATGATGTATTCTGGGTAGCAGAAGAGTATCATCAGGACTTTTATTGGGATAACCCTAATCAAGGATACGTCCAAGCCGTAAGCAAGCCAAAAGTCGAAAAAGTCGCCAAAGTGTTCAAACACCTTCTAAAGAAGTAAAACCTCCGTATTTATTGCTCTTAGCCTTTCGGCAAATGATAATTCTAATATAGAATAAGGATTGTTTTTAATTTGAAATCAAATTATCTGACAAAAAATGTCGGAAAATTTGACAATCTAAAAATCTCGGCCTATATTTGACGAGTAATTCGACATTAGTTGATCATAATAGAATCTAAAATGAATACTCTAAAAACCATAAAAGGCAGAGGGGCACAATGCAATCCCTCTGGAAGATTTGACAAACTTTTAAATGATACAATCATTGATTTTGGACCGGGTCCCTCACCAAAAACAAAATTCCAAAACAGTAAGGCCAAGTCGATTATAAATAAGGTCGAAAGTCCAGATATTCCAGGTGAATATTCAATGAATCCGTATCAAGGTTGCGAGCATGGGTGTACTTATTGTTATGCTCGTAACACACATCCTTATTGGGGCTTCGGCCCTGGTTTGGATTTTGAATCACAAATTGTTGTTAAAGAGAATGCAGCTGAACTATTGCGTAAGAAGCTTTCAAGTGCTTCCTGGAAAGTATCCCCAATTATACTTTCAGGAAACACTGATTGCTATCAACCCATCGAAAAGAAACTTGAGATTACCCGAGAAATGCTGGAGGTGCTTTGGGAGTTCAGGCATCCTGTCAATATCATTACAAAAAATGCATTGATCCTTAGAGATTTAGATATTCTCAAAAAAATGGCCATACATAATTTAGTAAGGGTAACCATATCATTAAATACTTTAGATGATAGACTTCGTCAAAAAATGGAGCCAAGAGCTTCTTCAGTTTTTGCCAGATTAAGAACAATCAAACATCTTGCAAGTGAAGGAATTCCAGTAAATGTACTTGCAGCTCCCATTATTCCAGGACTTAATGACCACGAAATTATGCCACTCGTTCGTACAGTCGCAAGTCATGGCGCTCATGATATCAATCACATTGTCATCAGATTAAATGGAGAATCAGAAGATGTGTTTAGAGATTGGTTGCAAAAAACTTATCCTAATAAATATGATAAAGTTATGAATCAAATAACCAGTCTGCATAAAGGTAAAACAGGTAGCAATCAGTTTGGTAAAAGAATGCTAGGTACAGGCACCTTTGCTGAATCTATAAGAGATCAAATGAGGCTGGCTAAAAGAGTCTACTTCAATGAAATAAAAAAGGTCGAATTAGACACTGAATTATTTGAATCCATTAAAAATCCGCAATTGACTTTGTTCGGATAGACAATGGACTTGAGATAGTTAATCGGTTTTTGTCAGGTGAAGATAATTTGTCGTCCTCACGTTTAGTAAAAGGTTCAGTCGTTGACTGGACCTTTTCTTCGTAATTTAGTTTCAGCATATCCAAGTTAAAATTACTTTTATCAGGCTTGAACATTTCTCAAGACCTATACTCCTCATAAAAGAATTTCTAATCAAAAATAATAGTGTCAAAATACCAAAGATTTGCACATACAAAAAATATGTTTGTGCAAATCTAAGGTTACAAATTTTAATCTTTATACTTCGACCAAATGATCTTTCATTTTAGTTTCTAAAACAAATTCAGGTTGTACACCGGCAAGTCTCTCTGTTATCTTTCCATCTTTGATAAAGAACAAAGCAGGTATACTTCTTACTGAAAAATGGCGGGCAAGTTCTTGATTTTGGTCGACATTGATCTTTGCAACGACAAAATCGTCTTTGTATTTTTCTGATAACTTTTCAACCTTTGGTAAAAGAACCTGGCAAGGTCCGCACCAGTCAGCGTAAAAATCCAACAATATAGGTTTGTCAGTTTTAATTAATGCTTTAAACTCTTGGGTATTATTAATTGATTTCATGATTTAAATTTTTTATTTAATGATAATGCAAATTTAAACCTTGGTCATTCCGATTGAATTATCAATACTTCCCGAATAATTGTACATATTTCATAGGGTAGAAGCTCTATCGTTGATAAGTTGTAATAAAATTTGACCGTAGAATACCAAAGATGCAATCCTGAATTAATCCATATGTCTTGGAAGCCTAATTGCAGTGTTCAGTTTTACAGTCAATGTGAAAGTTCAATTTCGTAGATTGATCCTTCGTTAGGATTTGATATGATATCAATTTTACCATTTAGATAATTAACCCTTGATTTTATATTCTTTAAACCTATTCCTTCATGAGTTGCTGTTGGATTGAAGCCAATTCCATCATCTTCTATTGTTAGATTGATGGCCTTATCGTTGGAGGTAATCTGGATTAGCATTTTTTCAGCTTTTGCATGTTTAATGGTATTGGCTATCGCTTCTTGAATAATTCGATAGATGATGGATTGCTTGCCCTTGTCAATATTGGAATCTGTACTAGTGCAGTATGTTTGTATTTTTAATTTCCCTAGTTGATTTATTTGCATGGCTAAATCTTCGATTGCAGCAAACAAACCAAAGTCTACCAAAGCTCCAGGCATCATATCATGGGAGATTCTTCTTACTTCTTGGTAGGCCTTATCGATTAGATTCTCAGCCTTGTTGAATAGCGATAAATTTTGTATTTCTTTTCCTTCTTGTTTGATATTTTTCATTTGGATCTTAGCGGATGACAGAAATCCTCCCAGTCCATCATGCAAATCCTGAGCAATTCTTTTTCTCTCTTCCTCTTGTCCTTGGATCATGTAATCAATCGCCAATAATTTCTTTTCCTTTTTTAATAATTCTAACTTTTGTTTGTCTATTTTTTGTTTGTTTTTAAAACGGTAATAAAGAAAGAATGGGATTAAACCAAGAATAATGAGTCCTCCAATCAACTTATTTTGTTGGACACTCTTTAAAGCTATTTCTGCTTTTTGTTCGGCTATCTTTTGATTTTTTTGCGCAGTGTCATACTTTATTGAAAGATCTTGGAGGAGGTCATTGTTTTTTAGTTGATCCATTTTGTTTAAGCCTTCAACATATAGTTTGTGATTAGCTAAAGCCTTATCAAACTGGTTGGCTTCTTCATATATTTCTGACAGAATACCATAACCTTTGGTGATCAAAGAAGCATCATCTATTTCTTTAGAAATATCGATGGCTTTATTTGCAGTTGATACAGCATCGTGAATTTTCTTGTTTTTAAATAATGCCTTGCTAAGGATGTAATAAGCATCTGTCATTAGTATTTTTTCAGGGTACTGTTTGTAAAGAGCTACTGACCTTAACCCGGCTTCTTCGGCTAAATCATATTCTTGATTCATGTAATACGCTTCGGCTTGCAGCCATTCGCTATAAGCAAGTCCTCTTGGGTTGTTGATTTCCTTGTTAAGTCTGTGGCAAATCGTAGAATATTTAAGTAGACTATCAGCTATCCCCTGAACCATAAATATTTCTGCCATGTTGCCAGCTGGAATTGATTCGTTTTCTTTGTTTGCAGCAATTTTAATTGCCTTCCTATAGTAAAGCAATGCATTTTCATATTCTTTCATCCTTCCATAAATAAGTCCCATCGAATTATAACTATTTGAAAGTCGTGGGTTTCTATTATGGTCAGTTGCTTTTTCATCAAAGTTGACTGCTTCGATATTTATTTCTAAAGCTTTATCTAAAATTCCTTGATCGATATAGACACCTGCAATTTCTGATATACTTACAGCATAAAGAGAAAAGTATTCACTCTCTAATCCATATTTTTTGGACTCTTGATAATGATGAATAGCTTTTTCATATTCATTTAATTTTCTATAATAGAAGCCATAATAATAGTCTGCAATACCTTTGTATTTTTCATTATCAGTCTTTTTATATAAGTTATAAATGCTATCTGTATACTGCTTGGTTTTATCTAGATTGTTAAATTTAAACTGTCTGACTAAAGTGAAGAATTGAAGATATTTAATGGAATCATCTGTAGTTGTTTTGATGATTTGTAGAATACTATCTTCATTTGGTTGGGCATAGCTATTCTGTTGAATAGTTAAGCAAAACAAAATTAGAATTGTTATAAACTTGGGGTTTATGTTCATGACTAAAAGTTGAATTGATCAATATTCTAAAGCTATAAAAAATATTGTGCATTATTTATAACTTTTGTAATCACATTCGAAATGTGGTTTTGGGATAATATTTTGAAAGAGAATTCAATTGTTGTTTAACTTCAAAGTATCAGCGAGAAAAAATATATGAAAGTCGGAAATTTTAAACTTTCAGTTAATCTCTTTATTTTTCGCAAATGGCAAAACTATACATGGTTCCGTGTGTGATTTCTGACACACAAATAGGCGCGATACCTAAATCAACTATCGAGATTATTCAAACACTTAAATATTATGTTGCTGAAAGAGCCCGCACAGCGCGAAGATTTCTAAAACATTGCAATTTGCCATTCCCAATTCAAGATATTGTAATTATTGAAATGGACAAAAGAGAAATATTGGCAGGTCAAGACCAAGTACTTAATTGGTTAAAAAATGGATTTGATGTAGGTGTAATTAGTGAATCCGGTATGCCTGGTATTGCTGATCCAGGGAAAGAATTTGCTTCACTTGCTCATCAAAATCATTTTGAAGTAATTGCACTCACAGGTCCTTCCTCTATTATGTTGGCAATAAGCGCATCTGGACTAAATGGTCAGAACTTTTGTTTTCAAGGTTATTTACCAATAAAAGATCATGAATTAAAAAATAAACTCAACGAAATTCAAAAATTTGCTTTAAAAGGTCAAACACAAATCTTTATTGAAACTCCCTACCGAAACGAAAGATTGTTTGATCAAATCATAAAAAATATTGATCCAAATCTTAAGTTATGTCTAGCCATCGATCTGACGGGACCAAGTCAATCGATTAAAACTCAAAGATTAGCACAATGGAAGTCTACGAAACCCAATTTTCATAAGATTCCTACCGTTTTTCTAATAGGGAAATAAGTCAATATCTGAAAGAAGGCAGTTATCCTTTAAAGTCTTATATATATTACATATTTTTGTAATATGTTTTGATTGTTTCTTATCATGAAATCTAAAGTAGGTCAATTGCAAAATACGGTTCTATCATTAATTACTGTTTTATATCTATGTGTAAATGCATATGGCCAGCTGCCATACATAGTTGCCTACGAAGATATACAGGAGGAATTAAAGGAGATATGGCATGATAAAAAGAATAACCAATCCTTTTTAATAACCGTAGATAGGCTTTGTATACTCGAGGAAGGAGATCTTCGATGTCGAGAATTAGGAGTTGGAAAAAATATGCTCTTTCATAATCAAACCTATGATAGGTTTAATCCACATCCTATATTTCTTGGCAACTATGGTGGATTCTTTGACCTCCAAGAAAACACAATAAAATCATTCAATATTTCTGAAAAGTATCCCAATTCAGCCATCTATAAAGATGGTGAAGATCTTTGGATTGCAGGCTATGAGATTTATAAACATAGCAAAGGAATAATAGATACGATTCCAGTTATCATGAATAGTGAGATTCCATTTTGGGACATTAGAAAACAAAGTAATGGGAATCTCTGGTTTGTGAATTATGCAAGTGGAGCCTACAGGATTAATAAATCAAATAACCAATTACGAAGAGTTTCTAACCTTAATGGTTTGCCAACAAATAATTTAACATCGATTCATATTACTTCTAAAGACGAAATTTTTATTGGTTACAAAGGTGGATTAGCTCAAATTGATGATCAATTAAAAATTGAAAATTTTGATCTAAGAAATTTTGTTGGCAATGAACCAATCAAGGAAATTGAATCAGATAACCTTGGAAATCTTTGGTTTCTTACGGACAAGAACCTTGGGATGCTTAACATCAATTCTAAGGAAGTTAAATTGATTCCAACCAATCCATCTGATGATTTTATTATTCATACAATAGAATATAATTCCAACAAGGATCTTATGTTGATCGGGACATCAAAAGGACTTTATCTTTCAAGTACACAAGGAGTATATTTTCATGGTGAAAAAATCTACGCTGATGGTCCTCTTTACTACTTTGGAGACGAACTATTGCTTTCAGGAAAAGACCAAGTGCAAAAATTTAATTCTCTGAAAGGTCACTTTGAAAAAAGTAATTATAGGCCAATTCAACAATCATTTCCTTGCAATAATGGAGATTATTGGATTACGGATACAAGAAATGTGTTGCTATTGGATAAAGAAAAACAAGAAGTTTCAAACTCTTTTAGAAAACCTACCAAGAGATTTAACCAAATAGTAGAAATTAAAAATGAAATTTATCTCTGTCATGATGAAGGTATTTATCTCAGAAAAAATGGAAAAACATCCAGCTTGGTACACGGTGATGAAGCATTCTATAATGTATTGAGTTGTGGAGATAAAAAATATGCAGTGAGCGAGCAGGGAATATATCTTATTGGCAAAGGAGAATTAGATCACCAAAATGAAATTGAAGGAAGTGAAAAAATGTTAAAGTCCAATAAACAATTTTTTATAGATGAAGAATCCATGTTAATTCCATCAGAGAGAGCTATCATCATGGTAAAATGTTCTAAAAATGAAATGGATTTTCAATTCTTTCCTTCTTTGGATAAAGTTTTAGATTTCCATGTTAGGGAAAATGAGATTTATATTTTACACCATGATAGGTTAATGATGTACCAGAGAGATGAGTATACCAAGAATCCATATAATGCCTATTGCGCTATTCCTGTAAATGCAGATAAAGACTCAAGACTTTTTGTTGATGACCAAGAAAAAATTTGGTTGCAAAACTCCTCCGGGTTGGCTTATGTTCAAAGAAATCACAATAAAATTTGTAATATCCTTAAAGTAGGGAACGGAGAAAAAGCGGAGCTTCGGAAAGAGGTAAGAGCCGAAAATAATATCCTAGTTAATGAAGATAAGTCTTCTTTTATGGACAAACTTAACTGGCCAATACTTGCTACTCTTGGTTTAATTGCTTTACTTTTGATGGTGCTTAGTTTGACAAGAAGCACTAAGAAAGTATAAACCTAAATGATTAAAACAATCCTTTTTATTTTATCCATCGCATCTATTCATTTTCACTTTAATGTTGAGGAGGAAAAACATGATTTTCATCTTTCCAATAGCAGCTTGAAATATAAGGCAGCTGATAATGTCCTTCAGTTGAGCATCAGAGTCTTCATTGATGATTTAGAATCAGCACTCAAACTAAAAGGAATCGATAGTCTTTATATTGGTACGGAGAAAGAAGCTCAATCATCAAATGATTACATTGCTCAATATTTACAACAAACTTTTCAAATAGAATCTGAAGAAAATAAATTACAATCTTTTTTTCTTGGTAAAGAACTTTCCGAGGATCTTTCAGCGGTATGGTGTTATGTTCAATTTAATAATGTCTCAGGTTGTTCTTCCTTAAAAGTAACCAATACCATTCTTACAGAGCTCTTTGATGACCAAAAAAATATATTTACATTTTCTACGGATGAAGGGCGCAAAGACTATTTTACATTCGATACCAGAGACAAAGTCAAAACCTTTAGTTGTGAGTAAACTTATTCAGTCCTTATTTATTTTTCCCATAAAGCTGTATCAGAAATTAATTTCCCCTATACTTGGTCCTACCTGTAGATATGCACCAAGCTGTTCTAATTATATGATCATTGCAATAAAAGAATGGGGAGCATTAAAAGGACTTTATTTAGGATTGAGAAGAATTGGGAGATGCCATCCATGGGGTAGTATGGGGCCCGATCCCGTTCCTAAAAACCCAAAAAAGAAAAACTAAATTAAATCTGCTCTCAATTAATCACTATTTGATTTTTGAAAAAGTCCTTGTTATTTGCCCCTTTGAATTTGAGCATCTAACAAAATAATTTCCAATCGGTAACTGGTGAATATTTAATTCTTGCTTAGATGAATAAATTTTTCCAAGGAATACAACGTCACCTTTGTACGAAATTACTTCAAGAGAAGACCCAAGTAATTCTTCATTACATTCTAGTACTATGATATTTTCAGCTGGGTTCGGATTAATATTTAATTCTGTCAAAAGACTTTTATCATCGGTAGAAGTGGTAAAGTCTAAGTTGGTATACTCAATAATTTGATTGGGTCCATACCCTGGATAAGTTTGTCCATTGGTCGCGAAATAAACAGATCCAGTATGTGGATTAATACAGACATCTCTTATCCTCCCAAAATTTTCAAAGAATAATTCCTCAGCTGTTATTTCTGTACCCTCTTCATTTAGACTCATAACTGATATTCTTGGTTCTGTAATAAATCCAACTCCTCCTAAAATTGATACCAATAATTTACCTTTCCATTCAGGAATTGCATTGTGATCATAATATACTAAGTCACTAACCCCGATACATGGAGACCAATCATAGATAGGTTCTATAACATTATTGGCATTACAAAAATCAATTTCCACATTGGTATCGCAATAGCCTAATACATTTGCCCAACCATAATTGCCTCCTGATTCTAATATGCTTATTTCATCCGAAACATTGGTGCCGTGCTCCGTGATGTATAATTTGCCTCCGGGACCATAGCTAATACCTTGTGAGTTCCTGTGTCCAAAGGTGTAAATGTAACTATTAGGAAAAGGATTGTCTTCAGGTATGCTTCCATCTAAATTGATCCGTAGAAACTTTCCATTTAAGCTACCCATATTTTGTCCATTTTGAGGAATGGTTAAATCACCAGTGGACATTAGTATTTTCTCATCCATCGTCATCAATAATCTTGATCCGTTATGATATACGCCGCCAGGCAATTCATCTAAAAGTATTTTTTCATTTATGAGTTGATCACCATTCCATTCAAAGCTAACCAAACGCTCTTTGATGTTACCATAATTATAGACCACATACAATAATGGATGGTTCTCAAAGTCAGGGTGAAAACACATACCCAACATGCCATATTCACTTCCATCTCCTTCATCATCTTCATTGGTTACAATAGAGCGGAAGTCAAGAATTTCTTTTGTATTGCCAGAGTTTGGATTAGTTCTATAGATCATACCATTTCTTTGTGTAAACCAAAGATGATCATCTGGCCCCCATGTTAGTTCCCAAGGAATTTGGATGCCGGTTACAAGCTCTTTCTTAGTGAGTGTTGTACTATCTAGACTTAGCGTATTTTGTCCTATGAGTATGCTTGCAATAATTAAA
Organism: Saprospiraceae bacterium; assembly: GCA_020630955.1. Lineage (GTDB taxonomy): Bacteria > Bacteroidota > Bacteroidia > Chitinophagales > Saprospiraceae > JAHDBF01. The sequence continues at coordinate 28,061 of JAHDIE010000007.1, forward strand.
AGCAGCCCAGTTAACGCAATTTTATTTGGTGTCATTTACAATAAACTTCTTGATGAGTTGCTTGTCACGTCCTGTAACAATGACAAAATACATTCCTTCCTTCCAATCTTTAACATTTACAGAAATTCTTTTTTCAATGGTCTCTTTGGACAGCATTAATTTTCCATCAGAAGTAAAGAAGCTTATATTTTTTGTTTTAAATTCTTCATTGGTAATGTCTACATTTAAAACCGATCTCGTTGGGTTAGGGTATACATCGATTGAAGATTCATTGCTGATCTGCTCCAGTGAGGAATAAGGTGTGGCGTAACATGATGTTTCCATCTTAACGGCTACTTTTTGTAAATTTGCCGCTACTAATACTGGATTTTCAATGACACAAAGCATGGTGTCATTAGGCGTAACTTTAATTTTAATCAATCCTTGCTCATAATTAGATCTTTCGAGAAAATTGTTTTCAATTGGAATTCCAATAATCTTTCCATTTTCTTGATTAAATCTTATATCAAAAATTTGATCAATCACATCAGTATTTTGATATACATCTTCAATATTGGCTCCTTGAATAATGAATTCAAAACCAATCAATGGATCTTGTGGATTAATGATATCTATATAGACGTATTCTGGGTCATTCATCATATCATATTTAACATTACATGTCATCGTATCAATGAAGTTATATAACCCACTTGGAAAATAACAATGATCATGTGCACTTGTTCCACCTTCATGTTCATGCTCATTGCCATAACTTACACAATTATGAAGTAATGTGGCATCATAGACATCAATCCGATCGTCAACATATAGATCAATACATTGATTGGCGGATTCATCATTCAAAATCCCATCGACATAAGAAATAACGTCCTCCACTGAGTAAATCTGATCTAAATTTCTATCTCCTCTTTTTCTTGTCCCGTCGCATATTCCTTGACAGTCTTGAAGTGCACTTCCATAAATTTCGCCATTGCAATCTGTGTATGCTTCGCAATTCTCATCTTTAGTCACGATAATTTCTCCTGAAGTTCTATCGATATTAATGCAGACTTGCGCAAAATTATTTAAGGTATCTTTTTCAGCTCGACCAAGTGCATCCTTTGCCAAATCAACATTTACTATTGCTACAAAAACATAATCTCCATCAGGAATATCAGTGATATCTAACCATTGACAATCTAATCCGGCATCATAAATGTCCGCGCAGCCAGCAGTGATACCCATGTAATTACAGCTATATTTTGGTGATACAGAAGATGGACATTCTAAATCCAAGACACAAAATCCATTTTTGTATCCAATCGGGATATACTGTCCATAAGTGTCATAAAGACTGTATTGTGCATATCCATCATAGTGATAGTGATTATGACAATTATCATAAGTAAATTGATCTGGCTGTTCTTGAGGATCACCAATGAAGTAATCTTGTGTTCCAACATTTTCTATCCTAGTTGAAAACCGTATGATATCTCTTTGTCCTACACCTTTAATGCAACCTTCATTAATAAGACACTCATTTGAATTGTAAATGGTTGTGACATACATAGAGTTATATAATACGAAAGGATTTAACCTAAGGTCAGGACCCTCTGGGCAGTCCGGATCTGAAAAAGATATACAGGATCCATCATCAATCGTAGCAAGTGGATTATAATTGCATGATTCTGGGTCAGTACAACCTTCTATAGGACCCAAGTATTCTATTTTAATTTTGGTTTCAGGTCCACAATCCCCTTCACTTCTAACTCTCAATATATACTCCACATCTTTATTTAAATTGCTAACTGCTTTCGCAAGTTCTCCGCATTCCTCATTGTAATCATTATAGAAACTTGTCCCTTCTACCGTATTCTCTATTACCTCAGGGCACTCAAGGTAAACGTAGATGGTTGTATTACAGCTTTCTGCATTTTCACAAGTGGATATCAGATATTGACCTGCCTCATCGACGGTAAAATTAAACCATGCATCAGAAAGGTTAGTAGTAAAATCATTATCTCCAAGAGCAATGGCTCCATCACAATCGAAACCAGGAGGGCAATTAAAATATGATGATGAAGAAAATCCAAAATCTTCGAAATAATCAACTACTTGACCATTTACAATTAATCTAGCAAAACCATTGGATGTAAATCCATCTCCGTAACTATCACTTAACCTAAACTCTGTGCATTCTCCTTCCAAAAAACAAAACTTAAACTCGTGATATGTAGTATCCATCATTTCCGGTGATGAAACAATGGTGTCCCCATTTATGGAAATAAATGCCCAAGATGTTTCATAGGCATAATAATCAGTTCTTAGCTCCAAAATAATTGAAAGCTCGTTGGGTTCGCAATCTTGTGCTTGACTTTTAGTATTAAAGCAGAAAAAGACACAAATAAGGATTAGAATGTAATTTTTGTACATAGTATATTATAATTTCTATCGTCCAAAAGGTTATATGCAAAAATTCAGCTAAGGTGAAACCAAAAATGTCAGATAGTTGACGATTGGGTGTTGTCAATTAAATTATTTGACCAAAATAGTCAATAATTGAGAGTCATTCTGTCTGCTGAGTCATTTTATTGCTCTATTTATGATCTTTAAGCTTTGATTTGTTGTAAAATGGTAAGCTGCGAACGATATGTTTCTGCGATATTTTTGTTTGTAAAAACTAAATCAGTATCTCCATAATTAATCAATCTCTGATTCAGGAGGATTACTTTGTCAAAATATTCTTTAACTGTAGAGAGATCATGGTGGACAACCAATAATGTTTTTCCCTTTAGAGCCAGTTTTCTCATGATTTCAATAATTCTATTTTCTGTTGTAATATCAATTCCAACAAAAGGTTCATCTAGGAAAAATAAGTCTGCTTTTTGTGCTAATGCTCGCGCAATAAATACCCTTTGTTGTTGCCCTCCAGATAATGCGCCAATCTGTCTATCTTTAAGATCTTCAATCCCCATCTCTTTCAGAGCATTATTGGCAATTTCTTTGTCCTCTTTATTGATTCTAGAAAAGAGTTTTTTGTAAGGATAGCGGCCCATTAAAACAATGTCATTAACAGTTGCTGGAAATCTCCAATCAATTTCATCTTTTTGAGGCACATAGGCTATCTTTTTCCTTACCTCTTCAATTTGGTTGTTGTAAACTGTGATCTTCCCAGAATTATATTCAATAAGTCCTAAGATGGATTTGAAAAGGGTAGACTTACCGGCTCCGTTAGGTCCAATCACTCCATATATATGTCCTGCTTCAATGTCCATATGTATGTTGGTAAGGACTCTTTTGTTACCGTAGTTTATAGATAGTCCATCTATTTCAATGACATGCTTTTTTGACATCAGTTTTTCATTTTGATGATTCCAAGAATGAGCAATAAAACCAGGATGATCCCAAGAATTATAAATGTACTTGGATGGGATTCTTTGTCTTTTTTAATTTTAGTTTCTGCAAATTTGCTTATTGCAAGAGCATTCACAATGATATCTGTGTTGTGTTTGATCATACCGATATATGTTCCTGCCTCAGATTCTTTTTCACCTAATGAATCAGCGAATAATTCTCCTCCAATTGGAACTTGATTATCATCTGCAAGTCTTTTGATCATTTTAGGATTGATGGTGCTTTCAATGAAAATTGCAGGAACATTTCTTTCTTTAATGACCTTACTTACTCGCATGATATCTGAGCTACGGGCATCAGCCTCTGTCGAAATTCCAAGTATAGCCTCTACATCGATTCCGTAAGCTTGACCGTAATATGCAAATGCATCGTGCGAAGTAACCAAAATTCTTTGTTGCTCAGGAATGCTTTTAATTTGATCTTGAACATACTTATGTAAATCAGTTAATTTATTTAAATAATTTGTACAGGCAAGCTCATAAATTTCTTTGTGTTCAGGAAATGTTGAAACCAATGCATCTCTCATATTCTTAACATAAATCATGACATTGGCCACATTCATCCAAGCATGAGGGTCAAAGGAATTCTTATATTTTTGAGATCCCAATGTATTGACTCCTTTAGATACAATAATAGATGGGGCATCTGATCCTGAATTTGCTATTAATTCACTAATCCAACCTTCAAAGTTTAGTCCATTGATAAAAAAGAGATCCGCAGATTGTACCAATTGAGCATCCCTAGGTGTGGCTTCATAAATGTGAGGATCACCACCAATGGGCACAATTGTTCTTACATTTACAGTTTCTCCAACCAAATTGTTTGCAATGTCCGCGAGAATTGAAACGGTACAAACAACTACTGGTTTATCATTTGCCGTCAGGCTAAAATGACAGAGTATAAATAAAAATGCTATAAATTTTCTCATTTTATTTTCTTTAAAAATATGTTTTCACAGACCTTAGAAGTCAGCAAGGCTTCCTCTTTATTGTTGACCAATAACTTGATGGATTGATCATAGCTGTATTTATGTATTAGTTTTATTTCTGTTCCGATGTTAATTCCTACCTGATTCAAATGGTGTAGGAAATCTTTGTCGTGCTTCTTAACACCAACAACAATTCCTACAGATTCATCCTCCATAGTAGACAGAACTATTTGATTTCGAATGGTGATGGTTCCATGGGGGTCTGGAATTGGATCACCATGAGGATCAAATTTGGGATAGCCAAGATATTTGTCTAGTCGATCTACCAATTCTAAGGATTGAATGTGCTCCAATTGCTCAGCAATATCGTGCACTTCATCCCAGGCAAAACCCAATTTTTCAACCAAAAAACTTTCCCATAAACGATGCTTACGCAATAATGACATTGCTTTGGCTGTGCCCGACGGAGATAATTTGACGCCTTTATATTTTTCATAGAGAATCATTTCTTTATTACTTAGCTTTCTGAGCATATCAGTTACCGATGCAGCAGTCGTCGACATCTGTTCCGCTATTTGATTGGTTCCCACTAATTCGCGCTTTCCACTCTGAGAAATATTAAAGATTGCTTTGATGTAATCCTCTTCGGTTGAAGTAATCATAAAAATAAATTTAGACAAATCTAAAAATAATTTAGCAAAGTACAAAAATTGTTTTAGATATGCATTTTAACAATATCTAGAGAATTGGTATATAAAATCGGATGAAGCCTTATATTTGCGCCTTTGAAGAACAATTATAAAAACTAACAAAACGACAATTTAGATGAGTGATTTAATAATGTACGGAGTTCCTGCCATGGGAATCGTTGCACTACTTTTTACGCTTTGGAAGTCATCATGGGTCGGAAGACAGGAGATTGGTGGTGAAAAAATGGGTAGAATAGCAAAGAATATCTCTGATGGAGCAATGGCTTTCCTAAAGGCTGAATACAAAGTCCTTTCAATTTTTGTTATTGCCGTTGCTGTTCTCATGTTTTTTAATGGAAAATCAGGAGGAGATACCTCTTCGCCACTGGTTGCACTTTCATTTGTACTAGGAGCCATGTGCTCAGCTTTGGCTGGCTACTTGGGAATGAAGGTCGCTACAAAAGCAAATGTTAGAACGACAAATGCAGCGAGAACTAGCTTAGGAAAAGCATTAGGAGTTGCTTTTGCAGGTGGATCAGTAATGGGTATGGGTGTTGTTGGCCTTGGCGTACTTGGCTTAGGCGGTTTATTTGCTATCTATGCTAAAATGTTTGGTGTTGGAGATGCTGCTGCGGTTACCAAAGTGATCACAGTGTTAACTGGATTTTCATTTGGAGCCTCTTCAATAGCATTATTTGCAAGAGTTGGTGGTGGAATATACACCAAAGCTGCTGACGTCGGAGCGGACCTCGTAGGAAAAGTTGAAGCCGGAATACCAGAAGATCACCCTTTGAATCCAGCAACCATTGCAGATAATGTAGGAGATAACGTTGGAGATGTAGCAGGTATGGGTGCTGACCTCTTTGAATCTTACGTAGGGTCAATCATTGGAACCATGGTTTTAGGAGCAACCTTTATTGGAGGAACTGGCTTTTTAGCCAACAATGACTTTGGAGGAATGAATGCGGTATTATTACCATTGGTGTTAGCGGCAGTTGGTATATTGACATCTATTATTGGAACTTTCTTCGTAAAGGTGAAAGAGGGTGGTAACCCACATACTGCTTTAAATATCGGAGAATTACTTTCTGCTGGTCTCATGCTAGTAGCTACTTTCTTAATCGTCAATTGGATGTTACCAGGCGAATGGATGGCTGGAGGAAGAGAATACTCTTCCATGGGTGTTTTTTGGGCTATTTTATTCGGTTTGGCATCGGGATTAGGTATAGGTAAAATTACTGAATATTATACAGGTACTGGTACCAAACCTGTTAAGTCAATTGTAGACCAATCTTTAACCGGCTCAGCAACAAACATTATTGCTGGTTTGGGAGTAGGAATGCAATCAACAGCGATTCCTACCTTGATATTAGCAGCAGCTATTATTGGTGCTCATCATTTTGCTGGATTGTATGGTATCGCCATTGCCGCTGTTGGAATGCTATCTAATACAGGTATTCAATTGGCTGTTGATGCTTATGGTCCAATCTCTGATAATGCCGGGGGTATTGCTGAAATGGCAGAATTACCAAAAGAAGTTAGACAAAGAACTGACAAATTAGATGCGGTAGGTAACACAACTGCAGCAATTGGTAAAGGATTCGCAATAGGGTCTGCGGCTTTGACAGCTTTAGCATTATTTGCTGCTTTTATGGCAACTGCAGGTATTAATTCTATTAATATAGCCAATCCGAAAGTAATGGCTGGTCTATTAGTTGGGGGTATGTTGCCTTTCCTTTTCTCCGCATTATCAATGAATGCAGTAGGAAGAGCGGCTATGGATATGATTACTGAGGTAAGAAGACAGTTTAACTCAATTCCAGAGCTTAAAGCGGCATTAGCGATCATGAAAAAGAATGATGGTACCGATATGAAAGATTGGAGCGATGCTGATAAGGCTACCTTTGACGCTGCTGATGGTAAAGCTGAATATGACAAATGTGTAGAAATATCCACTAAAGCATCAATTAGAGAAATGATCTTACCTGGCCTTATTGCCGTTGTAACTCCAGCTTTAGTTGGATTTGGCGGTGGTGCAGAAATGTTGGGTGGATTATTAGCAGGTGTAACCGTATGTGGTGTTTTAATGGCTATCTTCCAGTCAAATGCTGGTGGAGCTTGGGATAATGCTAAAAAAATGTTTGAAGAAGGTGTTGAAATCAACGGTAAAATGTATTACAAAGGCTCAGAACCCCATAAAGCAACTGTTGTTGGTGATACTGTAGGTGACCCATTTAAGGATACTTCAGGACCATCATTGAACATATTATTGAAATTAATGTCTGTTGTAGCGCTAGTTATAGCACCATTATTATAATAATTGAAAAAAACTTTGAAAATTAAGTGACAATCCTTTGGTATTTAGTTCACTTTTTTGATATTTGTAGTAGATAACTCAATTACGTATAGCAACGGGGGCGGTCAAATTTTTTGGTCGCCTTTTTTTATGCCCTTAACTGAGTATTAACAGGCTATTTATCATAAATGAGAACCTCAAGCGTTATTTAATTGTAATAAGTAATATGAGTTCAAATATTCTCCTTTCTCTAGTCTTTTTCTTCTGCCTTGGTCAAATAAAGGCACAACCTCCCCAAAAGGTTATTGATAGGGTTGTCACTACAATCAATGAAATTAGAAACGATGGATGTAAGTGTGGCAAGAAGTATATGCAACCTGTTGGACCCATTACCTGGAGTGATCATCTATATTATACTGCTTCTTCACATGCTGAAGACATGCTTGAGAATAATTACTTTGGCCATATTTCAAAGGACGGAAGGGATGTTGGCGATCGGTTCGATGATCTTGGGTACAATTGGCAATATGCTGGTGAAAACCTAGGAGAAGGTCAAGATAGCTTTGAAGAGGTCGTCAGGGACTGGTTACAAAGTCCAAGCCATTGTAAGATGATAATGAATGCTGATATGAAAGAAATGGGACTTTCCAAGCGAGGACGTTTCTGGGTCCAACATTTTGGAACTACCATGCCCCCCAATTATCGCCGCACAAAAACTAGGTATTCTGAAGGCAATGAATAACTGAAGACTTCTTGTTTGGCTGATGTGATCTACCGATCATATTATTTTTTCCTTTTATCTGTAAAATAAAAATGTAAAAATTACCATGGCTTCGCTAGACAACTTAGTGAGTTATTGATTTACATTTGGACCAGAGGAATTCAGTTGAACCCGATCACTGAATAAGTTCTCACTTTCTCATTTCTGAACAGTCGTCAATTCTGTCGACACTCATATTTATTTTATTAACCAAAACTCGTTCCCATGTTTAGAACCGATAAAGCTAAGCGGTTTTGTATACCCATCTGGTGTACATTATTATTTATGCTTTTGATTGTCGGGAAATCAAAAGCTCAGACAAGCTGGATGGCCTGTAATAATCAGGTCAATATATCGATGGATGATGACTGTACAGTTACAGTAACACCCGATATGATTTTGGTAGGTGAGGCAACTTATCCACCACCATATAATGATCTCTCAAATTTTGAGATTCAAATTAGCCCTAATGTACCTAACTCCGGCTCAGGAACCGGAATTGTTATTCATTCACCTGGACTTTATTCTGTTACGATTACAGAAACTGTATCAGGATATGCTAACAATTGTTGGGGCACCTTATTGGTTGAGGACAAATTACCACCAGAAATATTGGATTGCCCATGTCCTGTAGGTAATAATGATCCTGATTGCACATTGAAAGCAACTTGTGCAGAGATGGAAGAAATGTTAGAAGGCTATGATGAAGTCCTAGTCCCTTCATATACAGATTGTTCTACTACCTATCTTGGATTTCATGATGAAATTATCGAAAATGGACCATGTTACCCAGCAAAAGTGCATAGAACTTACGTTGTAACTGATGCCTATGGAAATAAGTCTACTTCATGTATCATGGAATATACTGTAGAACCAATCAACTTATATACTGATATCCACGATCCCCACAGTCCTGTTGAACTTCCTTGTACAAGCGGATACTCAACTACGGATGTATTTAACCATTATTACCAGTTGAAACTTGAAGAGCTATTAGCTATTGCAACAACTGAAGAAGAAGAGGAAGAGGCTGAATACCTTGCTACTTTGTATGGTAACAAGTACGCATATCCTTCAATAAATGGTACACCAATTACTACCACTGTCTGCAACCTTGCTGTAACAAAATCAGATCTTATTGTTCCAGCTTGCGAAGCATGTCCAGATATTAAGAAAGTCATTAGAAAATGGACTTATTTAGATTGGTGTAGCGGAGATTCTCATGAATACACTCAATTAATTGTAAATGGTAGCACAGACGGTCCAACCATTGTTGCAAATAATGTAACAGCCTCTGTAGACCCTTGGGGATGCTATGCATCTATATTAATGCCACCACCTGAACATCTAAATGATAATTGTTCAGATGCTGTTAGCTATGATATAACCGGACCTTATGGTGTGATTATCACGGAAACAGAAAGTGGCCAATTCCATGTATCTAATGCTCCTAAAGGTGTACATACCTTCTATTATAATGCATATGATTGTTGTGGTCAAGTTAACGCTGTTCCAGTTACAGTGACTGTAGTGGACGCAACACCTCCTGTAGCTATTGCAACCGAAAATATCGTTGTCTCATTGACAACTGCAGTGGGAGGTACTGGAATCGCAAAACTTTATGCTGAATCTATTGATAAAGGTTCTCATGATGGATGCGGTCCTGTCAAACTTGAAATTAGAAGAGAGGATCAAAATTGTGATATCGTTGGAAATACAACGTTCAACGATGATGAAGATCACAGTTATGATGATGAAGATGATTATGATAATGGAGAATTTGTTAAATTCTGTTGTGCAGATTTAGATGCTAATGGCATTGATGAAGATGGAGATGGAATCATCGATTATTCTCAATATAAAGTTTGGTTGAGAGTATGGGATGATGGTGATATGGATGGATACTATGGATCTGAAGGAGACCATTATAATGAAGCATGGGCTTGGGTTAGATTAGAGAACAAAGTACCACCTTCATTGTTATGTCCAGCTGATATTACAGTTGACTGTGAAGTAGATATACATGATTTATCAATTGTCGGTAGTGGTGCTGGTTACAACGCATGTGGTTCAGAAGGTGTAGATTACACCGATGAGTATCAAGATGGTGGTGCTTGTGGGTATGGAACCATTCATAGAAAATGGTATATTACTGAAAACCCAAGTGCGTACTGTGTTCAAGTTATTGAAAGATTAGGACCAGATTATGATACAGACATCACCATAACTTTCCCTGAAGATTTGATTATCAATTGTATGACTGATACCATGCAAATGCCATACTGGGATGCCCCAGCTTGTAACTTGCTCGCATATAGTTTAGATAGTGATACTTTCTACTTTACAGAAGGGGCATGTCTAAAGATCAGAAATGAATGGACAGTTATTGATTGGTGTACTTATAACCCAAATAGCCCATACACTGAGGGTATTTGGGAACACACACAAATCGTGAAAGTTATTGATGAAACTGCTCCAGACTTGGCTTCATGTGATCCAATCATGCTAGAAGCTGATGAGGCAACTTGTGAAAACAATGCAGTAATGCTTACTCAGATCGCAGATGACTCAGGTTCGTGTGGCAGTAATAGAGTAAATTGGACAATTCAAGTAGACCTCTATGGTGATTGGAATTATGACTACACTTTTAGAAGCACTGTTCCGCCTGATCATCCAGACTATGTTGCACCAACTACCTCAGGAGGTGAGGTGAAAATAACTTTACCAGATCCTGTAGTAGGAAGTATGGCTACACATAAAGTAAAATGGACCGCAACAGATGGTTGTGGAAACGTAAGATCATGTACACAAGATTTTATGGTGGTGGATAAAAAAGCACCCACTCCATATTGTGTAAATGTTAGTTCAGCCTTAATGGATGATGGAGAAATTGAATTGTGGGCATGTGACTTTGACCTAGGAAGTTTTGACAATTGTTCTAGCAATGAAAACTTGAGATTTACATTCTCAGATGTCAATCCTGCAGATGATCCTTTTTATAATGAATCAAGCAGATGTTCAGCAAGAACATTTACATGTGATGATGCACTAAATGATGCTGGCCAGACATCCCCCGTTGAGGTTTCAGTATATGTATGGGATGAAAAAGATAATTATGATTTCTGTACAGTATACTTAACCCTAGTTGACAATAATGGTGTTTGTGGCGATAGCCTTGCTAATGCAAGAATTGGCGGCCAAATTGTAACCGAGTCCGGAGAAGAACTAACTCAAATTTCTGTAGAGCTTATGAGCTCAATTCCTGAATATCCTCTAGTAAATAATACAAATGAAAATGGTGAATTTTCATTTTACAATCTTCCAATGTTTATTGATTACGAAGTCACTACAGCAAAGAATGATGGCGCTTTGAATGGTGTTACAACACTCGATCTAGTGTTAATACAGAAGCATATACTTGACACAAAACCTTTGGATAGTCCATACAAAATGATTGCTGCGGATGCTAACAATGACACTAAAATTTCAGCAGTTGATTTGATTCAGCTAAGGAAATTGATATTAGGAATCTATCAAGATTTCCCTAATAACAATAGTTGGAGATTCCCTATTAAGGATCAGATTATGGCATTTGATAACCCATGGCCATTTACGGAAGTGATCAATATTGAAGCACTTGCCGAACCTATGATGGACAATGACTTTGTTGGGGTTAAAATTGGTGACGTAAATGGAACAGCAACGGCAAATCTACTTGGAGATGATACATCTTTTAGATCAGCTGAGAAATTGCAATTATACTTTGAAGATTTGATAAGTAATATTGAGTCAGTCAGTGTTCCAGTAAAAATCAATTCCAATGAGTTGTTGAATGGAATGCAGATTACGCTTGAACATCCAGGTGCGGAATTGCTACGGATAGAAGGCGCCTCGCTAGATATTTCAGATAACAATTATGTAACAACAGGCTCTTCTACAAGCTTTAGCTGGAGTAGTGGAAAAGCGGTTTCATTAAACAATGGAGAGGTGTTATTTACCTTAGTGTTTAAAGGAGATGTTGTTAAAAATATTTTTGGTTCTGATAATAACCTTATTTCAGAGGCATATGTAGGTGAAAATTTGGAAATAATGGATGTTGAATTTGGACAAAACAAGGATGCATTCGTTAATGAATTGTATCAAAATAGTCCTAACCCTTTTAGTGAATCTACAACGATTAGATTTTCATTGGTAAAAGATGGGGACGTTATGGTTAAATTCTACGATGTTTCTGGGAAAATGGTAAAAACAGTTTCAGGAAACTATAAAGCCGGTATGAATCAATTGACAATCGGTGCAAAAGAACTTGAAGGTTCGGGAGTATTGTATTATCAAATGGAAACAGAAGGCTTTACAGCGACCCGAAAAATGATAATTATTGAATAAAAGAGGAATTTAGATAGAATGAATGGGGTCCTTTATATGTAAAGGGCCCTATTTTTTTGCCTTATTCTAAAAAATAAATAAGAAAGAAATAACTTTGTGCGTTATTAGCAAAGATGATTAAACAAGTACTTTATTCATTATTATCCTTCTCAATTTGTATATCCCTAACGATACAGGAAGCAAATGCTCAACGTGGTCAAGAGTTAGGAGGTTATATTGGTCTAGGTCATTATTTCGGTGATTTAAACACAGATTATAGCGTTAATGATCCGGGACTAGCCTTTGGTCTTGTAGCTAGAAGGAATTTTAACGATCGAGTATGTCTTGAAGGTAGCTTTAATTACGCACGCTTGAGTGCTTCCGACCATGACTCCCAAAATAGCTATGAGAGAACTAGAAACTTATCATTCTTCTCAAATACTTTTGATGCCTCGCTTTCTCTTGAGTTTAATTTCTTTACATACATCCATGGCGATAGAAGATATTTCTATACCCCATATGCCTCTATTGGTATTGCAGCTAGCAAATTTAATCCTCGAACAGAGCTCAATGGAACCAAATACAATTTAAAAGATTTTGGAACTGAAGGTCAAGATGGTTATGGAACGATTAGCCCAGGCTTGGCATTTGCGATTGGCTTTAAATGGGATCTCAACTACAGGTGGAGTTTTAATGCTGGACTTAAAGCTCGAAGATTAACCACAGATTATCTAGATGACGTTAGTACAGTTTATCCTGAGATAAATTCACTTCAAGGTGGACCTACAGGAATTGCTGCTCAACTTTCAGATAGAAGTGGAGTTGAAGGCTTTGCTACCTCTGGCAAACAAAGGGGTAATAGTATGAACAATGATACCTACGCTATTCTTCATATTAGCATTGTGAGATTTTTCTCACAACTAGAATGTCCCAAAGTGTCAAAGATTGATCCATTCTAATGATTGATCATCATACTTTTGCATTGACAGCGAAGCCTCGAGGTTATCATATCATTACAGAGGAAATAATGCAAAACATTGACATATTACCAGATAATGGTCTTTTGAATTTGTTCATCCATCATACCTCAGCAGCAATTACAATTAATGAAGCGGCTGACCCTGATGTATTGGAGGATTTTGAATCTATCTTTAATTTCATTATCCCAGAAAATCTTCCATTCTTGAAACACACCATCGAAGGGCCAGATGATATGCCTGCGCATATAAAAGCTGCCATGATAGGGCATTCAGTTCAAATTCCTATCATCAATGGTAAACTAGGTTTAGGCACTTGGCAAGGGATATATCTTTGTGAATTCAGAAATAGGGGTGGGAGTAGAAAGATAACTGCTACGGTTTTTCAATAGTAATCAAATATGAGTACTTTATTAATGAACATTAACACCGTAACCAGAGATATTCAATAAGTTGACAACACAACTGTTCATATCTCCAATGGTTAAAACCATTTCCTGTTGTACACTTGTTCCATCTTCAAGTCTAGCTGGAATCATGTTTGGCATATTACAAATTGATTCAATCAAGATTTGGTCAGTAGCTTCGTCGCCGGAACTTTGGAAAACAAAAGGATCTATAATAACACCCGTTTCCGTTACTTGAAACTTGATTGCCGTTAATTGGTGTTGATTAAAAACACTATGGTCAATTTTTGACAGTAGAGCAATGTCTAGATATTTTTCTAAGGCTTCTTTCCCACCATGAAACTGGGCGTCTTTTTGGGGCCTTGTCTTGATAGAAAAATTGATTTCCTGTTCCTTATTATTGCTTAGCTTATTCTTGGGGATATACATCACAGATATTTCAATAGCCGCTTCATCATCTGCTGAAATAATTAAACCTAGTTGGTTTTGTGTGAGAATGGAATCCAATCCTAGTTCTTTTCTTAATTGTCCATTTACCAATGTTTTAATTTCTACAGAATTATATTGGGCTACCCATGAAGGTTTATAATGTCGATTTAATCCAGATAATGTTCTTGCTTTGCGCAAATTTTCTTTAGAAATGGAAAGGAAGGGGTGGTTAGCATGGATGGCACAACTAAATTCAAAGTCACTTTTTTGCGCACTTGCAGAATTGGAGTGAACCATAAAAAATGAGGATATTAATATGAAAAAGAAATTGTGCACAAATTAAAGTTAGAAATATTTTGTTTCAAGAAGAGCTAAGTTGTTGAAAGAGGAATTTTTTTAACATCAAATTGACAACTTTTGCCGAAAGGCAGATTCTAAATGAAGCGATATACAATCAAGCCGATACCAAAAATAATCAAAAACACTCCAGCGATATTGGTTGCAAAATCTATATGCTTAAGTTTTAGGCTATTTCGAATATAACTGGCAGCTGCTATTTTAAGCAAGTCGGAAGCTATGATCACGAACATGATTGTGCCAAGAAAAATAATGGTATTCGTAATGCTTATTCCTCTTGCAAATACTTGTGTCGCAATCACGCCTAGCCAAAATATATAGGTAAAAGGATTCAATGTGTTGACCAGAAATCCTTTTGTCCAAAAGCCAAAATAATTTTTTGCTGAATAGGTCTTCCCATCGAAATTGACTGATGCTTTGTGCTTGAGCATGTAGATACCAAAAAGAATCATAACAATTCCTCCAGCAATCGCCATATAAAGATTAAAAGTTTCATTGGCGACCAATTCCTTGACCAAGGAAACAAGGCCAAGCATGGTCCCAATGATTAGCATATCACTACTCCAGATTCCAATTCCTACAGTCATTCCTGGCTTCAGACCTTTTTCAAGAGAAGTCTGAACCAAAGCAACAAAAATAGGGCCCATTGAAAGCGTTAGAATCAGCCCAAAACCCAAACCTTCAAGAATATACTGCATCATTGATTTCTAGGATCACAATATAAAAATACCTACTCAATTTTGACGAAGATAATCTTCTTGGTAACCCAGAAAAAAAGCCTCAACAGAAATGTTGAGGCTTTTTTGGTTAATTATGGGAGATTAAATCACTCATAATATGCATGACTTCTGTGAGATAAAAGTCCTTTTGGACACCTTTTAACCACTCATCATTTCTAGCTTTTTTAGATTCATCAGATTCAAGACTTGCAAGATCTTGTTCAAGATTATGAATTTTTAAATTTTCAATATCTATATCATACAAATCTTTAAATTTATCTGAAGCCTCTTTGCGTTCATCCATTTTTTCTACGTAACTATTATAATCAAGAGGGTAGCTGCTATCATCTCTAATTTCTTTAAGGCGTTTAGCATTTTCTAAAACCAATTGAAAGTTTTCATCATCAGCTATTCTGGCAGCACTTCTAGAGACATAATAATCCATATCATTGATATTATAAGTGCTCTGGCTATATTCTACTTCGTCAATTTCAGACCAATCCATTGCATAATCATAATCTTTTTCACCAGTCTCAATGTAGTGGTAATTATCTGGCAAGATAATATCAGGAACTACTCCTTTTAATTGAGTAGATCCACCATTGACTCTATAAAATTTCTGCATACTGATCTTCAGGTTGCCAAGCGGTTTAAATTTGTCATCTCCTCTGAATGCTTCATCTAGATCAACAAATCGCTGCACTGTTCCTTTGCCAAAAGTAGATTTACTACCAACCACAATAGCTCGGTTGTAGTCTTGAACAGCGGCCGCTAAAATTTCTGAGGCAGAAGCAGAAAATTGATTGACCATGACAATGAGTGGTCCAGTATATTGTACCTCATCATCTTGATCTTTGTATAAATAGGCCTTTTTGTTTCTAGGTTTTACTTGAACAATAGGTCCATCTTCAATAAATAATCCTGACATGGTTACAACATCACGTAAAGAGCCACCACCATTGTTCCTTAGGTCTAGGATTATACCATTGACATTGTTTTCTTTGAGCTTTTCGATTTCAGCTGCAACATCTTTGGCGCAACTGTTACCGACCTTGCCTTCAAAACTATCATAGAATCTAGGTAATTTTATGTAGCCAATATTTTCGGAGACCTCTGGAAAATCTAAGATGAGTGACTTTGCAAAACCTTCATCTATAATTACTTCGTCCCTTTCTATTTCGATAACTTTCACTTCTCCATCAGTGCTTTTTACTGTTAAGAATACGACAGTGCCTGGTTCTCCTCGGATGTAGGTAACCACTTCATCCACTCGCATACCTTGTATGTTTATGGCTTCTTCTTCACCTTTTTGTCTAACCTTCATGATAAGATCATTGGCTTGAAGTTCTTTTCCTTTCCAAGCTGGACCCCCGGGGATTATTTCGGTAACCTTTGTGTATTCTCCATCAGCGACCAATCTTGCACCAATTCCCTTTAATTTACCACCCATTCTAATATCAAAATCTTCTTTTTCTTTTGGATTGAAGTAATCGGAATGAGGATCATATACATGAGTTAAAGTGTTTACGTAAGTTTCAAAATAATCTGACCTCTTTGTTTTGTCTAAACGTGTAAACCAATCTTCATAAGATTCTTTCATTTCCTCTGTAGCCTTTACTTTTAACTCGTCAAAACTCAGTTTTTCCAGGCTATCTTTTTGGTTCTCTTGCTTTTCTTTGATTCTATCAATAAGGTCATAGCTTAGCATATCTAACCAAAATTGTTCGAGCTCTTTTTCATCTTTTACAAAACTTCTTTTTTCAGAATCCATCTCAATGTTTCTTTGAGAAGAAAGTGGTATGTCTGTTTCTATTAGTTTGCTAAATATTAATTTTGCACGTTCGTGACCATATTCTAGTTTTTCCATCGATAGATCGAAGAATCCAGTAGTTCTTAAGTTTACCTGATCATCGATTTGTGTTTTAAACGCGTCCAACTCTTTGATCTCAAGTTCGGTTAAAAACCTTTTGCCATTGTCAATATAATCAAGGTATAATTCATAAGTTTTTTCTGAAAAATCGTCGTCAATCGTTTTTGGAGAGAAGTGATAGGCATCCAAAAACCGAACAACAGCGTCAAGAATCATGCTTTCTTTTTCGGCAAAATCTACCTGTGGGTACCAAGCTGCAAACATCCCACTGATGGCAAAAAGACCTATTAATATTAAACTCTTCATATTCATTATGTTATTTCTAATTCAATCACTTTCTAAATTTAGGCATTTTTCGCTTTAGAATCATATCGAAAAAGTCCTTAATACAACATTAACGCTCGTCTGAGGGGCGAATGTTTTGTATATCTAGATACAAATATAATATGATGTATTTATTTAATGTGTAATTAATTGATAACCAAATATTATGCCCACTTATGTAAATGTTTTTTTCGACGAAATGAACCAATGCATGTAGAACTGATTTTCTATTTATGAAAAAAATAAGACTTTACTAAGTTTTAGCAAGGCTTATAAAATATATTTGCAGCAAATTCTTAAAAATGGGACGATTATTTGAAGTAAGAAAATCAAGCATGTTTGCCAGATATGATAGGATGGCAAAACAGTTTACAAGAGTTGGGAAAGAGATTGTAATTGCGGTTAAAGCTGGTGGTCCTGACCCTGATAACAATCCTGCCTTGAGAAGAGCCATTCAAAATGGGCGATCTGTGAATATGCCAAAGGATAAGATTGAGCAAGCAATCAAAAGGGCTTTGGGTAAGGATACCTCAAATTATGATGAGGTTATGTTTGAAGGGTATGCACCTCATGGCATAGCAGTAATTGCAGAATGTGCAACTGACAACAATACCAGAACTGTTGCCAATGTAAGGGCATGTTTTAACAAGGCAAAAGGTTCTTTGGGTACAACAGGCAGCGTAAGCTTTCAATTTACCAAATATGCAGTCTTTCAATTAAATCCCGAAGGTCTTGATATGGATGAGCTTGAATTAGAGCTAATTGATCATGGCCTAGAAGAATTGGGTGAAGGGAAAAGTGAGAACGATGAAGATGTTGTAGTAATTAGAGCCACCTTTACTGAATTTGGAACGATGCAAAAAGCTTTAGAAGAAAAAGGCATGAAAGTGGTTTCTTCAGGAACGGAATGGGTTCCTTCAAATTTATTAGAATTGAGTGAAGATCAAGCTGCTGATGTTTTGAAAATGATTGCAAAGCTTGAGGAAGATGAAGATGTAAACAGAGTCTTTCATAATCTGAAATAGAAATACAAAATTTATTGTTTAAAAAGCGTTGAAATCATTTTGCAGGCCTCATTTTATTGTCATTATTTTAATGCTCCACCACAATGGGTTTTGAGATAATGCCTTTTGTCGTATTAAATTGAATATTGTATAAGCCAGGTATTATATCCCTAAGATCTATCATTTGATTGGAACTGACGTTTTTGATGCTTTTGATTTGCTTTCCTCCTTGGTCCATGAAATTTATTTCAATAACCTCTGAAATGGATTCGATATTGATATTCAAGTTATTTATTGCAGGATTTGGAAAAATTGTAATTCCCAATTCTCGAAAGGTTTCCGCTGTGTTAGAAATAGTAACATTAACCGGAACTCTTTCGCTTGAGCAGATGTCACCATTTTCTGTAGATAATATATTTGCAGCATAATAAGTTACATCCATACTTAAGAATGGGGTAGTGAATTCGTTGCCAGCACCAATTACATTTCCGCCTTCTGCCGAATTAAACCACACAACATTTTCTCCTTCAGCAAAAAGTGTAACACTTGTTCCTCCTTGAATTTGCACATCTGTTACGATTGGAACCGGGACTTGGAATATAGATACCATTACGGTGTCTGAAAAGACAGGCTCATTACTACAAACTCCTGTAGTTTCAACGAAGAAAAATCCAGTTTCAGAAACTTCAAGGCTTTGATTTGATGTACCATTATTCCAGTTAAAATCTTCTTGAACAACACTGGCTGTTAGTGTTATTGTATCGCCATTACAAATAGTAATTTCTCCATTGGGAAATATTGTTGGTATCGCTTCTTGAATAAGTTCAACATATATTGGATCTGATTGGACAAAACAACCTTGTGCATCTTGCATGGTCGCAAAATAAAACCCTGTCTCGTCGATAACTATATTGGCATCAGTAGATCCAGTACTCCATTCAATATTGCTATACCCATTAGGTACTTGCAGCGAGATTTGCTCCCCTTCACAAAAACTAATGTACGAATTAGCGGATAAGGCGATATTTGTTGAAATGCATTCATATTCATGAATAAGATGAAAGCTATTAATGGTAGGATTAACCTTTGTGGATCGAAGGCCAGAAGGCCATTTGACAACAATACTGTCGATGTTGATTGAAGTCCCAATACCGAAATGAGTGTTTAATGTGCTCATGGTACTAAAACTATGTCCAGCTCTAACTTCTCTTGATTGCATTCCCCAATCGCCATAAATTTCCACTCTAGCACCAATTCCATTTGGGTTACTTTCCAATCCTTTCGTGCTGATCTTCACCCAGTTATTTTCATTTCCCTGGTTGAACCAAACGTTGTTGCCAACAATCATGTCTATAAAACCATCATTGTTTAGATCACCCATCCCTCCATTAAACCACATGTTCATTGGAGTTATAACATCTGTAAAACTTAGGTTTCCATTGTTGAGCCACATTTTTCTTTTCGAGTCAGAGATAAGATCTACAAAACCATTGTTGTCAAAATCATAGGCATAGGATTCCAATGAACCAATATCGGTTGAATCGATACCTGTACTGTCAATGACATCAGTAAAAGTGCCATCTCCATTGTTTAACATAAACCGATTGGCGAAATCATGGTTGGAGATGAATGCATCAAAGTCACCATCATTATCAAAATCTTCCATGTTGCAAACCCAGGATTGAGCATTGTCGTTCATATTTATTTCTGCTCCTACTTCCGTATATGTTCCATCCCCATTGTTCCGATAAAAAAGATTTATTCTTTCTGGGTCGTTTACATTAGTAGTGGCAACATAGCATTTGGAAATTTGTAAATCTTGATCTCCATCGTTGTCATAGTCTGACCAAATGTGAGAATAATTTCCTGCCAAATCTACGGTTGGTAACATGCTGATATTAGCAACCATTTCACCATCCCCAATATTTTCATAAACTTGATTAATGGCGTTGTCATTACAACTAAAGATATCTAGATCTCCGTCGAGGTCTAAGTCTATAGCGCTGGTTCTTTGTACAAAGTAATTTTCAGGAAGTTTTTTAACTTCAAATGTTTCTTGGAATTCTGTGGAAAGCAGCATTTTTAGCTCTTCATTGTTGCCTATGACAATATCCATTTTCCCGTCATTATTAAAATCGGATCCCAAGGCATTCCATTGTGCATTCAAAAATTCTGGAGCCAGATGAAAATATTTTTCTGTAAATGTATTATTTGGGTTTTGGTAATAGACATAAATTCCTTCTGAAACGATGAGCACGATATCATCTAAATAGTCCCCATTCATATCTACAACCATATCTTTTTGACTAAGTAGTTGCCCGGTATAAATTTCGACGGGAGCAATTTGGAATTCAATTTGAGCATTAAGCTGAAAGCCAGAAAAGATAAATAATAAAGAACAGAACAATATGATCACTGATCTCATAGATGATAATTTTCAATGAAAATAACCAATTATATTATGACCAAGCAAGCTTGTAAAGACATTATGTCTTTATGAAGATTGTTAATTTATCAAATGAAGTAAAATGCTTAGTTGCCCCATTTGATTTTCCTCATACGAATGCTTTCGGGTGTGATTTCTAGATATTCATCCTTTTTGATGTATTCCATCGCTTCTTCCAATGAGAAAATGATTGGAGGTGCAAGTTTGGCTGCATCATCTGCTCCGGAAGATCTCATATTGGTAAGTTTTTTTCCTTTGATGACATTGACATCCATATCATTGGCTCTTGAGTTTTCTCCAAGCACTTGACCTTTGTAAACTTTATCACCTGGTTTAATAAAGAACTTTCCTCTATCTTGGAGTCTGTCCAAGGCGAAAGCCAGTGCCTGACCAGCTTCCATGGATACCATTGAGCCTTTTGATCTCTCAGGCATTTCACCGAGGAATGGTCTATACTCTTTGAATCGGTGTGTCATTACAGCCTCTCCTGCGGTGGCTGTCAACATATTGTTTCTAAGACCAATCAATCCTCTTGAAGGAATATCAAATTCTAAGTGTTGAACATCGCCTTTAGGCTCCATTACATTGAGTTGCCCTTTCTTTTGAGTAACCAATTCAATGGCTTTTCCTGAGTAGGCTTCAGGTACGTCAATTACGAGGTGTTCGAAAGGTTCATTTTTTACACCATCGATTTCTTTGATAATTACTTCAGGTTTTCCAATCTGAAGTTCGTATCCTTCTCTTCTCATGGTTTCTATTAATACAGAAAGATGGAGAATTCCTCTACCATACACATTAAATTTGTCTTCTGTGTCGGTATCTTCAACTTTAAGGGCTAGATTTTTCTCAGTTTCCTTATACAATCTTTCACGAAGGTGTCTAGATGTCACAAACTTCCCTTCTTTACCAAAGAATGGAGAGGTGTTGATAGTGAACAACATACTCATTGTAGGTTCATCAACTTCAATTCTAGTCAAGGGTTCCGGATTCTCAAGATCCGCAATTGTGTCTCCAATATCAAAATCTTCCAATCCAATAACAGCACACAAATCACCAGATCTTACCCTTTCTACTTTCTCCCTAGCTAGACCAACAAAAACAAATAGTTCTTTGATTCGTACTTTTTTCATTACACCATCTGCCTTGCAAAGCATATAGTCTTGACCTTCATGTAAGTCTCCTCTAGAGACTCTTCCTATAGCTATCCTTCCGGTAAATTTGGAAAAGTCTAAAGAAGTAATTTGCATTTGTGGAGTACCTTCCGCATAGGGGGCTTCAGGAATATTCTCAATTACGGCATTCAACAATGGTTGGATATTGTTGGTTCTTTGATTATGGTCAAAACTCATCCAACCTTCTTTTGAAGATCCAAACAAAGTGACGAAATCTAATTGTTCTTCTGTAGCTTCTAAGTTAAACATCAGATCAAATACTTCGCCTTGCACATCTTCGGGTCTGCAATTTTCTTTATCTACTTTATTGACAACTACAATTGGTTTAAGACCAAGTGCAATTGCCTTACTCAATACAAATCTTGTTTGTGGCATAGCACCTTCAAAAGCATCAACCAAAAGAAGAACACCATCTGCCATTTTTAGTACCCGCTCTACTTCTCCGCCAAAATCAGCGTGACCAGGGGTATCCAAAATGTTAATTTTTACTCCTTGATAATTGACAGAAACGTTTTTAGAGAGAATGGTAATTCCTCTTTCTCTTTCTAAATCATTGTTATCTAAGATCAGTTCACCTGTGTCTTTTCTTGTGTCCAAAGTCTGACATTCGTGAATGATTTTGTCTACCAGTGTTGTTTTACCATGATCTACGTGGGCGATGATGGCAATATTTCTTATTGACTGCATATTGATATTTGAGCGCGCAAAGATATAAAGTTAGTGGTAGCGATGCAGGCAATTGGGAATTAATTGTTGATGTAAATGTTAATTAATTACCTTACCAATGTTACATCTCCTATTATAATTTCTGAAGAACCATCGGTGTATGAAATCTGAAGCATGTAACTATAGACTCCAGGAAGAGCATCTCCTGAAAGTATTGAGCCATCCCAACCTGCCAATGGATCATTGGGTAGAAAATTTGAATTGGTGAAAACTCGATTTCCCCACCGATCATAAATGTAGAATTTGTCTACTTGAGTAATATGTTGTTCGGTAGAAAATGGAAAGAACAAATTATTATCTTGATTGTCGGGTGTAAAGACATTCGGTATAAACACCGAAATAAATTTAATCACTTCAATTCTGATTTCAACCAAATCTTCGCATCCATTTTTATCAACTACAAGTACTTGGTAAATTTGATCTTCTTCTAGGTTTACTACAGGGTTTAAACAATCATCACACGATAACCCGGTAGCAGGTGTCCATTCAATAAAATCAATATCTTCAAGCGGTTTGTTTATTGTCAATTGAAGGGTCGTATCTGTTGCCCAATTTATAAGAATATTGCTTTGAATATTTACTTCAACAGGTTCCGGAATATCCAAATAAATAAGGGAGTCTAAAATGCATCCATTGGAGTCTTGTATTTGTATCAAGTTTTGCCCTAGAGATAATAATTGCTCGACTTCTAAAGGAGACCAATTTGGATTGGGATCTTGGGTTGAATATTGATAAGGGCCAATGCCACCCGATATTGAAAAGCCTTCAATGTAAAAATCTTCTTCCCCGCATGGAGGGGCTACGATTTCAAAATTAAAATCTATAGGAATATTTGATTCCGATTGAATTTCAATTTCTTCAACGCTACTGCATTTATTATTGAGATTGGTAGCAATAACAGTATAGTTGCCCAATTGATCAGAAAACAAATAATGATCTGCTGATATAAATTCATTTTGGAATTGCCATTGATATTCAATGGAATCAATGGGGTTGATGATTGAAATTTCTGATTCTGGCTGGTTGCAGGTAATTAAGCTCGAAGTCAATGATAAGCTTGGGCTAATAGTATCAATCATAACCATAGCTGAAGTAAAACCAACGCATCCATTGGATGCAGTTTCAACAAGGGTTATGGTTGCTTCTGGTGTCGGATAATAAATTTCATCAAAAGTGGTATTTCCTTCTTCATCGATCCATTCAAATGATGAAGCAGGATCTGAATTTAATATTTCTAAGAAACCTACACTGTTAACGCAATCAATATTTTGAACCTTGACTTGGGGGTTAGGGCTTATGGTATCTGCTAATATCTCAAAACTTATGGAGTTTGTACAACCACCTGGTGCGGTTACTTGGACTGTCCATGCTCCAGCTTGATCCGTAACCAAATCCCCACTTCCAAAATTAAAAGAATTTCCTCCGAATATTCCAATGTATCCTCCTAGTAACTCATCAGATTCAATCTGGATTGTTGTTGTTTTATTAAGGCAAGTAATAGGAGGGGGCTGAAGTACCTCAAATTGTGGGATATCTAAGTTTCCTTCTACATCTATGAAGTAGGTATTTTTGCATCCATTCTGACCTGTTATCTTTAAAATATATTCACCGGTATCCTTGGCGATTAGATTCATTCCACTAAAGGTATCTAAACTGGGTAGTGTCCATTCATAATTATAATTCCCATCGGGGAAGAGTTGGATCTCAGCTTCTTGATTGAGGCAGGTTAGGAGAGGAGCTTGATAATTAAGTGTTGGTTTTAATGTATCAATTACAATTTCAGTTGTAAATTGATTTGTGCATCCGTTTGTTAAATCAGTAACATATAGAGAAACATCACCTGCTAGATTTGTAGTAAAAGTATTGTCGTTTCCTGTTGTGTTCAGATTTGACCATTCATAAAATTCCGATGATTGGGGGTTTGTTATTGCCAATTGTGCAATATCTGTGTTGCAATCAATATTATTATTTATAATAATTGGATTTGGTTTTATGGTGTCGATTGGGATGTAGAAATTGAAACTGTCAATGCAACCATTGCTGCCATGAAATTCCAATTGATATGCTCCGGGCTTTTGAATGACTAAGGAATCATCTAGAGCCATTCCCAATTCATTTTTGAGAACAATGGAGTCAATCTGGCTTAAAATTTCAAGATCTATATTGATCTGTGAATTTTGACAATCAATGGTGTCAAGTCCTGAGACTTCAAATAATGGTAGTTCTTGATCTGCTTCGACCAAAATGTTGCTTTCGGTGTAGCAAGTATTTTCTGCGCTGATGGTTACTTGGTAATTGCCTGAAAGCTCAACGGCAATGGTGTCAGATAGGCTAGCAGTTCCATCAGGAAGTATCCATTGATAGTTATAGTTGTCATCCAAACTATTGAAAAGCATATCAGTGACATCTTCACAATTGATCGTGGGGGCATCGAAATTTATAACAGGTGCTATGGTGTCTACGTTTAAATAAATTGAATCGAGGACATCACAACCTCCTCCATTATCAGCATAAGCATAATACCAACCTTCATCGGAAACATTGAGATTAGATATTGTCCCATTATTATCAGACCATTCTAAGGAGATATAATTGCCTGTTGCCTCTAAGCTTGATTGAAGGTTGTTGCACGTAATTGGATCTACAGAAAGTGAAACTTCAGGTAAGTTTCCTGAAGATTGAATTTCTATTAATTCCTCATCTGTGCATCCATTCTGAGCAGTTGCTAGCAAAGAATATAGACCTGGTGTGGAAACATTGATCATTTGACCTGTTTCAGTAGAATTATTTACTAGGGTCCAAACATAATTAATATTAGGATCAAAGTTGGTGATAGTGATAGGAATGCTTTCAATATCACAATCAAGTTGCCCGTATGGGGCTATCGTTATGTTAGGTTCTTGCAGGTCAGCCAATATTTCAATTTCGATGGTAAGAGAGCATCCTGTAGCATTTGACAAATTTGCGGTATATATCCCCGGAAAATCAACGAGCAAATCGTTTCCAGAAGCAGAAAACATATTTGGCCCCGACCATTCTAAAATTAAATTACCAGTATAATTGAGTGATAAAATACTTTGAGGGTTGGCACAACTTATCGGTGTGGGTTCCATAACTTCTACTTGCGGATCAAATATATTTTCTGGTAGATTTAAAAAATCATCTGTAATACATCCGTTTTCAGCCACTACGGTGACTGAATAAAATCCACCTTCAGATACTATGGTGCTTGCCAAAGGATTTCCTTCTTCGTCAAACCATTCAATTTCTGATAAATTATCTGTTGTTTCAATGCTTAATTCAGCTGTTGGATTATTACAGTCAATTTCGTTACTATAGATGGCATCAATGGAAGGTATATCCATATCCGTTCCTATAGTAACATTGCTGGTTGATGTACATCCATTGGTTTCGTCTGTAACGGTTAATTCATAGACGCCAGGATTGGTTGCTTGTAAAATATTATCATCACTAAAAAATACACCTTCCCATTCCCAATAATATTCATAGTCTGCGTCATCTTCTTCATTGAAAATATTTATAAAGCTATCATCACATTGAAGAATTGCGTCAATTGGGTCTAAAATAATTTCTGGCACTGTTAAGTTTTCTTCCACATCAAAATAATGTTCGATCTCACACCCCAGTTGATCGATAACGGTAACGATGTAGGTGCCAGGTAAAAATATTACTGCATTGCCGTTGTTATCTTCATTAATGATGTTAAAGTCTTCATTGTACCATTCGAACTCAAAGGGACCAAATGAACCGTCAGGATTAAGTGATAACTCTAAGTCCAAGGTATTGCAGTTAAATTCTTCTGGAAATTCTGGATCTATGCTTAAGTCGCCAACAATAACTTCAAGCTCTTTTTGGTCGCTACATAATTCTCCAAAGAAAATATCATCAATAGCAAAATCATTGCCACCAGCGGCAGTGTTTTGATTTAGTACACAGATTTCTACATCGCCTGTGGTGTTGGCTATCCAGTATTCTTGTACTTGTACCCAATCGCAGGTAGTTGAAGAGGGCCCCAAGATATCTCCTATTGGATCATCGTCGATTGAGAATTGCAAAAGTGCAGGTGAACCAGGATTAACAGATTGTGCCCAGGCGCTAAATTCATATTTTTTACCAAGTTCTACTGGTACATCTTGACACCAGATTTGTTGTAAACTTGCGGCTCCATTAACAACCATTTGTAAACTTCCCATTGGTGGGCATGGGTCAAAATTTGTATGACCTGTTGACGGATCATCCATGATCTCATAAACTCCTTCGCATCCAAGGAAGCCAGCACCATGAAAACAATTGCTTGTTGCTTGTAGATAATCTGTGCTAAATGAGCCATCATCCCCAGATTCAAAATCACCATTAGTAATGAGATTAAGTCCAGGAATAGAACCAAAGGCAGTAAAAGTAAAAGTGGTGTTTATGTCAACAAAAACATTTGGATCAATGTCTGAATCATTAAAATAACCATGATTTGAAGTCCAAGTAAAACATGATTCAGAGCCATTGATGTTACCTTCCAAACTTACATCATCCTCAGTGCAGATGGTAAGATCATCTGGAACCTCCACCGTTACATCACATTGAGCCTTAATTAAAAGTGGAGCGCAATGCATAGCGATGAAGACAATAATTCTTGGGTTGTAAAACGAAAATGTCATTTATCTCCTTTAAAATAAGAAGTTTAATTAAATTGAGGAATAAATTGAATAATTATTAACCAAGAACTTTAAAATGAAAAAGCCCATTTTCTTTCTTTTACTTTTTTTCTTTTCAATTGTTGAATTTTTCGCACAAATCGATTTGGAAAAATTTGATGCATTGGATTTTAGATGTATTGGACCTGCAGGGATGAGTGGTAGAATTACTGCTATAGACGCTGTGCATTCTAATAGTAATATAATATATATAGGCTCTGCTTCAGGAGGTGTTTGGAAATCTACCAATGGAGGAATTACTTGGGATCCAATTTTTGATGATCAAAAAACGCTCTCGATAGGTGCGGTAAAAATTAATCAGAATAATCCAGATGAAATTTGGGTAGGAACAGGGGAGGGCAATCCTAGAAATTCCCATAACAGTGGTCGCGGTGTATTTAAATCAATAGATGGAGGGAAAAGCTGGACTGACATGGGTCTTGAAAACACAAGAGTCATTCATAGAATTGTCATCAATCCACAAAATTCTAAAGAAGTGTATGTGGGTGCTACAGGCTCAGCATGGGGACCCAGTAAGGATCGTGGCGTGTACAAAACAACCGATGGAGGAAAAACTTGGGAGAATGTACTCTATGTAAATGATAGAACTGGCGTTGCAGATATGGTGCAAGATCCTAATAATCCAAATAAATTAATTGTAGCCATGTGGGAATTTGGTAGAACACCTTGGGATTTTAATTCTGGTGGTGAGGGGTCTGGAATGTACGTGACTTATGATGGTGGTGAAAACTGGAAACGAATGGGTACGGATGAAGGAATGCCAGAAGGAATACTTGGAAGAATTGGGGTCGCCATTGCACCATCAAAATCTAATATTGTTTATGCCTTAATTGAAGCAGAAGAAAATGGTTTCTATAAATCTACAGATGGAGGGGAGAATTGGGCGTTGATTTCAACAGAAGATATTGGAAACCGTCCTTTTTATTACTCTGAGATTTATGTCGATCCAAGTAATGAAAATAGAATTTTTAATCTATGGAGTTATGTGTCAAAATCCGAAGATGGTGGTAAAACTTTTGAGACCATTATGGATTATGGTAATTCAGTGCATCCAGATCATCACGCTTTTTGGATAGACCCTAATGATCCAACTTATATGATAAATGGAAATGATGGAGGATTGAATATTTCAAGAGACGGTGGTGAGAATTGGAGATTTGTTCACAATATTCCTGTTGGACAATTTTATCATGTTGCTGTTGATAACGATTTCCCATACAACGTATATGGTGGAATGCAGGATAATGGAAGCTGGGTAGGTCCTGGCTTTGCATTAAAATCTGGCGGAGTAAGCGAGGCTGATTGGCAAGAACTTTATTTTGGTGACGGTTTTGATGTAGCAGCTCTACCTCATAATAATCGATATGGCTATGCAATGTCCCAAGGAGGAAACATTGGTAAGTGGGACAAAGAAACTGGACATACTGAATTTATTAAACCCAATGTGCCAGATTCAATGAATCAGAGATTTAATTGGAATGCTCCTTTGGCCTTGGATCCGTTTAATAGTAGTGGACTTTATTATGGATCTCAATATGTGCATTATAGTGCTGATGAAGGTAAGTCATGGAAAACCATGTCAGGAGATCTTACCACAAATAACCCAGACAAATTGCATCAAGATAAGTCGGGAGGATTGACAATTGATGCTACAAATGCAGAAAATCATTGTACATTGATTGCCATTGCACCCTGTCCTCATGATCAAAATGTGGTTTGGACGGGTAGTGATGATGGTCGTCTGCACATCACACAAAATGGGGGAGCATCTTGGGAGGAGCTTACCAGTAAATTACCAGGAGCACCAAAAGAAGCTTGGATCCCTCAAATCGAAGTTTCAAAAATAAACAAAGGGGAAGCCTTTGTTGTTCTTAATAATTTTAGAAAAGATGATTGGAGTGCTTATTTGTATTATACGAATAATTATGGAGCTACATTTACAAGGATCGTTAATGATAACCAAGTAGAATCATTTGTCTGTAGTGTAGTTCAGGATCCTAAAGAAGAAAATCTACTTTTTTTAGGAACCGATGGAGGGCTTTACATCTCTTTTGACAAAGGTAAAAATTGGCAAATGTGGAAAGATGATTTACCTAGAGTGCAAATAAGAGATATGAAAATTCAGGAAGGTTTTGACGACCTTGTGCTGGGTACCTTTGGAAGGGCATTCTGGGTGCTTGATGATATCAGCCCTTTGCGAAGTATCGCATCTCAATCGTCATTGTTGGATAAAGACCTTGTATTATTTGATCCCCCAATTGCTTATAAAAGTTATAGGAAGTCCTACCAAGGAGTTAGATTCTATGCTCAAGCCACTTTTCAAGGAGAGAGTAAGCCATACGGATCAGAAGTAAGGTATTGGAAAAAACCTGCAAAAAAAGAGGAGAAAGAAAAAGATATTGAAGAAAAAGTGAAGAATAAGAAAAGTAAAAAGAATTCAGAAAAAGTCTCAAATGAAACTGAAGTTGAAAAGCCTAAAAAGGATAAAAAGAAGCAAAAACCAACTTTCTACGTAATGAATATCAAAGGTGATACCATCAGAACATTGAAGCCCAAGCTTAAAGAAGGTTTGAATTCAATAAGCTGGTATCTGGATCAAAAAGGAGTAAACACTCCCTCGAGAAGAGATCGAAATGAAGACAGGGAACCGGGGAACGTACCTGTCGCTCCTGGGAAATATAAAATGGTTTTGATAGATGGAGCATTCAAAGACTCATGTATGGTAGAAGTGAAACGTGATCCAAGGGTTGAATTGGATGATGTTCAAGTACAAAGTGGGATTGCGGCCTATAATGATTTTAACGAAGTGATTGGA
Source organism: Saprospiraceae bacterium (assembly GCA_020630955.1). Taxonomy (GTDB): domain Bacteria; phylum Bacteroidota; class Bacteroidia; order Chitinophagales; family Saprospiraceae; genus JAHDBF01. The sequence goes on from JAHDIE010000007.1 coordinate 58,471, forward strand.
AAAGCTTCTGATGCTTTTGAGCAACTGAAGAAATCAAAGGAGACAATCAGCTTAGTGAAAAAACTAATCAAAACTCAAGAGGATACTATACAAGATGAATTTAAAACATTGACCAAGGATCTTTCTTCACAAATAGATAGTTTGATGAATCTTTATATGGATCCTCCTGGCTTAAAAGGAATTCAACGAAACCCAAAGACGCTAACTGGAAGACTTTGGAGAGCTAGAAGTTATCTGCGGGCGACAGAGGGTCCGCCTTCTCCAAATGGAAGAATCGTTATCGAAGAGGTGACAGAACTTGCCAAAGAAATTATTGAAGGAGGAAATGAATTTTTCAAAAATGATTGGCTTGATTTTAAAGCTAGATTTGAAGCTTTGGAATTGAAAATATTTGAAGATATCGAACCTGTAAAGTTTTAAAATAAAAACGCTCACAGATAATGTGGGCGTTTTTATTATAACCATGTTTAGAAATTATTCGAAGCTTAGAATATTTTTATTGAGCTATAAACATCTTGGATTCCATAACCTCAGCAATTCCTTCTTTATGGCCCCATACTTTTGCAGAAAGTTTTAATTGGGTGCCCGGCGGAACATTTGGAACAAAGTCGTCATGATATTCATAATGGCCTGAATCCTCATGTATATGCGCAACCGATGGCTCATTGTATAGAACATCCCCCGATTCCGTTGTTATTTGAACATTTATATGATGAATAGTCAGTTCATTTTCCTCATCAAAGTCAATATGAATAAGAAAACTTTCATTAAATGGTAGTGAGTCCAAAGATGGTGAATGAATACTTATAGAATAAATTGGTAATTCATTTCCAGTTGGTTCTATATCGTTGCAACTATATATGGTAAAAAGTAAGAGTCCAACGATAAGAAATATGAATATCCTCATTTGCGCTTGCTTATTAAATAGGTTCTAACTAATAAACTTCATGTTTTGTTTTGAAAATAGCTTATTCTTTAGAGTAGCGTATCTTCCCTGCGACAATGGTATAAAGCACATTAATGTTTTCAATTTCCTCTTCAGGGCAAGTCAGAATGTTTTTGTCCAGGACCACGAAATCGGCATATTTCCCTATTTCTATACTGCCCTTATTGTTCTCTTCAAAGCCAGCAAAGGCAGGTGCCATGGTATAGGAGTATAAAGCTTCTTCTCGTGTCATTCTTTGTTCCGGAATAAATTCCATTTCTGGATTTTTTCTCTTTCTGGTTACTGATGCATAAATGCTCGCTAGGGGATTTACATCCTCGACGGGTGCATCGGTACCGTTAACTACAACAGCGCCAGCATCCAAAAGTGATCTCCATGCATAAGCTCCTTCTGAAGCCCGTTCATGACCAAGTCTAGTTTCCACAAATGGGGCGTCTGAAGTACAATGAATGCCTTGCATTGAGGCAATGGCTCCAATTTCTTTAAATCTTGGGATGTCATCTAAGTGTAAATGCTGTGCATGTTCAACTCTCCATCTTAGGTCTGCAGATTTGTCTTTGTTTTTATAAGCTTCAAAGATATCTAAAGTTGCTCTATTGGCTTTATCTCCAATGGCATGAACACACAATTGCATATTGTTATCATAAGCCATTTGAGCAATTTTTTCAACTTCGGAAACTTCCGTTGTATTTTGACCATAAAAGTCTTTTTTGTCGTCATATGGTTGCAATAGCCAGGCTCCATGTGCCCCCAAGGCACCATCCAATTCTGATTTTACGGCACGGCAAGTATAGAAACCATCACCCACGTCGATCATTCTTAGTTCTGAAAGTTTGCCATCCATTTCTTCAGCACTATGTCTAACCATAACCCAAAGTCTGATGTTTGATTCTTTATTGCGTGCCATTTCTTCGTACCATTCTAATTCATGAAACTTGGATCCAGCATCTTGAAAAGAGCTTATTCCTTTGGCCAAACATTCCTCTTCGGCAAATTTTATAGCATCTTTCCAAATTTCTTTTCTCTTTGCTTCAGGCATTTCATTTAGGTATTGTTGATATGCTTGTCGAATGGGGCCCATTGCTCTTTCTTCAAAAATTCCAATGGCTTCACCATCGCTATCTCTAATGATTTTACCTCCTGCTGGGTCCGGCATTTCTTTGTTGATACCAGCAATTTCCATTGCTTTTTCATTGGCAAATAAGGAATGTCCAGAGGCATGAATTAAAATGATTGGATTGTCTTTGGATAGCTCACTGATGGATGTATGTGTAGGATATTTACCTATGGCTTCTTCCGGTACCTGCGTAAATTTTTCTTGGTGCCAACCACGGCCATATATCCATTCTCCTTTGTCAACGGTTTTAATTTTGTCGGTTACTTTGGCAGTTATTTGTTGCCAGGAAGTATCAGAAAGGAAGTTTAAATTTTGTAAACTTTTTCCTAGTCCTGAATAATGTCCATGTCCTTCAATAAATCCAGGCATTAAAAACTCACCTTGCATATCAAGAATCTCAGTATTGTCATCTATTTCTTCATTGAGGATTTCATCGGACATCCCTAAAATGCTGATTTTCCCATCTTTAATTCCAATAGCATCATATTTGGCCATGGGTTCTGTGACCGGGTAGATTATTGCATTGGTGATTAAAGTGTCAAGTTTGCTATCTTGTTCTTCGCAGGAAATAAAATGTAAAATTCCAAAAAGCAGTAATAATTGGTAGGACTTGGCAATTGATTTCATTTTATAAAATATCTTTGATACAAGATAATCATCAAAATGGCAAAAAGTATTTCTGAGTTGCAAAAGTTTTATGCTACTTCTTTAGAAAAAGTAATATTACCCAATCATACTCCAAATCTATACGAACCAGTTTCATATTTATTGGGGCTTGGTGGTAAAAGAATTAGACCTGTTTTGGTGTTGGCTGCTTGTGATCTTTACGGCAAAGAAATTGGTGGTGCTTTAGCTGCTGCTCATGCAATTGAATTTTTTCACAACTTTTCATTGATGCATGATGATATTATGGATCAAGCAAATTTGAGACGAGGCCACGAAACGGTACACATTAAATATGATCTCAATACTGCAATATTGTCTGGAGATGTTATGCTTATTAAAGCTTATGAGTTTTTAGAAGCTTATCCTTTGGAATTACAAGTTCAACTTTTCAAATTATTTAATTCCACTTCCGTAAAAATTTGTGAGGGGCAACAAATGGATGTTGATTTTGAATCAAGGAGTGATGTAAGTATAGATGAGTATTTGAATATGATTACCAATAAAACAGCTGTGCTTTTAGGTGCGGGAATGAAGATGGGAGGATTGATAGGAGGAGCAAGTAATGTAGATGCGGATCATTTGTATCAATTTGCAAAAAATATGGGGATCGCGTTTCAAATTCAAGATGACATCCTAGATGTATTTGCAGATTCTGCGGATTCTGGAAAGAAAGAAGGCGGTGACATACTTCAAAAGAAAAAAACTTATTTGTACATAAAATCATTGGAGTTGCTGTCTCAAACAGATGCACAAAGATTATCTTTTCTTTATTCTGACCAAACAGAAGTAGTCGGAGATAAATTGGTAAAAGAAGCAAGAAACTTAATGCTAGATTGCCACGTCAAAGTGTATGCTCAAGAATTGAAAGAAAACTATCAACAATTATCATTTTCACATTTAAGCGCTATAAAAGTTGATGATGATCATAAGAAGGTTTTAAAGGAATATGCTCAAGCCTTACTTAACAGGAATTCTTAAAAGTCAAATAATTCATCAAGTAAGGATGCACGAGTAGTTTCATTATAATTGCTCATGCATAATTCTCCAGTCCCAGGTTCCATTATGCTCAGGCAAGTATTATTTGAATCTGATTCCGAGGTATGAGAACGATTTAAAACGCAATGACCCAATTCATGAAACATTACATATTCTCTTTCTAATTCGGAAGCTAATTTCCAATAGATGGGATCTACTGCAATACCAAGATTTTCTCCCGTCTCACTTCTTAAACACCTTCCTATCACGGATGGATCTGCAATATTTTCGAACTTTACTTCAATATCAATTGATTCAATGGTGATAGGATAATCTCTTTCATTGGCTTCAAAAACAAAGCTTTCTATATAAGGAAGTAAATCAGGATCAATGGTTTCCTCAGGCTCTTCTTGGCAAGAAAAAACAGTTAAAACAATTAAAGGAAGAAAATATAAAAAATAGCGAAATTTTGTCATTTATTAATACTTATATGCTACCAACGCAAAAATTCATTAAATAGTTGTTAATCTGCCTTATCAAATCTATGAAGAAAATACCCAATAGTCAAAATTATAAAGACTGTCAAGTGGGCATAAAAGGCTCCTTTGTGCGACAAATAGTTTGAATTTAATAAACTATAGCATTGAAACGTCAAAAATAATTGGAAACCCATTGCTAAAAGATAAAATTGTAATATCAATTTGGTATTCGGACTGGAAGTTCTTATGAGAAAAATGTAGGCGATTGCGAAAGAAACTGCCAAAATACCATACATTTTGATGATAGGATAAGCTTGAGTTTGTTCAATTCCTTTATAAAAAAGCAACCTGGGATATAAAAATAGAAGGATTCCACCTAGTCCTTCCAAGACAATATGGGCCCAAAGAAATTTCTTCATGCTACAAAGTAAAGATTAGCTCATAATAAAATTGTAATTTTATCTTATGAATTCTCAAAAGAGGCAAGAAAAGGAGAGAGCAATCATAGATGCGGCAGAATCAGTATTTCGTTCTGTTGGATTTAAGAATGCAAAAATGGATGATATTGCAAAAGTAGCAGGTATAACCAAGGTAACTTTATATTCTTATTTTCAAAGCAAAGAAAATTTGTATCTAAGTATTACTTGGAGAGCCACGAATGAATTGACAAAAACTTTTAGTGATATCGTCAAAAGAAATCCCGAAAAACCACGCTTAGAAGTAATCTTGTTAATTGTAGAATCCTTTATGGATTTCTGCGCCCAGAATTTTTTATACTCTGAAGCCTTACTGGATTATTTTGAAATGAATCGATCAAGTAATTCTGGGCAAGATACTTCAAGATTGACAGAGGCTGTATTGCAGAGTAATTATTACAAAAAAATCCAAGTCATACAAAATCAACCATTTAAGATTTTAGCAAGAGAAGTTGCCAGAGGACAGGAAGAAGGTAGTGTCAAAATGACCATCGACCCCATGTTGTATACATTACATGCTTGGACTGCTTCCTTAGGTTACATCAAGGTTATTAACTCCAACGGGTCTCCAACAATTTTCAATATTGATTTTAGTAAGCTGAAGTTGATGAATTTAAAATTGGCTGAGCAAATTTTGTTGGGTGATCTTGATTTGAGTTAGCTCTCTTTAAACAGAAATTCAATTTCTCAGCTATGTATCCTTCCCAACATGCTTAGGAACAATCTGATTTACAAAATTCTTTACTTCAGTAAGTTCAATACCAATTCCATTCTCAACTTGAAGTGGAATTGTTTTTCTTTGAATTTGCCTCGTGGCATTGGCTGTATTAACTCCTACAACATTTCCATTAAGATCAAAGATGGGGCCTCCACTCATTCCAGGAAGAGAGGGGTGTTGTGTGATTAAAGAATCAAATGGTTTTTTAAAAAAACTATTTTTCTTAATTCTATCCATTTTCATAGTTGGTTGCCAATATTGTCTTACCTGGGATACATCTAGTTTGACGCCAACCAAATTTTCATTGTTGGTGAGTTTCTTTGAAGTAATATGAGGCAGGGGATATCCACAAAGTGAAATTGATTGGCCGATTAGTGCTTCTTGTTCTGCCATAGTTAATGGCGGTAATCTTTCTTGATCTATTCGACCTAAGGCCAGATCGGTTCTTTTATCTTGCGCCAACACTTGAATTGGCATAGGTTTTTTTGATTGAAAACTATTGTTAGGAATGTTTCCAAGATAAGCAAGATTAGCTCCTTGAGGGAGTGCTTGGATAACATGGTTAGCTGTTAGGAAGTGACCATCTTCATCAATAAAAAATCCTGTACCCAATGAGCCATGAGTTCCATTGTGACCAAAGAAAAAGATAGGAAAAATTGATTTTCTAACCTTTTGAATAGCTTTTGTAAACATAATCTAAAATGTTAATTCAATCAATATACCTAATAATCGAACCAAATTAATTTTTAGGACTATTTGACATTCCAAAGCTGGAAACGTATGTTAAAATGTCCTTGTTATTTTAGTTTGATGTCATATTTGCTTAACAGACCTATAACATTTTCCGCAGAGAAGCTTGTTTTGTAGATTTTGTTTCGTTCCGGTTCGATTATAAAATTAGAACAATTGCTTAAGTCTAGGTTTGACAAATCTGTGTTATCAAAAGTAGCTCTTGTGAAATCACAGTTGTCAAATTCAGCTTTCTTCAAGTCACTGTCCGAAAAATCAGTTTCTTCAAAATAACACGAACTAAATACTGAATTCATAATTCGCATCCCTTGAAAAGAAGCATGAGCAAAACTGCAGTCATTTGCCTTGAGTGAAAAAAGTAAATTACTGCATTCGTAAAATAGTATGCCCAATAATTTACAATGATCAAACTGGCAAGATCGGAATCCGGTATTGATCGTATTGGCCATGGAGATGTCGCATTCAATGAACTTGCAATCTGTAAATTTGATATTTCTTAAATCCGCTTTTGAAAAGATGCAGTTATGGAAATAACAAGATTCATATTCTTTTCCTGAGATGCGATTTTCAAAATAATTTTGGTTTTCAAAAATTTGCTCAAATTGGATATTATCTTCCATGGATTAAAACTAATGGAAATGAGCTAATTCATTGTAAATTAAGGAATTGTAAATCAAAAAAATTTAAGAATAATTTCATATTACGAATATCTATATATATATTTATTCATAATATGAGAACTACACAAACAAGGTCTACGGTTTCAGACCTAATTTTGGCAGTTTTTCTATTGTCTATTTTTTTGCTGCTAGAGAATCAAAAGGAATCAAAAGCACAGAATGATACAACAATGGAAGAATTGACTTTGCCCTCTACTCCTGAAGTGGAGCTACAGAAAGTTGAAAGTTTGTTGTCTGTAACCATAATTGCAGATTAGCTGGCTTTATTTTTGTTCCTAGTTCATTAGTAATCAATGAATTATGAATACTAAATCAAAACGGGCAGAGCGGCTTACTCATCATGTTTATGTGGTAGAATTGCATAAACGAGTTTGGTCAGAACGCAAAAAATTTAGGGATGCCAATCCTCATTATCGTGGGGTAATGGGATGTCTTTATGTTGGAATGAGCTTCCATACTCCACAAGAAAGATTTGACAAGCATAAGTCTGGTTATCGCAATAAAAAGGGCTATAAGATTTCTTCTCCATATGTTGAAAAATATGGATTATACCTTCGATCGACGTTATTTTCGCATTTTAATCCTCTGACGAGAAACGATGCGGTACGCTTAGAAAAAAATCTTGCTGAAAGTCTAAGGAAGCGGGGTTATGCTGTTTGGTGGAATTAAATTTTTCCTTTTACCTATTCTTTTGCAAATATGTCTTGGATATTAGCTTGTTCACTAAAGTTATCATTCTATTTGAAGTGCTGAAAGTAGAGATCCTCGGTAAAGAAAAACCAATAACATAAAGTGGATTTCTGACTACTTATGCTGTCTTCTATCCAATGAATTAGTTCTCGATTTCTCGTTTATATAGTTTCCCATTTTTACCCTATGTGGTTTCTAAATGATCGTGTTCAATAACTTTAAGCACTGCAATTTTGTACTTAGTTAACTTATTCTAAAAAAAATAAAATTAATTAATAGATGATTAAAAGTAACTTGGTAGAAGAAACACTTCAAATATTACACGACGACGCAAAAAATGATTATATAAAAATAGCGAAAGGAATGGCCAAGTCAATATTGCGCCCCATCAAGCCGACGGACTTCGAAAATGCTTATCTACCGATTTCAAAAGCACAAGGAGAACATTTGCATAATCTTATTGTTCAAAATGATTTTCAAAATGTAGTCGAGTTTGGCACCTCATTTGGAATCTCAACAATATATTTGGCGGATGCGGTAAGCCAAACGGGCGGAAAGGTAATTACAACAGAGTTGTTAGAAAGTAAGGCAAAAATTGCCAATAAAAATATTGCTCAAGCAGGATTACAGGATTTTGTTGAAATAAGAATTGGTGATGCCATGAAGACCTTGAAAAATGAAAATGCTAAAATTGATTTTCTATTTTTAGACGGCTGGAAAGATTTATATTTACCCTTGTTTAGAATGTTAGAAACTAATTTTCACAAAGGGACTTTGATATATGCGGACAATATGAATATGGCAGATACCCTGCAATATTATAATTATGTTCAAGGAAATTCCAATACTTATACATCAAAATTGATAGGTGGAGGGAAGGCGATGCTTACTTCTTTGGCTGCATAAGATATTTGTGAATTTAAAAACAATAAATGAATCTCAGAGGTTGAAATGATATGGCTGCTTTATTCTGGATAAAGGTATCGTCAAATCCTTTGTTAATTATTAAAATAGTATCTAGCTCAATGCTGAAAGCTCAGTAATTATTGATTTAATGGTATAATGGTTAAGAAGTTTAAAGAAATTAAATTTGAAAATAAAAATTCAAAGGAGTCTCGTTTTGATATCGTTCAATTTGAGGAATTGTTGAAGCGAAAGCCAATGGATCATAGTCAATTTGAATTTCACAAACTTTCTTTTTACGTGTTTTTTTTATGTACAAAAAACAAAGGGCTGTATAACATAAACTTTAAAGATTATACTTTCCAAAAGGGAACTTTATTTACTCTGCGTAAAGATAACATCCATAAATTTTATGAAAGTAATGCTGAGGGTTTACTTTTACTATTCACAGAGGATTTTATCCTAAGTCATGCTAATCCAACAGAGTCAGCAAAGACCTTTTTGCTTTTTAATGAGTTACTCGCCTCACCAAAGACTCAGTTAGACGATAGTAAGTATAATGAGCTTATGGAGTTGATTTCCTTAATCAAGCAGGAGTATTTTGATGTCAGAGATGACTATTCAGTTAATATCATCAGAAACCTAATCCAGGTTATAATCGGGAAATTGTATCGAGCTAAATCAAAAGACCAACTTGATCTTGCGAACAGGAAATATTTGAAATTATTTTTGGATTTGCAGGATCGAATAGAGCAAGAGTGTTTAAGTAATAAGCAGGTATCCTATTATGCGAAAAGTCTAGGAGTAACCAGTAAAACCTTGAATAATGTTACTCAAAGCATTTTGCATAAATCTACAAAGGCATTGATCAATGATATTGTGATAATCCAATCAAAGAGAATGATTATTAATTCAGAAGCTTCACTGACTGAAATAGCTTATCAAGTTGGCTTTGATGAGCCCACCAATTTTTTTAAGTACTTTAGGAAGTATACAGGAGTATCTCCTAGTCAATTTAGAACTCAATACCGTTCCAAAGGATAATAATTTCCCATTTTTACCCTAATTAGATTGTTTTTAATCTGAACCTACTGTAGTCACTAAGCTACTTTTGTTGTATTCAATAATAAAAATTAGATTGTTATGACAAACAAAGAAGCGGTCCTCTCTTTTTACGAAAAAGCTCTAACTGTAAATGATGAAACAACACCAGAAGCTGTTCTTTCCAATATCTTGTTAGATGGCTTTGTTTCCAAAGGTTCAGTAGAATCAAAAACCAAAGAACAATTGATTGGTCAACTTGGATTCTTTTGGAAATTAATTCCAAATCTTAAATGGTTACCTCAAGAAATTATTTCCGAAGGAAACAAATTTGTAGTCAGAAGCACTGCATCGGGAAATCCCAACGGAGAATTTATGGGCCTTCCAACAGATGGTTCAAAGTCGTTTATGATTATGACGATTGATATCCACACCGTTGTAGATGGGAAAATACAAGAAGTTCATCATTTAGAAGACTGGGGTACAGCTATGAAACAATTGAAGTCATGAGAGCAACATTAATTACACTTTGGTTTTCTTTTTTGCTTCTTTTTGTAGGATGTGATCAAAGCAATAATGAGCAAATAAAAATCGAAAAAAATAATCAAAATAATAAAGAGCTTAAAATGGAAATACAATCAAAAGCAACCTTAGATGTTGCGATGAAATTTATGGATGCTATGGGTAAAGGAGATAAGGATTCGATGAATCTACTCATGCATAAAGATATGGTCTGGCAAAATGCTGGGGATTCTCGAGTGCCATGGATTGGTCCTTGGGAAGGTAAGGAAACTATATTAAATGACTTCTTGCCTAAATTTGGAGCAGGTTTTAAAACCATAAAATGGGAACCGAATGATGCCTTTGCGCAAGGGGATACCGCTGCTTTTTTTGGTCAGATGATTGGCGAATTAAGCCATTCCAATGCCCAAACCAAGGAATTCACATATGCGCTTCGAGTAAAAGTGAAGGATGGTCAAGTAATTTTATGGAATTGGTTTGAAGATAGTTTTGAAGTTTCGAGAGCATTTCATGATAAAAATTAATCGCTAAAAAATGATGAAATCGAAAATACCACTTTGGGTAAATATTATGCAGGTTTTGTTGATTCTAATTATGATAGGACAAGTTTACATGTATTTTTTTAATCATCAAATGATGGCAGATACAGGTGTAGTTGTTGAAGGAAGTCCGATGCTTAATTTGGTTTATGAGATGGGAGCAAGGACTTTGGTTATGGTTATTGCATCTATTTTTGTAATCATTACTCAAGACCCAAAACAATATCTAGTTGTCTTACTCATGAATGTTTTTCGAGAGAGTTTTGAGATGATTATTGATCCTTTGTATCCTGTATTAAATGCACCTGCTACACCACCTGTAGACTTTGGAATTCATGTGTTAATTGTCGCTATTGAAATTTTAGCCCTAGTGACTGTTTTTAGAAAAATTAAAAATTAAAAAATGAAATTGAATAAAATATTTTATATACTATGTTTTGGTCTTCTTTCAATTGTTTCTTGTACAGAAGAAGAGGACACAACACCGCTGAGTGAAGGAGTAAATATTACTTTAAGAAATACTCTACAAGACCCAAATGAACCAGAAGTAACTTATCCTAGTTTATTTGGTCAAGCGGATGATGCATATGATGAATTTGCAACACTGTCTAATTCTTCAGCAGAATTCCCAACTGCTCTAGCGCAAGATGGTACACCATTTGGTAACTTGAATGGCTTATATAATATTGATCTCACTGAACAGAGCATTAATTTTTCTGTTTTACCAACCGAGGCTGACCCATTTTGGTCAAATGTTTTTGGATTATTTCCATCAGGTAAAACTGATAGATATTACTTTACTTTTTCAGAAGCACATAACATTACAGGCTTTACCAGTAATAATGATGCATTGAATGTCAGAATTGATGGTGAAAAAGTGATTGTTGTTGAACTTTCAGAAGGTTATGACTTGCAGCCAGGAGTTAGCTTTTTTATTGATTTGAAATAATAGAATACGCTAGTTAACTCCGATTCCAGTAATGGAATAAATAAAAAACTACAATTTTATCTGGCTCTGATAAATTGTAGTTTTTTATTTTAGATGGTAGAGGATTCAATTTTAGAAATTCAATGCTATTTACATTGAAAGGATCATTGAAATCTATGATAGTTGGTTTTTTCGTGCAAACAAAATTAGACAGAAATCGTATGTTTGTTTTTAATGTTTCCAAATTTTAATATTTATTCTACCCCTTTACTAATTCTTGTAATACAAGGTCTTATTCTAGTATGTATGTTGTTGTTAAAGGCAAAACGACTTCAAGATATTTCTAGTTTGATTTTAGCAGTTTTATTATTAGTTACCTGTTATCATAGAACAACTTATACGATTGGTTTTTTAGGGTGGTATGATACATTTAGAAATACAAAGATTAACTACTATCTCATTCCATTGGTTTTAAGCATTGGTCCTTTAATTTTATTTTACATAAAATCAATTGGAGTCAAAGATTTTAGAATGACCAAATGGAACTATTTTCATTTTGCACCTCTATTTTTGTTCGTGATTTATAGATTGATTTTATTAATTTATGACAGTAACCAAGATGGTTATGCCGAGACTCAAAATGGTATTTTGATGCAAAGGGGCATTGAGCATTTGGGTGAGCTATTTAATATCATTTTTGCAGTTCATTTATTTATTTATTTAGTATTATCATTTATTTCTTATTATCAAATTAGGCGTCACTTAGAAAATCATTTTTCAAATACATATAAATTTGAATTAAAGTGGTTAAGAAATTTTTTAGTAGTCTTTAGTGTTTTGTTTGTGTATGATGTTATTCAATTCTTTATTGAAAGTGTTGTAGTTGATTTGCACTGGACTGAAGAGTGGTGGTTTCAGTTTTTCTCTTTGTTGGTGGTCTTATATGTTGGTATTAAAGGTTATTTTACTCCTATAGAAAATCTACCTCTATTGGATGCAGACATATTTGCAGATAATATTTTAAAAGGAGAAAATGCTTCAAAATCGGAGTTACAAAAGCAAATAGTGGTAATTAGAAACACTATTGAAAAGGATCAATTATACTTGGATCCAAATCTTAGTTTAACAAAATTAGCTCATGCCTCAAATCTTGCTCCTTCTCAGTTGTCACTTGCAATTAATAAGGGCTTAAATAGAAACTTCAATGAATTTATAAATGCTTATAGGGTTTCAATAGTTAAGCAAAATTTGCAAGATGAAAAATTTTCTCACTTGTCTATTTTAGCCATTGCTTTTGATGCTGGTTTTAATAGTAAGGCTACATTCAATAGAGTATTTAAAAAAATTGATGGTAATCCTCCTTCCTTTTATAGAAAGCGGAAATAACACAACTATCAGAAAATCAATTGGTTAGAAGATTTGAGCCGTCTCAATTTTTAAAATGATACTGATAGATACTTTATGAGTCTCATGAATCAATGTATCGTACCACCTTCGTACTATTATTTCAGATCAAAATTTTTAAAAATGAAACAAATATTCCTATTGATAAGCATTCTGACCATAGGTTCCAATCTTTATGGGCAAATCTATGGTAATGGAACTTTAGTTAGTAAAAATGTTAAAATCCAGGGTTTGACGGATATTGATATTGAGTTAAACGCAAATGTAATTTTAGATTATTCTGCTAATGAATCGATAAGTATTGTCTCTGATGAAAATGTCATTGAATTTATTCAAATCAATATTGAGAATGGTAGAATGAGAATAGATCAAAAAATGTGGATTGAACCAAGTTCGTTACCCATAATTAAAATCGGTTGCCCTTCTCTTCGATATATATATCAAGGAACTCATTCATCCACATTCGTGAAAAATGTTAATATTCCGGATTTGAAACTTGCAGGAAACGTTGGTGAAATTACCTTAGAAGGTGTAGTTGATAATTTATATATAGAAATTGATGGTACAGACTTAAATTTAGAAAATTTGGTAGTAGGAGAAATGTACATTGCTGAGCATTCAGAAGGTAATGTTGTTGTAAATAAAAACGGTCAGTTAAGCAAGGTCGACTTATCAAATACTAATTTGAATTGGGTTGACAATTCCCAAAAGGATAATAATGCGAGCATAACTAAAAAGCCTAAAGTTGACCGAGAAAGAAAGGTTAAATATATCGAATTTGAAATTAGAAATAACTCTTTAAAGAGATCACACTTCTATGTAAAAGGTCCTAATGGTAGAGGAGGTACCTTTAGCTATGGTTTTTCTATGCTTCCTCAAACAAAACGCGATGAAAATTGGTCTATTGGCACAAAAGTTTATCAAGAAGGCAAAAATGGTAAGTTGACTAAGTTGTTAACCATTAAAGCAGATGATGAAGGAAAGATTTTAGATTTATATTAAGGCCGTGAAGATCAACAAAGGGCGTGCTATAATGAATGTGCGCCTTTTTGATCACCAATCCAATTAAAATTAACTTTTTAGTTCTTTTAATTGTGTAAGTTATTTAATACCAGATAATAAGGCCTCAATTTATCAGAGGTCTTATTTTAATTAAAAAGACCCCTCAAAATTGAGAGGCCTCATTAAAAGCGCAGTACCGAAGGTGGGAATCGAACCCACACTCTCGAAAGAACTGGATTTTGAATCCAGCGCGTCTACCAATTCCGCCACTTCGGCATTCGGTACTCGAGCTTGAGTCTTGCTCGTGTTAAGCGAGCCCAAATTTATTCAAATTTTCACGAATCCGCAAAAGGTATTTCCTTTTAAAAAAATACTCTTTTAATTGCTCTAGATCTTTGTTGCTAATTTTCTCCTTTTTATATTCTTTGATAATGTTCGAAACTCCTGTAAATAAGCTTTCTTCAATCTCTTTCAGTTCGTTTATTAATGCACTCAAACCATTTTTGTTGCCTTCCATCTGTACATCCATTAATTTCTCATTAAAGTCCATCATTTCCATTAAAAACGTTTGCGGAAGCGATTGCTTGCTTTCCTCAAAGTCCACGCCATGCATCAAAAGGATGTACTTAAATCGGCTATCTGGGTTTTTAAGCGTTTTGAAGGCAGTGTTATTAAAGCTTGAAAGCTGCAATATTTGCATTTTTTCTGCTTCAGACTTATCGGTATGAAAATCAGGATGATATGCCTTTGAAAGCATTAAAAAATTCTTTTTAAGGATTCCAAGATCGAGTTCGAAGCTTGGTTCCAAATCAAAATGCTCAAAGTAGTTTTTATTTTCCAAAAGGCCAATGTCTTGAGATGTCCAAGCCAAAGGCGTAGATCATCAATCCAATCAATAGAATAAATCCTGCCAAGGTGGCATATTCAATGACCTTGTCGCTAGGTTTTCTGCCCGTCAGCACTTCCCATAGTAAAAACATCACATGACCCCCATCCAACGCAGGAATAGGAAGTAGATTTAAGAATCCTAATAATAAAGACAGCATAGCAGTCATACTCCAAAACCTTCTCCAATCCCATTCCTTTCCAAACATTTTGCCAATTGAAATCACAGAACCCAGACTTTCACTTGCTTTGATCTTTCCACTAAACATCTGTCCAAATGCAAAAATTTGATCTCCGATAAATCCAGTTGATCTTTTCCAGCCTGCTTTCCAAGACTCAGCAAAGGCGTATTTTTTATTTTCTACTTCTAAAAAGGACATTGGATCTTTCCAATACAAACCAAATTTTCCATTTTCATCCAAAGTTATGCTGTTGGTAATGGTATCTCTTCCTCTCAAAGCAGTAAGTTCAAATTTGTCACCTTCTCTGTTATCAACCAACTTGTACAAGTCATTATGAAAAGGGGTAGGGCTTCCATTCATAGCAATGATTTGGTCTCCTTTTCTAAATCCGGCATTCAAGGCAGGACCTTCGCCGAGACTATCGATGATGGCAGGGATACGAGGGCCAACCAAGCTAACATTTCTGTTCGCATATTTTGAAAGTATTCCTACATATTTTTCGTCAATCGGTAATTTAATTTCCTTGTTATTTCTTTCAACAACAATCTCTCTTGCTTCATTAATAATGATTCCAGATTTTAACTTTCTATGATCAAAATGAATGAAGTCTTCATTGCCAATCTTTTTGATTTTGTCTCCATCTCTGAATCCCATTTCGTAACCAATGCTGTCTGCATAAATCCCATTGGTGACGCTTTCGTTGACGATGAACTGATCTCCCCATTTGAATATGATTAAAGAAAACAGAACCACACCCAGAATAAAATTAACGGTAACACCACCCAGCATGATAATTAATCTTTGCCATGCTGGTTTTGATCTAAATTCCCAGGGTTGAGGAGGTCCTTCCATTTGTTCTTTGTCAAAACTTTCATCGATCATGCCTGCAATTTTGACGTAACCACCGAGCGGCAACCAACCAATTCCATACTCAGTTTCTCCTTTCTGGACTTTGAAGAGTGAAAACCAAGGATCAAAAAACAGGTAGAACTTTTCTACTTTTGTTTTAAACCATTTCGCAGGGAAAAAATGGCCACATTCGTGTAGTACCACTAAAATTGATAAACTTGCGAAAAATTGTAGAATGGTAATGAGCATATTTGCTTAGCTTAATGGTTGTAATTTGATGGAAAAATAGCTTTTTCCCAACGATTGGCAAATGTAATATAAATCCAATACAAACTGATAACCAGCGTATAGATGAATAAGTTCTTGTTTATTGGCAACAAAGTGGATCAAAACACGGTAATGATTGCAGATGAAGACTTTCGACACTGCATAAAAGTTCTCCGTTATAAGCTTGAAGATGCTATTCAGTGCACCGATGGTCTTGGGAATCATTTCGTTGGTAAAATTTCGGATATTCGCAAAAAAGAACTGCTTTTTGAAATTGAAGAGGAGCATTATGTTGAAGCCAGAACCCATCAATTACATATAGCCATTGCCCCTACAAAAAACATGTCGCGAATTGAAACAATGATTGAAAAATGTGTGGAAATCGGTGTTGATGAAATCAGCTTTCTAAAAACTAAAAATTCTGAAAGGAAGATTGTTAAAATTGATCGAGTAAAGAAGATTGCTTTAAGTGCAATGAAACAATCTTTCAGAACAAGGGTACCTATTCTTCATGAAATGTGTGATTTTGGGCAATTTCTTGTTGAGACTTCCGTAAATGATTTTAAGTATCTCCTCCATTATAAAGAAGGTGCAAAACATTTACATGATGCTTCATGGGGAGCAAAAAACATTGTTTTGATCGGGCCAGAAGGTGATTTTACTGCGGAAGAAGTTTACGCAAGTGAAAAAGCAGGCTATCAAAATATGATTCTCGGAGAAACTAAGCTGAGGACAGAAACTGCAGGAATTGTCGCTTGCTCAATATTCAATGTAATAAATAGATAGGCTAAATCCGTTATATTTACAATTCAAACAGAAATTAGACACTATGAATTTTAAGTTGGGTATGATTGTATTTCTCTTTGCTTTTCTGTCAATGTCGTTTACAGTCAGTCATTTTTCTGTTGAAAAGCCAGTGATCAAATTGGCCTTGCTGAAATACAATGGTGGAGGGGATTGGTATGCTAATCCAACCGCATTACCAAACCTAGCAATATTTTGTAATAAGTATTTGGGGACAGAATTGGACCCTTACAATGCGACGGTAGAAGTGGGTAGCTTGGAAATTTTTAATTATCCCTTTGTTCACATGACCGGACATGGTAATGTTGTTTTTTCAGATCAAGAAGCGGAAAATCTAAGAACCTACCTTTTGGCAGGTGGGTTTTTACATATCGATGACAATTATGGAATGGATCCCTATGTACGACCGGCAATGAAAAAAGTGTTTCCTGAATTGGAATTTATCGAATTGCCATTTGATCATCCAATCTACCATCAAACGTTTAAATTTAGTAACGGTGTTCCGAAAATCCACAAACATGATGACAAGCCCTCAAAGGGATTTGGGCTGATTTGGGAAGGAAGACTGTTGTGTTATTATAGCTATGAAACAGATCTTGGAGATGGATGGGAAGATCAAGAAGTACATAATGATAAGCCAGCAGCTAGACAGAAAGCGCTGCAAATGGGAGCAAATATTGTTGAATATTCATTTACCGAATATTAGTAACCCTTCAGGTTGTCGCTGCAACCAATCTGAATGATCGACTCTGCTGAAGAATATTTGGCAAAGCTTCAATTCGATTTGTCGTTTTTTTATATATTGAGTTGATCAATTTTCTTTTTGATGAAAATTATAACTTCTTTGCGCAATCTTATTGAAAGATACTCCTTTGGTGTCTGTTCTGCGATCGGTGAAAAATGGGGACTTCAATCCAGTAAGATTCGTTTGTACTTTATCTACACTGCCTTTGTAACCATGGGTTCTTGGATCATCATTTATCTGATTGCCGCTTTCTGGCTAAATATTAAATCATATTTCCGGAAGGGATCTGAGGTTAGTTTTTAAGAAGAACTTCTACTAGCGTTGGTTTCAAATTAACTATTTATTGACTGCCACAGGTGGCATGTTGGCTTTAAATTGATAGGTGCCATAGATTCCAATATGATTAAGTTTTTTGTCTTCTAATTCAAGGAAGTCAATGCACTCAAGGTGATTGGTATACATGATGTGATCATGTGGAATTCTAAATTTAGAAACTGCAATATTCCTTCTTGAAAAACCAAGGTTGGTTGCTTCTCGAAAATCTCTTACTTCATTAGACCATGGAACGAGATTGTAATCTCCCACCGCAAAAAGTGGAGTATTTGTTTCTTTTACTTTTTGAGAAATCAAATCTAAATGATTTTCCATGTTTTCGGCAGATGATCTATTGAATGGAGGGAGCAGGTAACTGCTAAGAATAATTAATGGTTGATCACCTAGGGTGAATTCAGATTTTAAATTTGGAATGCTTTTGTACATGAAAGTATCAACCTTGGCCAAATCTAGTTTAGCATATATAGCCATCCCGTAGGTATCCATTCTCACCAATGAATACCTGGATTTATAATCGCGATTGAGATTTGATTTAAGAATAAAATCCCAGTCTGGTGTAACCTCTTGAAAAGAAATAATCTCTGGCTTCAAGTCATGTATAAGGGTCAACAATTCTTCATAACCTTGATCAATATAACTCAGGTTAATTTGAGCAATGCTCACTGTTGGTGAGTTATTTCTGGCCGGAAATATTAAATTATTATTGGAAGAACTTTTTAAAAATAGACACAGAATGGCTGTACAAATGAGGCTTACAGCCATCAGTTTCTTTTTGTCCACGACCATGAAAAGCATGCCCAAAAGAAGGAAACCAAGCATGATAAAAACTGCATATTCAGCCCCTCTTTTGAGAAAACTCATATTGGGAGGGAACATAACCACAATGGTAGTCAAGACAATCATGATCCCAATTACCCATCCAAGTAAGTTTTTTGTTCCTTTTAAAGGCTCCATAGAATCATAAAGCTACGGATAAGAACAATCATATGGAAGATAATTATATACATTATTTATTAATGTAATATATAAGTAATTATTTTTGTGTGACTTATGTATAAAATGAATAAAAATGTTAGTTTTGTGTTAATCTTAGCAACAATATTTCTCCCAAAATATGTTGTTATTAACCAGATAACCGATTAAATATGAGCACTGATACCAAGTCAGTTGATCATCTATCCTCTTATGAGAATATTATATTTTCAAATAAAGAGTGGTGGATATTAATATTTCTTTTTTTATTCAGCATCATAGGAGTTTTTCTATGTACTTCTCAAAACGAAGGAATTGATAAAGATTATATCGAAATGAGCCTAAACTATTAAGCATTTCCTTATTGAATGATAGTCTTCATATATTCATCTTGAAAGATTTGATCATCAAAATCAAATTAAACGACGTCATCAAAACAAATTAGCTATTTAATTTATACTTTCAGAATCATGGCCATATGTGGGATGCCATCTTCTAAGTATTCTTCTCCTGTTGCTTCAAAACCAAGTTTGCCATAGAACTTATTCAAATGAGATTGCGCTGATATTTTTATTTTTGAAGAAGGGTATAGCTTTTTGGATGCTTCAATAGATGCTTCCATTAGTCGAAATCCTTCTCCTGTTCCCCTTGCTTTTTTATGAACAACAACTCTTCCTATGGAAACATAATCTTGATAAGAAATACCTTTAGGTACAATTCGAGTGTATGAAAGCAGTGAATTATTTTCATTAACTCCCATTACATGCCATGAAACTTGGTCATTACCATCTGCATCAAGGTAAGGACAATCCTGTTCAACAATAAAAATATCTTGTCTTAATGCTAAAATTGTGTAGAGCTCTTCAAGCTTGAGCTCATCAAATTTTTTTAGCCTATAATTGACAACCTGGATTTTCATTGCTTGCAAATAATCTCTGAAATAATGCCAGCTTGGCAAATTCCCATCATATCTGGCCTTTCGACCAACTCTACATTCGCGGCTACATCCTCTCCGAAAGTTTCAAAGTAGTCATGAAGATTAATGACATCATATCGTTGATCTCCTTTGATAAGCATCCAACTACATCCATCTAAGTTGCTAAAGTTTGCCATGGTATAGAATTCTGCATTTGGACAATTGTTTTCCATGTCTGCTGGACGGTCGCATTGTAGAAATCCAAAAGATAAAATTGAAATGATGACTATTATTAATTTGCTCATAAGCTTTGGTTTTAATCAAGAAAATCTGCCAACACGCAGCTTAACTTGCCACTAAGAATATCTCCATCTGGGTGAAATAGTTCATATACTAAAATATATATCCCGATTGAGGCAACTTGTTGATTGTTTTTAGTTCCATCCCAGGTTAGAATACCATTTTGAGAGAGCAAGGAATTATTATTTAAGGTCTTTATAAAGTATCCCCTATCATTGTAAACTTTAACAGTGGCCAAATAACCAGGTTTGTCTAAGGAATAATTGATGAGTAATTGGTCCTTGTCTCCATCCTGATTTGGTGAAAAGACTTTTTCTTGCAGGGTGAAATTTGCAGTATGGTTTATGTTTTCAGTAAACTGTGAGTTGGCATAGCCCGGAGTTCCAAATCCTGCATTTTCTGCTGCAGAATGCCAATTGTTGCGATCATTGGTTGTAAGGTTTGGACTGATTTTTTCAAGACTAACTCCTTCTTCGTCATCTAAAAGTACAAAGTGCCAATCCTCATCATAATCCAAAGAGTCGGTCATAATTCTAACACCTGTTCTTTGTCTACTAAAAATACTTACATTACCATCATCGTCATTGAAGCTCGGCATTTTATTTTCCAATACTTGATTTGGATAAATTACATTGTAATTGTTTTCAAGCCATTCAATGTTTTGACAAAATGCAAGGTATTGACCAGGATAGAATACACCACTTGTTTCCACATTTTCATAAATGTCTTTTTGTACGTTGGCAATGATCAAAGTACTTAGGTCAATTAATTTATTCGATGCATTATAAATTTCAACAAAATCGAATCCTCCTGTCGATGGATTGAATAAAATTTCATTGACATAAATGTCTCCTGGTAAAGCTGGTTCAACCAACTGTAAAACTATTTCAGATCTATCAATTTCATTACCCGCTAAATCAAGTAAATTTTTAACAATAAGTGTATAGTCGATTCCACTTTGGAGTGGGTTAGATGTGTAAAATAAAGACACAAGACTTGTGTTTTCAGTATTGACATTTACGGAAGTAGGTGTATTTAAATTTGGCTCAATGGTGTAATTGTTTAAATTTTCTAGTGTTGATGGATCCATGGGTTCAGAAAATCTAACATCGATTTGTGATGGAGAAACAAGATCCGCAGAAAGAAGCAAGGGTTTTTCAACATCAGGTAAAAGAGGTTCTACAACGATGTCATCAAAAAAGAATTTATCAGTTCTTGAACTTGTGTATTTGGTGTAGAAGCCAAAAAATTTAGCAGTATGCAACCAATCAATGTTCATATTCATTTCCCATTCCAATTGGAATCCCGTTTGATTATAATCAACATAGAAACTCCAAATGTTATCGATGTCTTTCTCAAGAATAAAGGTAAATTCAGCTGGTTCAAACCCAACGGCACCCATACTTGCAGAGGCTATAAGTTCTATAAGTCCAAAATTGTTTTGATAGAGATGTATCGCATCTTCAGAGCCAGTTTCTCCAATCTGAAAATACAAACTATTGCCTTCTTCAACAATTGTAGAATCAGCGGCAAGATATATTCTCAATAAGTTTGAGCCTGAAGGAGCAAAATCCATTTTGCAATAGCTACTCCATCTTATACTATCTGCTAACTCAATGTTTGAATAAATTAAAGATTCTCCAGCAGAAGGTGCCATCAATTGAAGTACATTTTCATCATTGACAATAAAATGCTCTGCAGTATCGATCCAAGTTGGATTGACATCGAGATTCCCATCACTAAAATTGTCGTTCAGCTGGCAATAAGATGTGATTGAGCTATTTAAAAGAATCGATAGTATGATTAAGCATCTCATGTCGATAAAAGTAGTATAATCCTTGTTATTAGAATATATTTGTAATTAAATAAATGACAAACAATTATAATTAAGGCAAAAGAATAGGATCATGAAATTAGCAGTAGTTGGTGTTACAGGTCTAGTTGGGACAGAGATTTTGGAAGTGATGAATGAATTCAATTTTGAGTTTGATACTTTTATTCCCGTTGCTTCTGAACGGTCAGTTGGAAAGAAAATCAAATATAGAGAAGAAGAACATACCATTGTAAGCATGGATGAAGCCATCGCAATGGCTCCTGATATTGCTGTTTTTTCTGCAGGGGGTAGCACCTCCAAAGAACATGCTCCTAGGTTTGCTGAAGTGGGAACATATGTAATAGATAATTCCTCTGCTTGGAGGATGGATCCAAATAAGAAGCTAATCGTTCCTGAGATCAATGCGGAAGAGCTATCTGAAAATGATAAAATTATTGCAAATCCAAATTGTAGCACTATACAAATGGTAGTGGCACTTGCTCCACTTCACAAAAAATATGGAATAAAAAGGTTGGTTATTTCTACTTATCAATCTTTTACAGGAACTGGCGTCAAGGCTGTCAAACAATATGAAACAGAAAAAGAGGGTGGTAGTTTAAATGGAGAAAGTGCATATCCTCATGCAATATTTGCAAATTGTCTTCCTCATTGTGATATATTTTTGGAGAATGGTTATACAAAGGAAGAAATGAAATTGGTCCATGAGACCAGGAAAATTTTAGGAGATCAAAATATTGGTATTACTGCAACTGCAGTGAGGGTTCCAGTATTTGGTGGACATTCTGAGTCAATTAATGCTGAATTAGGAAACGATTTTGAGATTAATGAGGTTATAGATATGATGGAAAAGATGGAGGGATTAATTGTTCAAGACGACATCAGTAAAAATATTTATCCAATGCCACTAAATGCTCATAAAAAAAATGAGGTATTTGTGGGTAGAATTAGAAAGGATGAATCGAATGAACGCACTTTGAATATGTGGGTGGTAGCAGACAATTTGAGAAAAGGTGCTGCAACCAATGCCATCCAAATTGCACAATATGTCAAAGATAAATTTTTAGTTACAAGACACCACTGAAAACTGATGCAGTATGCATCTTTTAAACAGGAGATTTTTCTCCACAGTAAAAACAAAAAAATTACCGTAAGATGAAAAAGAAAATTGTTATCTGGGCCAATGATGAAAATGACAAAAAAATTCTTGTTGGTTTAGAACTGAAAGCACAAGAAAACAAAATTGCAGTACATACATTTCCTGAAGAAATTGCAACAGAATTATTCTACAATGAAATGATGGAGAATTGGAGGAATGATAAAGATGTTGTCTTTCCTGAAGGGTATACTACCATCGAAAGAGAGTTAAATGTGACAGAATCAATCTTGCCTGATAACATTAAAGTTAATCGTTCAGACATTGTCAATAGGGCAGCAACAGAATGGCAATTTATTGTTCTTTCTACCAAGCTATATGAAATGTATAAATCTGAATTGGAAGATAGGAAAGAAAAGGTAATGGAGATGACATATTTCGATAAAGGGGTGTGGGCAGAGATGAAAGAATTTTGGGGTAAGGTGCAAAATCAAGTTTATGATAACAATCTATTGAGAGATCATGCAAATCAACTCAAAGAAGGAACCAATGCAATTTTTGAAAAATTGAAAAAATTAAGATTAGCATTGGATAAGGAGCTTGATGAAATCTCAAAAAGAAATAAAGGAGTATTCAATGCTAAGCTTGCGGAGGTTGACGAAAAAATAAATAAGGGACTTGGTTTAAAGCCAATATTCGAAGAATTGAAAAAGATTCAGCTTGAATACAAAGATTCCAAATTCAATAGAAAAGATAGGTCAGAAATCTGGGATCGTATAGATGCAGCATTTAAAAAAGTAAAAAGTAAAAAGGGAGGGGGAACAAATCAAAAGCAAGGAGGCTCCAATAATTCATTAACTCGTATACAAAGAAGATATGATGGATTAATGTCAGCTTTGGGTAAAATGGAACACTCAATTGTTCGAGATCAAAAAGATATTGATTATGAAAATAGAAAAATCAATACAACTGATGGTCAGTTAGAACAACAAATTCGTCAAGCAAAACTTAAGATGATTGAAGAAAGAATATCATCAAAAAAAGTGAAGTTAGATGATATGCTGAAAACCAAAGCCGAACTTGAATTGAAATTGGAAAAAGAGAAAAAGAAAATTGAAGTAAACAAAGCAAAGTTAGCAGCAAAAGAAAAAATTGCTTCTCAAATCCAAGAAAAGAATGAATCACTTTCTGAAGAGGATCAATCAAAATTACAAAAGGCAGCTGAAGATTTGGCGGAAGGGAAGAAGCAAAAAACCAAGAAAGACCCGGCTAAAGTGGTAAAAGCCAAAGAAGAAATGAAAGAGGTGATTAAGAATGATGCTGCAGAGCTGAAAGAGGCGATTGCAGATGTTAAAGAAGCGGCTGATGATGTTGCAAATGATGAGGCAAACAGCGATGCAAGTAATGAAGAAAGTTTAGGAGCAGGAATTTTGGGAGCAGTGGGTGGAATGATGGCAACGGCCAAAGATATGGTGGAAGATGCTATGGATTCTGTGCAGGCCGCAGCAGAAGTGGCAAAGGATAGCATTAGCGAAGCAATGACAGGAGAAAAAGATAATGATGATATCGTACCTTCTGCAACAGAGCAAAGAGGAGAAAAGGTCAATGAACTATTGAGCTCAACGGAGAAAGATGAAAGCACGGCAGAAGAAGCTTCAAGTGGAAGTTTGTTAGAAGCTGCGACAGGCTTATTTGGTGGTGCTTTGGAAAAAGCCAAAAATCTTGCTAGCGAAGCAACAGAAAAAATTGAAGAATTAGGAGATAAAGTTGAAGGTAAATTTGATGATATTATGGATGGCATGGAAGAAAAATCTGAGGGAAAAACTGAAAAGGAAACCAAAGAAGGATCTAATGGAGGCATTCTTGGAGCTGCTGCTGGCCTTTTAGGAGGAGCTATGGCCACTGCCAAAACACTTGCTGGTGAAGCCAAAGAAAAATTGGAGGATCTCGGGGAAATTGTCGAAGAAAAATTTGAAGATAGTTTTGGCGAAGAAGAATAACTAAAATGTACACAAGCTTAAAGCCTGATTTGTTTTCAAATCAGGCTTTTTTTATAGGTGGAATTTAACAAACTACTTTAATGAGCATTTGTTATAAAAAAAATCATTATAAATACTGTGGATATCATGTTGATAATAACCAACGATGGATCTTTTGGTATTTGATCTGTAGGTTTAAATTTGTTGTTAATTAAACCAACAAAATAAACCATATATGAAAAATGTTTTAACCCTTTTAATGGTATTTTTTACCACAGGGTTGTTTGCGCAGGTTACCACTTCAAGCATGAGTGGGACAATCTCTAATAAAAATGGCGAAGAACTGATAGGAGCTACGGTGATAGCAACACATGTTCCAACTGGAACAAGCTATGGTGTTGTCACCAATGTTAATGGCAAATTCAATATTGCCAATATGAGAATAGGTGGGCCGTATACTGTAGAGTCAAGTTATCTTGGCTATACAACATTATCTCAAGATGAGATCTACTTATCATTAGGTCAAAAGCTTTCTTTGGATTTTGAATTGAAAGAAGATGGAGTACAATTGGATGAAGTGGTTATAAGTGGGGCATTGGACCCAATACTCAATGGAGAAAAGACTGGTGCTGGAACTACAATTGATTTAGATAAGCTCCAAAATCTTCCAACTATTTCGCGTTCAGCAGATGATTACACAAGATTGAATCCTATGTCTGCAGAAGGTGGATCATTTGCTGGAAGAAATGATCAGTTTAATAATTATAGCCTTAATGGGACCATTTTCAATAACCCATTTGGATTGGATGCTGCAACTCCAGGAGGACAATCGGATGCCCAGCCAGTTTCTTTGGATGCAATAGATCAAATTAGCGTTAATATCGCTCCATATGATGTAACTCAATCAGGATTTACAGGTGCTTCTATTAATGCTGTAACCAAATCGGGTACTAATAAATTAAAAGGAACCGCTTATGGCTTTTATAGAAATAGTGCAATGACAGGAGGGAAGGTTGACGGCCAAGAGGTTCCAAAGGGAGATCTAAGTTCTTCGCAATATGGTCTTGCATTGGGTGGACCAATCGTTAAAAACAAAGTTTTCTTTTTTGCAAATCTTGAAATTACCAATCGATCTGACTTAGGATCTTTGTTTGAACCAAATACTGGGTCAGGAGCTTCAAATGAATCTCGTGTCTTGGCTTCAGATATGCAACTGGTTTCAGATTTACTGATGGAGAACTATGGTTATGACACTGGTGCTTTTTCGAACTTTAGATACAGTAGTGATAATACCAAGGCTTTGTTGAAATTGGATTTTAACTTGAATCAAAATCATACATTATCTGCAACCTATAACTTCTTAAATGCTTTTAAAGAACAACCAGCACACCCTTCGGCAATTGGAAGGAGAGGTCCTGATTTTACGACCTTGCAATTTGAAAATAGTGGCTATAGAATCAACAACAAGATCAATTCAGGTATTGTAGAACTTAAATCATTGTTTGGTAATGTTGCCAATAAGATGCAATTAGGTTATACTTCTTTTAGAGATCATAGAGATCCATTTTCTGAGCCATTTCCAGTAATTAATATTGCTAAAGATGGAATAAACTATATCATTGCTGGGCATGAACCTTTTTCTGTAAATAACGTATTGAGCCAAGATGTTATTCAATTCAATAATAATTTAAATATTTACGCAGGAAATCATAACATTACAATTGGAACATCTTTTGAAAAATTTGATTTCGATAATTCATTCAATTTAACCTCATATGGTTTTAGAGTATTCTTCCCAGGCTTTGATATTGCAGATGCAGAATCAGTACTAACTTCAGAAGATTTTGCTGCAGAGGTAGAGGCTGCAAGAGCAGCTTATGCTGCAAACAATGCCAATGACAGCTGGGCATTAGCAGAAACAAATCTTGGTCAATGGGCTTTGTATGTGCAAGATGAATTGCAAGCAAGTGACAAGTTATCAGTAACTTATGGGGTTAGAATGGATGTTCCTTTGTATTTTAATACTGCAGATTTAATTCAACAAAATATTGATCGAAAAGGAGGTCTTTTAGCAGATGGAGGAGTATATGCTCCTGAGGTTACTTACTACAATGCAAGCGGAGAAGCAGTTCAATACAATCATACTGATTTACCGAAAGGTAATATACTTATCAATCCAAGAGTTGGTTTTAATTATGATGTGAAAGGAGATAGAACATCCCAACTTAGAGGTGGAACTGGATTGTTTGCAGGAAGATTTCCAGCGGTTTGGATTGGAAATCAAGTAGCGAACCCAGATTTCTTTTTCTATAATATGACAGATCCTGCTTTTAAGTTTCCCCAAGTTTGGAGAACAAGTTTAGGATATGATCAGAAAATAAATGATTGGACCGGAACCGTTGATGTATTATATACCAAAGACATCCAAGCACAAATGGTTCAGAATCATGGTTTGAAACTACCAACGGGCCAATTGAATGGTCCTGATAATAGACCTATTTACCTAGATGGAGACAGAGCGCAAGGTCCTTTTGGTGGAGCTACCAATGCTTATGTGTTTACCAATACAAACCTAGGATCTTCATTGAATGTGTCATTGAATATGCAAAGAGCATGGAGTAATAACTTTGTTATGATTGGATATAATTATCTCAATGCAAAAGAGGTTAACTCTATTGATGCGGAGATATCTTCAGACGCTTATGATAGAAACCCTGCTAATATTATGCATACTAATGAAGCTAACCTGGCTCCGTCTTTATATGGCAACAAACATAGAGTTTTAGCTGCTTTTTCTAAGAAATTTTCATACGGTAAAAGAAGTGCAACCACTTTAAGTTTGTTTGGCGAATATGTAAAAGGAGGAAGATTTAGTTATACTTATGGAGGAGATATTAACAATGATGGATCTTTTTTAAACGATCTATTGTATGTGCCAACAGATGCAGAAATAGATGCAATGAGTTTTACAGGTGATGAATCAAGTCAGAGATCTGCTTTCAAAGCCTTTATATCACAAGATGAATACTTAAGTGGCTTAAGAGGGGAGTACACAGAAAGATATGGAGCATTATCTCCTTGGTATTCAAATTGGGATTTCAGAGTTCTTCAAGATTTTGGAATCAATGACGGAAGCAAATTCCAAATTAGTCTTGATGTCTTGAATATAGGAAACCTAATTAGTAGCTCATGGGGTGTTAGACAAAGAGCATCCAATACAGGTCTTACCCAACCAATTGCAGTGAATGTTGTTGATGGAAACCCGGTTTATACTTTTGATACAAGTAGAACGCAAACCTTCTTCAACGACTTTGGATTGAATAGTAGATGGCAAGCACAATTGGGATTGCGGTACATATTTAATTAGAAGAATAATTATTAAGCAAAAAAGGCGGAAGTGATATTTCGCCTTTCTTGCTTAATAATTTACCCAATGTTTTTGTCTCGGTTGAAGTTTGATTTGTTATTCATTTCTAAGTAGAAATACTTCCAAAGCTCTAATGAATTCGTCTCCTAGATTGCTATTGGCAAAAGCAATGTAGGCGAATTTTTTATCTGGATTGTAGCCAAATTTACTATCAAAGTCTCCGTTATTTCCTCCGTGTGCTAACAATTTCCCATCTGGAGTATCCTGGACGAAAAATCCTTGTGAAATAAATTGAGGTAGCTCAGGGTCATATATTCTTTGTTCTGCATTTAATATGGTGTAAGGTTTGTAGATCAATTCATATGAATTTTTATTTAGTACTTTTTCATTCATAAGCGCAAGTATGAAACCTTTAAAAAGGTGTGCATTTGTTAGAAAGCTGGAGGCAGGGCTCGATCGCCATTCTCTCTCTTTGAATTCAGGGTAAATTTGGCGATGACCCAAAGTCATTCTATTCTTGAGGTGTTCATGATAATTAAAGTATGAGTCTTTTATCTCAAATTGATTGGCAATTTCTTGCTCGTAAAGCATTTCTATGCTTTTACCCGTAATCTTTTCAATCACTCTACCTAAATAATTAAAGGCCTCTCCAGAGTAATGAAATTCATTACCTGGTTCAGCAATTAATTTGGTTTCTCTACCATTTTCCCAAGCATGTGGTCCTCCCCAAGGCCAATTGGGCAAACCAGCCTGATGACCAAGAACAATTCTTGCTGTGATAAGTTTAGATCGTTCATCATTTTCAATGTTTGGAAAGGCTAAATATTGATATAGAGGCTTATCCAAATCTATTATGCCTTGCTCAGCCAATCGCAAAACAAGAACGGCAAAAATGGATTTTGTGATAGATGCAGCTTCAAATAAAGAATAATTGTCTACGGCATCATTTGATAAATTATGTTTTATGCCTATTGTTTGGTCGTACACTACCTGATTGTCTCTGATGACAACCACAGATACTGCAGGAATTTTGTAATATTCCTTATAAGCATTTACAAAATTGTCAATTTCTTTTACTGTTAAAGTTTCAATGGGAAGTGTGCTATTTTCTTTCTTTTCAAATTGCGGAACATCGATAATTTTCAATGTTAAGTCTTCAGATTTTGTGATTCCATTATTTGAAATTTTAAATTTTGGAGAACCTATATACTTGAGTTTTCGGGTATTTTGTTTAAAGCCAGCAGAGTAAATTGGAGATGTGAAAAATCTAGTTGGTTTAAGTTGGTAGTTACCTTCCGGTAAATATTTTTGAAAGTACCCATTTGAATCAATACTTGCTCTTAGCCAAAGTGATGGATTGTCAATAGAAACAATATCTATGTTGTCAATTCTTTCATTGGTAGGAATAGTACTCATGTCTATTTTTCCTTCTAGTTTACCAACTTTAGGGTTTTTATCAGATAATAATAGTTGTCCTAATCTTTCTGAAGCAATACTTTTCGCAAATAATCCTTTCCAAAGTAGAATTGCATCATTTTCTGATTTTCCGTCAAAATCATTAATCATAAAGTCAAGTCCGATAACATTATTTGCTCTTATTTTATCTTTGATTTCCAATCTCCATTCGTATTGCGTAATGTTTCCTGCTCTCTTGCGTTGGACCTGAGCCTGCTCTAAAGTCATAAATAAATTTCTCCCATCAAATGCTTCTTGTTTATGATTCACTTCCAACAGTTTGGAAGTTGCAGTATAGTACAGTGGAGCGCCACCTTTTCTATCGTGCGTTGGATCAATGTATAAAAGTATATTATCTCCCGGACTGTTTTCTGAGCCATCGTCTTCAATTAGGTAATCATCTATTACCTTTAAGGCAATGTAAATCGCCTGTTCTTCTTCATTATAGGCTGCAGAAAACTGAGCGCTAAAGTCTTCGTTTGACTGATTGGCATCTCCATAATGATTAACTAAATTGTACCAATTTACTTCTTCAGGCCAATCCTTAAAGCTTCCGTCAATGGTTAGCGGATTTGTGGGAATTGCAATGGCGGTTTCTTGAGAAAATAATTGGGAGATAACAAAAACGAATGGAAAAATTGAAAAGAATAATTTATACATAATTAAAATTTTAGAAATATTGATTCCTTTGTTGATGGATTAATGAATTCAATATGCGGATTAGAGTTCTTTTTGAAAGAAACAATAAACCGCAAATAAGTTTCTTTATTTAGTATTGGAGTTTGTGCACAAATTTCATTGATTTCTTTCGGGATATCGACATTAGGATTATTGCTTAGCTCCATTCTAATTGAGTCCATAAAATGATACCGTGAACAATTTGGTTTTTTGTAAATTTCATATTTGTAATCATCATTTTTGATAGGGAAATTGGTGTGGGCATGAAACTCATTTTCAGCGACCGAAATCCATTTTGTTTGATTTTTTGAAATCTCGGCACTTACAACCCATTCGTGATTAATCATTAGTAGATTTTGACCTATGGTTAATGGCACATTTTCTACAAATGCTTTAGCAGAATTTGTGGATTTGGTAGCCAATAATTTTCTGATGTAAAAAGGCAATGGAAGTGCATTTTTATTCATTTTCAGCATTGGGAGTGAATTACAACTTACCGCGAGGTTTGTAGAAACTCCGCTTAAGGCAATGCAACCTGGCATTGTGAAAACATAGTGTTCTTTGTGCTGTAAAATTATTCTTTGACCATTGCCATGAAAGAATTCAGGCAAATCTTGATTATAGGCTAAAGTATTTTCATGCATTCCATTAAAAGCAATATTTGAGCAAGACTCAAAATTGGCAGTACAGTAATTGAAAATTTCTTCACCCAAATTGTATAGAAGTACTAGCTCTCGAGTAATTTCTGCTCCATCTGCAATTCCGTTTATTTCTTCTAAAAATTCAGGTGCATGTAAATTTATTGAACCCAAAAAATTTGTGTGTTTATGGACTATGTTTGACATACTGTCCCTATTTATGTTTAAATAAGACTTAATAGCTTGCTCCCAGTTTTGGATTTGATGGCTGATTTCCTTCTTCATGATCTGTCCATGCTTCAATCCATTTTCATAAAAGGATCCATATTGAGGGATAATTATAATTGAGCTAGCTTTTGGAACCTCTGTATTGGTTGTACAAGCAGCGCTAAACATCATCAGTAGAACAAAATAATATCTTGTCATAAGTGTAGTTGAAAAGTCAAATTTAGATTGCTTTTGCTAAGCTAAATTGTATAATAGCGAAAAGTTTCTTTTTCGTCAGTGATGAATATGCTTTGATGTGGAATTTTATTGGGCGAGTAGCCCCAATATTTCTTAAACAGTCTATTCAAATGAGCTTGGTCATAGAAGCCATGTTTGTAAGAAAGATTAGTGATGGTTAGTTTTTTAGGATTGTTTTTTAACTCTTCGGTAAATTTTCTGAATCGAATTCCAATGGCATATTGTTGAGGAGACAAACCTATGCCTTTCGTAAATTTATTTTCAATGGTTCGAGCAGAAAGTCTTGTGTCTTTTAAGTAAGTATCCTTTGCTTGTTTAAAATCAATATAGCCGGTGTCAAGTAAAGAGCAACAATTTTGGAGAATTCTCCAATTTGTTTGTTCGCCATCTGCGTTACTTAATTCTTGACTTATAATGTTGAGAATGGTGTTGAGGTCTATTACAGAGTCTAAATCCTTTAATTTATTAAATAATGCTTTGTTTAATTCTTCGAATGGAACAGTGTTGTTTAGACTTTCTCTAAAATCAAATTTAGAAAGGATGCTTATAATCCAAGGTTCAAGTTTTATAAATGTGATGTGCGTATCGGGAAGAATTTCTAAATCTAAGGGTTGATTCATTTGTCCTCCTAAGTAGATTCCTTTTGTGAAAGTTTCAGTTTTACAATTTCTAATAGTTCGATATCCATTTCCTTTTACAAAAACGAGTTCAAATCTACCGTCTCCTACCATGATGCCGGTATTTCGCTTATACATGGAAGAGGAATTTTCCAAGATCCAAACCTTTTTAATGAATCGATGATATTTTGAATTTACTTTCATTATTTACAGAAGTAATCGATCATCAATAATATGAAGGTAAAGAAAGGTAGTTTTCTGAATCAATGGGCTGAGCTGACTGGTTATCTAATCCAACGTTTATTCGAAGTTAGATATTTCTTTGGTGTTCCACAAGTTGTTTAATGTCCTTCAGTTATCACAATTGTTGTGAAAATACAGGGTTAAGTTAATACTACTCCAATTTTTATATCAGGCTTTGTGTGATGAAATTCATCGAGTAGGTGCTTAACATCTCATTTACAATAATTTACACTTTGTTAATTTAATCTATGCTTGCAAGTGTTAATTTTATCGCCATGAAAAACAAAGCTATTTTATTCTTATTCACGACTTGCTTTTTATTGAGTTGCACAAGCAGCAAAGATGATATTGTCTCAAAAAACATTAAAAATATTGAAGTGTTCAATGATTTGATTTCCTATCAGTATTTGTACAATTCGAGTAATGTAGCTAATGGACCAATTATAGAATCCTATGAAATCAAATATCGGGTTGATGGATTAATGATCACGGGTTATATCCATAAACCAAAAGCTGAGGATAAAATTTTCCCTGCCATTATTTATTGTCGTGGTGGTAATAGGGATTTTGGAACCATCGATAGGAATGAATTAGAAAAACAAAGAGATCTTGCAGGCGGTGGTTTTGTTGTGTTGGCTAGTCAGCTACGCGGAAATATTTTTAGTCAAGGATATGACCAAATGGGTGGGGACGATCTTCAGGACATTATAAAATTGATTGAGATCGCTCAGAATCTTCCTTTTGTGGATGGAGAAAGAATTGGAATTCATGGAGTATCCAGAGGCGGAAGGAATGCTTACCAAATAAGTAGACTGAGTGATGAAATTCAATCGGTATCAGTTATTGGCACTTCTGTAGATATACGCGATAGTCACTCACATCGACCTGATAAATACACCAAAGTGAATTTACCTTTAATTGGGGATACCATAAATTATAAAGAGGAATATGATAAGCGGTCTCCGATTCTTTGGGTAGATGAATTAAATGAACCTTTACTTATTCTACATGGAAGGGATGATTGGCGTTCTAAAGTAGAATTGGTAGAACGAATTA
Organism: Saprospiraceae bacterium; assembly: GCA_020630955.1. Taxonomy (GTDB): domain Bacteria; phylum Bacteroidota; class Bacteroidia; order Chitinophagales; family Saprospiraceae; genus JAHDBF01. Next base: position 91,985 of record JAHDIE010000007.1, read on the forward strand.
TACCAGAATTGCAAAAGCATGAAAAGGAATTTGAGTATCATTTTATTGATGGAGGTACCCATGGATTGGGTTCGCATCGTGAGTTGAGAGATAGTCTAATAATCGATTGGCATTCTCGGTATTTAAAGTGACATTCCTTGGTCTACAGCTTTGAAAAAGTCTGCTAATTTTGTTTCATTCAAAACATTATTGCTTCTGACGCCACTGCAAAGATCAAGCCCGAAAGGATTTACTTGCTCTATGGCTCTGGATACATTTGAGCTATTTAGTCCTCCAGCGAGAATGATGGGAGTTGCAGACAGTTCAACAATTTTTTTACTTATTTCCCAATTGTGTGTCTTGCCTGTACCTCCTAATGTTTTTATTTTGGCGTTTGGATTGCCACTATCCAAAAGAATAAAATCTACTTGATTTTTCAAATCCAAAACTTCTTGAATGGACTTTTCATTTTGTACATGGATTACTTGTACAATCTTTAAGGACGGAAATTTAAATCTAAGTTTTTGATATACCGTTTTTTCTATCTTGTCAACAATCTGAATATAATCTGGATTAAACTTTTCAATTTGTTCAATTATGTCTGAAGCCTGTGACTTACTGGTAAGTAGGAATGTCGCTATATCATTTGGGATGGCATTTGAAATTTGCAATATTACATCATCTTCAATGATGCCAGGTCCACTTGGCATAGAGCTAACTAGCCCAAGGGCAGAAGCTCCATATTTTATGGCCAAGTTGGCTTCTTCAACGCTACTAATACAACATATTTTTATAAATTGCTTTTCTTGATAAAGATTATACATAAGCATCTCTTTATTAATTTGACTAACATAAGGTTTCTTTCTTTTTCATTTGTCAATTTTTAGTAAATTTCTTCAAATTTAAAATCATGAACTTCAAGAAACCATTGATTCACAAGAGGATGATGAATGTCGGAGATTTTATTTTTAAGAAATTCAACAAATTGTTCTGAATTGGGATAATTGGATCCGCTATATTCTTTATGAAAGTGCTGAAGTATCTTCAAGAATTCTTCTTCACCTATTATTTTACTTATTTGGTGAAATGCAATTGTACCTTTGCCATAAGCAATGTAATCCTGATTGGATCTTACTTTGAACAAAGGAGGTTCTTTTCCTTTTTCTCTTTTACGTCCCCTTTGATATCTTTCGAATTGTTGTTCAAGAAATTTGTTTGCCATTTCTTGGCCTTTATATTTTTTGTAAATACAAAATGTTAGGTATTCTGTAATACTTTCTGAAATCATCTTCGCCCCTGGTCCTTTGGCAGGTTTAAGTTGATTTCCAAACCATTCATGGGTCAACTCATGGGCCATTACATAAAAAGCTAAATTGGATTTATTCTTCATAGCATTGGTATTGAGATTAAATAATAATTCCGATGAAGGGATATTATTACAACTTAGCGTTGCTGCATATCTTTCTAGGATATGAGGATACTCAATAATTCGAACATGCTCATGAGGGTAGTTTCCAAATTGGCGATTATAATCTAATGAGGCTTTAATCCCTTCAAACATTTCATCAAAATTATAGCTATGGTTCTCGTGATGCATTAATTCAATTTTAGTAGAATCTGAGTATTCTCTAGCAGTGAGATATTTACCCGAGTGAAAAGAAAAATTAATTTTAATTGGAAATGATGTTGCATAGCTAAAATAATTTCGATTTCCATCTTTGAAACTATCTACTAAAACTCCAGGAGATATAGCAATTTGATCTTCTGAGGTACTAATTTTAGTATGCAGATGGATGGTATGTGCATCGTCATGGAAATAGTGAAATTGTCTTGAGTTGTCAAGGTCTTCCTTAAATTGATATCCAATTCTTGGAAGAATATCATGTTTTAAAAATGTTCCGTTTGTTAGGACATTAGAATTTCTAGTGAAAGTTGTATTTTTTCCATTTCGAATATCAAATTTAAAAGTCAAACTATCGCCTGGGTTTAATTGCTCCTTTAAGATAAATAATTGAGATTTCATGATTTTATCTTCTAGAATAAGTTCAGCTTTATCCTCCAAATATATATTACTAATCTCATCAAACCCAGTTCTAATCAATAGTGTATCAATATTGTCATGACTATTGTTGATTAGTTTAGTAACTCCCTCTGCATAGAAGTTTTGTGTGCGGGGAAATAAATCTAGCTTTAAATCTATTTCGGTAATGATTGGCTGAGTTATGTTTGCATATTTATTCCATACGGCTTTATGTTCGTTCAGTGCTTTTTTTAATTGTTTTGAACTATAATTATTTTGCTTTTCGTTCTTTTCTTCTTTGTATAGGCTTAAAGCAAAATAGGTAAAATTTAGAACGAATAATAAAAGTAGTAATGCATTGACTGGATTTAATCTCTGTTTGATCAAATGTAACCGTTCTTTAAATGAGCTTGCAGATCCTCGTCTCCAGAAAAAAGCCAAGCAAGGAATGATTACAAAAGCGAAGCTTAACCAATAGTTGCTAACTAAAAAATATCCTTTCAGTTGATTTCCGAATCCATTAAAATCGGAGTATTCCAAATTGGGCATCAAGTTGTACGCAAGAAGATGAGTGTTTATTCCTAATTGATCCAATGATTGTGAACCCAACCAAAGGCAAGAAAGTAAAAACAAACCAATCATACGATTTGATATCAATGAATGAAATAAAAGACTTGTAATTGTCCAAACAAACAAACTAGGTAAACTTAAAATGAAGAGTTGGATAAAATACAAATCGAACTCAAAATGATAGTACTTGTTTGCTAGTTGGATGATTATACTAACCAATAGAAACAAGATAAGTTGAAATACTTGCATAGCAGATACCGCCAATACCTTTGATCCAATGAGTTGCCAATTTTGAATGGGAGTAGCATCCATCAATAGATGCATTTTGTTTATCCTACTTCTTTCTACAATGAGGTTTGAAAAGAGAAAGGTGCAAAAGATAATAATTACAGAATAGATTTTTAATGGTGCGCCAATGAAAAGTCTGGTCAATGGCAACAAATTAAAATCTCCAGTGTTGACTACTTTCAATTGGATAAAAAAAATGGTAATAATTCCAAAACTGGATGAAAGGATAAACATCCAGCTATTAAATATTTGCCTTAAGTCTGAAATTGAAAGAAGCAAAGTGTATCTGATTTTCGCTAATATGTCATGTCTGATATGGACAGTGAATTCAGTAGATCTAGGCTTTGTGCTGCTTTCCAATAATTCTTTTGGTTTAGCTTGTTGGCCAAATTCAATAGGTTTTTTAAATAGAAAATCAAACTTCTTATGTAAGAAATAGAACATAATAAGTGCTAAGCTCATCCAAAATAGTCTATTAGCAACAAGCATTTTGGACAATGGTAAACTGCTTGAATTTCTCGTTGTTTGTGTCCAATCTTCCGTTGCCAAATAAAAAGCGTTTTGAGCAAAGGGGTCTAATAAGGCCAAAGTCCTAGGATAATTAAAAAGAGCGTTTTCTAAAATGATTTGTAGGAGGACAAAACAAAAAATGACTACGAATCCAGCAAACAGATTTCTTGTCAATGTCACACTAGTAAAGACAAATACACCAATAATTATCAATGTCCATAGCAAGTAAAAAAAGTAAGCAACTAGATATGCCTTAAATTGAAAATTGGTAATTTGGGGATTGTTTTTTCCTAGCATTATTTCTCCAAAATATATCCCTGCAAAGACAAAGAATGAGCACAGTGCTACAAAAAGAGCAGCGCTCCAGAATTTTCCATTTAAATATTGGAATTTTTTAATTGGAAAGCTGAAGAGAATAAGATGACTATTATGGCGGTAATCTCTAAAGCTTCCAAGGCCAAAGAATATCACCAATACAAATAATAAAAATTTTGCAAACAAAAAACCATTAAGACATAAAGCATACGGTGAGTTTAGAAAATTTACTGACTCTTTTGTTTCGATTGGACCATCAAAAAAGCCACCAGTTCCAAGCATGATAAACCACGAAAAACAAAGGAAGCTTACCAATAAAAAGTAGCTAAGCGGAGATTTTAGCCAGTACCTTAATTCATAATTAAATATGGGATTATACATTTAATGATCGATTTAAAGTCATGAAATAATAGTCCTCTAACTTTGGTTTTACTTTGATAAAATTTGAATTATTCTCATTTGAATAAATTCTGTTTATCAAGATATTATCCTCATTATACTTTTCACTCAATGCAGTGAACGAGATATTTTTGTCTGATAGTTGTTTAATTGAAAAGCTAGTTTCCCATATTTTTCCTTTTAGCTCATTAATTGCTTGTATAGGTTTTTTTTGATTTAACAGTGTTCCTTTGTTGATGATGGCCATATCGTTACAAAGTTCTCGGATGTCTTCAACCAGATGTGTTGAAAAAATTACAATATTATCTGTACTAAGACTTCTGAGCACATTTAAAAACCTAATTCTTTCTGCTGGGTCAAGTCCTGCTGTTGGTTCATCTACAATGATTAACTTTGGATTATTGAGTAATAATTGAGCAATACCAAATCGTTGTTTCATTCCGCCGGAATAAGTACTAACACTTTGTTTTCTAGCATCAACCAAGTTGGTAGTTTCAAGCACTTGTCCTATTATCAGGTTCCGATCTTTCTTTGAGTAAATGCCTTTTAGAATAGCAAAATAATTTAAAAGAGATTGCGCAGATTCTTTCTGATAGACGCCAAATTCTTGAGGTAGATAGCCTAATGTCCTTCTGTATGAGTGTCTATTTTTAAAAATATCTTGCCCATTAAACAAAATATTACCCTGTGTAGGATGTTGTAAAGTTGCAAGGGTTCGCATGAGAGAAGATTTTCCGGCACCATTTGGGCCAAGAAGCCCAAACATTCCTGCATTGACATCAAGGCTAATGTCATTCAAGGCTTTGACTTTGTTTGAATAGATTTTGCTGATATTTTGAATCGATAAATGCATAAGAAGTAATTATTTGATTCAAAACTAGGAAGCTATTATCCCTATGTCCAATTTTGTAACTTCAAAGATGGTTCATAGGATTCCATGGAACTTCTTTAGATTCCCAAAGGATGATTTGGGACACTGGAACCCCTATGGATATTAAGGTTTATTCAATTTTTTCAAATATTCGGATGGAGAGCACCCAACCGAGGATTTAAAGGCTCTGTAGAAGCTACTTTTAGATGGAAATCCACAATTTAAGGCAACACCAACAATTGAAAGTCCATTATTTTCAGATTTTCTAATTTCAGTTTTGAATTTTTCAACGCGAAACTGATTTACCCATTCATAGAAGTTGGAGCCGATATGTTGATTGATAAGGTAGGAAACTTTCTTTTCTGTACTATCTATGGATTCTGCTAGTTCTCTTAAGGATAAATCCTGATTTAGATAGAGTTGTTTTTCATTCATAGCGAGTAGAAGCTTTTGTTTCAATTTGTCAGCTTCAGCGGTATTGAGAATGTTGTTGTTCTCATATGGATTTTTGGTTGCTTTATAAATAATTGCAGGTTTGGCTTTCTTAATAAGATGGTCTCTTGTGAGTTTATAAATAAAAGAAAGATTAAGGGCAAGGAAAAAGACATTTGGAGAACCGAAAATAAAGCTATCTCTGCTAAATAGAGATTTTTGAAAAGTTAGCGATTCATCTAAAAATAGATATAGGACAATGCGAAAAAGTTCAGGAATGATAAAAAGAAATGAAGCTAAAAGAGCATATTTTTTCCAAGTTGCTATCGAGAAATATTTTGGAATCAGGACTAAGGCATTGATATATATAAAAACAGGGAAGATAAGTACAGACAACGGGGCAGGTTGCTTTGGTCTTATACTAGGATCTAACCAATTGGCTGACCAGTCGACATTTACTGCAGAAAAAATGAATATCCAAAAAAGGATATGAATGAATATCTCTAATTTATTCTTTAATATTGGCACTGAGGTATTTTATGACTATCAAACGCGAAAATAGAATTTATTTAATTTAAAGCTTTAAGAGTTGAGAAAATTAGCGCAACTATTCAGTTTCGACGTTTTAATTAAGAATTGTTGATTTTTCTATTTAATTTGATCGCAATTCGATTTTGTTAATATTCCAATTAAAGAACAAACTTTGGTATAAAGAATCAATCGATGTATAAATTCATTTTTGTTTTTTTCTTACATATTATTTCTGAACAACTTATTGCTCAAAATATAAACCAAGTAAAACTTGTTCACAATGAGATTGGTTACTATCTCCTTATTGATGAAGAAAAATTTATCGTTAATGGAATGAATTGGGATTATGTTCCAATTGGCACCAATACCCTGAATGCTAAATTCTGGGAAAAGTCAGATGAAGTCATTAGGGCTGGATTAGCCTCTGAAATGTCTCTTTTGAAGGCAATGAATGTAAATGCTATAAGGCAGTATACTGGAGTTCCTCCAAGATGGATTAAATACATTTATGAAAATTATGGAATCTATACTATGCTTAATCATTCTTTTGGTCGGTATGGTTTATTGTTGAACGAAGAGTGGGTGGCAACCACTGATTATTCTCAATTGGATGTGCAGCATCAGCTTCTAAAAGAAATAGAAGAGCTCGTCGCAGAGTATAAAAGTACCCCCGGGTTATTGATGTATTTATTAGGAAATGAAAATAACTATGGATTATTTTGGTCAGGGTCTGAAACAGAAGACTTTCCCGAACAGCAATATGCACAAGCAGTTGTGGGTGAACAAAGAGCCAGACCGATGTATGCATTAATGAACAAAGCAAGTCAACTCATCAAAAAATTAGATAAAAACCATCCAGTTGCAATATGCAATGGTGATCTTATGTTTATCGATATCATAGCTGAAGAATGTAGAGATGTGGATATATTTGGTACTAACTCATATCGAGGAGTTTCTTTTGGTGATATGTTTGAAGTAGTCAGTCAAAAATTGAAAATGCCTGTCTTGTTGACAGAGTTTGGTTCTGATGCATTTGATGAATTGTGTCAAGAAGAACATCAGTCAAAACAAGCATACTACATGGTTGAAAATTGGAGAGAAATTTATGAAAATGTTGCAGGTCTTGGTAAAGCTGAAAATGCTTTGGGAGGATTTACTTTCCAATTTAGTGACGGTTGGTGGAAGTACGGATTTGATGACAGAGTCAATGAAAGAATACATGATCTCAATGCCTCTTGGTCCAATGGGGGCTATGATTTTGATTATAAAGTAGGTAAGAATAACATGAATGAGGAATGGTTTGGAATATGTGCTAAAGGTCCCAGTGAGGCAAATGGCTTGTACCAGCTGTATCCAAGAGCGGCTTATTTTGCGCTCAAAATTGCGCATGAATTAAATCCTTATTCTCAGAATATTACTGTTGCTTCAATCAAAGATCACTTCGGAAGAATTCAAATCTATGAGGCTTTATTAAAGTCTGAAAAGTTTAGGAACCAATTGGTAGTAGAAAAGTAATGGGATTTGCTCTAGAAATGGCCCATTTTCTGTTTGATTAAAGATTATTATACCTAATGTTTTAAAGGAAACGACAGGCGATTATTATATTCGCAAATTGTTCGATTAAATAAACTTATTAAAGGAATTAAAGCATGGAAGATTGTGCTGTTGAAAAAGCAATAAATTTTACTGATTCGGTGGATATTGAAGATATAGTTATAGCAGGAGAACGCTTTTTTAAGATTAGAAATAATGATAAGATGCGTCCGTTTTTTATGAGCATCGTTAGTGGAGATAATCATTGGATGTTTATATCAAGTAATGGAGGGTTAACGGCGGGAAGAAGAAATGCTGAATATGCTCTTTTTCCGTATTACACCGATGATAAAATTACGGAGTCCACTGAAGTCACTGGCTCTAAAACTATCTTACACGTTTCTTCCAAGGAGGAGACTTTTCTTTGGGAACCATTGTCCATTCGTCAAGAAGGAATATATTCGATAAGTCGCAACCTTTATAAAAATGAATATGGAAATAAGGTCATATTTGAAGAAATAAATCATGATCTTAAATTATGTTTTAGATACCAATGGAGTTCAAGTAATAAGTTTGGCTTTGTGCGGAGCTCCTCTTTAATTAATCAGTCAAAAGGCGAATTGAAAATTAAGATTTTGGATGGTATTCAAAATATTTTGCCTGCAAAGGTGGAACCAGATTTACAAAATGCGGCAAGCAATTTAGTGGATGCTTATAAGAGAAATGAGTTGGTGGTATCTGCCGGTTTAGGGATATATGCTTTAAGTGCCACGATTGTAGATAGGGCTGAACCTAGTGAAGCCTTGAAGGCAAATGTGGTTTGGAGTTTGGGAATGTCCGATCCTAAACATCTGGTTTCATCTCTTCAATTAAATGAGTTTAGGAAAGGAGGAGAAATTGATCTAGAATATGATGTAAAAGCTGAAAAAGGAGCTTACTTTTTGGTCGATAATTTTTCTTTATACCCCGATGAAACCAAAGGTTGGTTGATTGTTGCTGATGTTAATAAGAATCATAGTGATATTGTCTCTATTATTAAAAGTATAAATGAAAAAGATGATTTATATGATCAGGTAATTAGGGATGTTGAGGTTGGAACCGAAAAACTGATCAAAAGAGTAGCTACTTCAGATGGATTGCAATGTACTAATGATTCAAAAAAGGATTCACGACATTTTTCCAATACTCTTTTTAATATTATGAGAGGAGGAGTTTTTCCTTTTCATTATGACATTTTACGCAAGGATTTTGTAGAATATTTAGAGAAGGCAAATTCTGAAGTTTATAAGAATTCTAAAAACATACTTGATTCTCTTTCTGATAAATTTTCACTACAGGAATTGAAATCTTTGGTTCAACAATCCACTGATAAAGATCTTAAAAGATTGGCTTTGGAATACTTGCCATTGACTTTCAGCAGAAGGCATGGTGATCCGAGCCGACCTTGGAATAAGTTTGATATCAATACACAAAATGAAAATGATGGATCAATCAAATTTTATTACGAAGGCAATTGGCGAGATATATTTCAGAATTGGGAATCATTAGGATTATCTTATCCTGCTTATGTGGAAAGCATGATGCATAAATTTTTTAATGCAACCACTTTTGAAGGTTACAACCCTTATCGTGTTACAAAAGATGGCTTTGATTGGGAAGTTGTTGAACCAGATAATCCTTGGTCTTACATTGGGTATTGGGGAGATCATCAAATTATATATCTGCTAAAGTTTTTGGAGTTTCTGAATGAATATGATTCATCAATATTAGAATCATATTATGATCAAGAACTTTTTGTATTTGCCAATGTGCCATATAAAATAAAGAGCTACCAGGATATATTTAAAAACCCTAAAGAGACCATTGATTTTGATTTTGAGTTAGATCAAAAAATTAGAAATCATCGAAGTAAAATTGGAGCAGATGGTGCTCTTTTGTATGATGCCAATGATAATTTACATCGTGCCAACCTGATTGAGAAAATGATGGTTACACTCTTGTGTAAATTATCAAATCTCATTCCTGATGCTGGTATTTGGTTGAATACCCAACGTCCTGAGTGGAATGATGCCAATAATGCCTTAGTTGGGAATGGAGTATCCATGGTTACCGTTTACTACCTAAGACGATTTATTTCGTTCTTCGATAAAATTATTTCTAATCATGGCACCCAATTGGTGAAAATATCATCAGAATTACTTTTGATGTTTGATAAGTTAGAAGATATTTTCCAAAATTATGCCGAAGCATCCTACGAAAGCGGGATGAGTAATGAGGAACGTAAATCTTTTATGGATAAGGCAGGAGAAGCTGCATTTGTATACAGGGATGGTGTCTATAAAAATTCATTTTCTGGAAATAAGGGCAGCCTAGAACTTAGCCGTTTATCTCAGTTTTTAACTGATGCTAATAAATGTATTGAAAAAACAATAAAATCTAATAAAAGAGAAGATGGTTTGTATCATGCCTACAATCTCATACAATCAGATAAATCAGGTGGTGTTGTCGTTGGCTTTCTTGACGAAATGTTAGAAGGGCAAGTTGCTTTGTTAAGCTCGGGATTCTTAAATGGAAAAGAAGTTTTGGATGTTTTGTCGAACATGAAATCAAGTAAGCTATTTAGAGAAGATCAATACAGTTATATTCTTTATCCAAATAAGAATTTGCCAAAATTTCTTGAGAAAAATAATATCTCAAGCTTAGAAGTGCAGACCTCAAAATTATTATCTCAATTGATCCTAGATAAAAATTTTGAAATTGTTGAAAAGGATCATAATGGTGATGTTCATTTTAATGGCAACTTTAGAAATGCAATTGATCTAGAATCGGCTTTGATTGGGTTGAAGGATTCTACTTATGCAGAATTAGTAGAAAGAGAAATGAAAAGTATTTTACAACTTTTTGAGAAAGTATTCCAACATAAGAAATTTACTGGGAGATCAGGTACATTCTATGGATATGAAGGTTTAGGATCTATATATTGGCACATGGTATCTAAACTTTTGCTATCAGTTCAGGAATGTTTATTGGATGCGATTGCTTCTGGAGAAGACAAAATGGTTATTGGTGGATTATTGGATCACTTTTATGAAATCAATGCGGGCATTGGTGTCCACAAACCACCCACCTTATATGGGGCTTTCCCAACAGATCCTTATTCGCACACCCCTGGAGGAAAGGGTGCACAACAACCTGGAATGACAGGTCAAGTCAAAGAAGATATATTAAGTAGATTCGGAGAATTAGGAGTTTCTCTAAAAAATGGAAGTTTGGTTTTTAATCCTTGCTTACTCAGAAAAGAAGAGTTTTTAAAAGAGGCTAAAAAGTTTGAATATTGGAAGATTAATGGAGAAAAAGAGCTTATAAGCCTTTCTGAAGAATCTTTGGCTTTTACAGTTTGCCAGGTTCCAGTTGTTTATCAAATTGGAGATAGAAATTCTATTTCCATTATTACGGATGACAACACAGTACAATTAGAGGGATTGATCTTGGATCACGCAAGCAGTCAAAGTATCTTTAATAGGGAAGACAAAATTAAATATTTGAAACTCAGCATACTTTCTTCAATTCTGAAATGATGATTAGCTTATGGTGAAGAATGTATCAATAGTTGTATTTTTTTGCATAGCATCTTTGTTTATAGCATGCCAAAGCGGAGATGATAACAAATCAATATCGCAGACAAAAGATGAAGGGCCAACTGCAAAAGAAATTTTAGGAAATAAAAATTATCAAGCAATTGCATTTGGAGGTTACAGGATGCAGACACGAGAAATACAACCCACTATTGCAGAGCTGAAGGAGGATCTTAGAATATTAAATGCACTAGGTATTAAGGTCATTCGAACTTATCAAACGGAATTAGAACATCCAAGAAATGTTTTAAAAGCGATCAAAGCCTTGAAAAGTGAAGACTCAAATTTTGAAATGTACATGATGGTTGGAGCTTGGATAAATTGCGAAAATGCTTGGTCTTCACAACCAAATCACGATAAAGGTGACTTTGAATATAATAAGGCAGAAATAGATCGAGCTGTGGAAATGGCCAAAACTTATCCTGACATTGTAAAAATCATATCGGTTGGTAACGAAGCCATGGTGAGGTGGGCGACAAGTTATTATGTTCACCCAAAAGTTATTTTGCATTGGGTGGAATATTTGCAGGACCTAAAAGGAAAAGGTGAATTGCCTAAAGATTTATGGATTACAAGTTCAGATAATTTTGCTTCTTGGGGCGGGGGAGATTCGACTTATCAAGTGGATGCCTTAAAGTCTCTGATTAAACAGGTTGATTATATATCGATGCACACTTATCCGATGCATGATACACATTACAACCCTAGCTTTTGGGGTACTCTTGATTTGGAATTAAACAAGTCTAAAGAAGAAAAAATTTTAAGTGTTATGCATCGAGCCCTAGACTATGCTAAAAAACAATATGGCAGTACCAAGGATTTTGTTAATAGTGTAGATCCTGAAAAAGAAATACATATTGGAGAAACAGGTTGGGCAAGTGTGTCGAATGGTTTGTATGGTCCATCTGGTTCAAAAGCGACTGATGAATATAAATCAGGTTTGTATTACAAGCTTATGAGGGAATGGACCAATCAAAATGAGATAAGTTGCTTTTACTTTGAAGCATTTGATGAGCCTTGGAAAGATGCCAATAACAAAGAAGGATCTGAAAACCATTTTGGTTTGTTTACGGTTGAAGGTAAGGCAAAATATCCAATTTGGGATTTGGTCGATACAGGTGCCTTCAAAGATTTAACGAGAGGCAATAAGCCAATTGTAAAAACCTTTAATGGTAGTTATCCTGATTTAATGAATGAAGTGCAACTCCCTTCACTATTAAATAAATAAAGTTCACAAGAGAAATAGATAATTAAGTTATCTTAACCAACCAAATTGACCTATCATGAACACAAAATCAGTGAAAGTACCAATGGGGCAAAAAATTGCCTTTGGAATTGGAATGTTTGCAAATCAAATGTTTCCTGCAATTTTAGGAATTTTTATGGTGGTTTTGGTTCAAGATTTAGGATTCCCAGGTTGGATGTGGGGGCTGATATTTTTTGCTCCCAGAATTTTTGATTCTATTACTGATCCAATTATGGGTTTCATTTCTGACAATACCAAATCTAAGTGGGGTAGGAGACGGCAATATGTTTTCATCGGAGGATTGATTATGGGAGTATCCTACATATTCATGTGGCAATTGTTCAAAGAAAATTCTTTGGAATATAATTTTTGGTATTTCTTACTTTGGTCATTGGTGTTTTATTTTGGTTTGACAATTTTTAGTGTGCCATATGTTGCCATGGGTTATGAAATGACTGAAGATTTTCATGAGCGTACCAACATCATGGCAATTGCTCAATGGATAGGTCAGTGGGCTTGGGTAATTGCACCATGGTTCTGGGTAATTATGTATGACCCTCAATGGTTTCCTTCTGCAGATGTTGCGGCTAGAAAATTGGCAATTTGGGTGGCAATACCATGTGCAATCTGCGCCATTGTTCCTGCAATCTTTATTAACAGTGAATCAACTTTAGAAAAAGATTATGCGCCGTTAAATTTGGCTAATATTGGTAACAGTATAAAAGGTATTATTGATGGATTCATTGAATCCTTTAAAATTCAGTCTTTTAGAAAATTATGTTTGGCTACTTTTCTAATCTTCAATTCATTCAACACCGTGGCTTCCTTAACTTTTTTTGTAATAGTTTATAAATTATTCAATGGGGACGCTGCGGCAACTGGTGTTTGGGTTACTCTATTTGGTTGTTTAGGTGCTTTAGGTACTACCTTCATTGTAATACCTGCTGTAACTAAAATGTCAAAAGTATGGGGTAAGAAGAAAGCATTTATGGTCGCACAAGGAATTTCTCTGATTGGGTATAGCATGTTGTACTTCCTGTTTGTACCTGGGAAACCTTGGATGTATATCTTTGCACTTCCTTTCTTTTCATTTGGAATCGGCAGTCTGTTTACTATTATGATGTCTATGACAGCTGATGTGATAGATATAGATGAGCTTAATACTGGTCTTCGGAGAGAAGGAATATTTGGTGCCATTTATTGGTGGATGGTAAAATTTGGTTATGGCATTGCTGGAGGACTTAGTGGATTAATCATTGCTTATGTAGGATTTAATCCAGAACTTGCTACTACTGATCAACAATCGGCAGTCGATGGATTACATGCCATTTTCTGTTTCTTTCCAATGATCGGGACCATCATAGCCATGTTGGTAATGCGTAATTATGATATCTCAGAAGAAAGAGCTAATGAAATTCGAGCAGCAATAGATCGAAAGAATGCATCCTAGCATTTTTTTTCTTTCTTTTGGTTCTTACGTTTTTCTTCTTTACTATTTATTTAAAAACAATAAAAGTTCCTAAAACAAGTGGACCAAATGGAACTTTGAGTAGAAAAGTTATTTTTTGTAATTTTTAGGTGAGAGAAAGTTTGCTGATTTTTCAACATATTTTATTTGTTTTTTTGGAGCTTTAAGCAAATGTCAATTGTAACTGTTTCAACTTTAGATTTCCATTCTCATTTCAATAAGGTGTTTTTTCATGCCAATTTTTTCATATGCTCTTACAGCTTGATCATTGTCATGATAAACATTCAATCTCACTTCATTCATTCCTTTGGATTTTGCCCATTGGATTAGTTTTTTAATGATGGTTTGACTTATTCCTTTTCTTCTATGATCTGGTTTTACATAAATAAATCCGATATAAGCCAAGCTTTCAAATTTTAAATAAGGTTTAGCTTTTATTATTTTCACATAACCTGACCCAATTATTTCCTCGCCTAATACTGCCAAAATAATTTCTACATCATCTTGCTGAATCATTTTTTTAAGATCATAATAGTTAATCTTGCCTTCTTTTAAAGTTGGATCAAAAGGTCGTTCAGCAGATATAATTCCTTGCTCGAATTCATACAAATATTCAAGATCAGAAGTTTTAGCGGTTCTATAATTAATCTGAAGCATATATCAAATTATTATATATTGTAATGATAAATTCTTACTATTTATAATTTTAACCAAAGTTATAATAATTCACTTGAGTGAATAGTGGGATCTAAAAAATATTATAGGCAAGTAATGCTGCACAGTATGCCAAAATGAGCATAGCAATAAACTGGTACAGAGCATATTTCCATTTTCCGGTTTCTTTCCTGACAATGGCCAAGGTACTCATGCACTGCATCGCAAAAACATAAAATAAAAGAAGGGAGATGGATGTTGCCAAATTGTATCTTTTTTGCCCTGTCTTTAAATTGGTCTCGTTTCTAAGTCTTTCTGTGATAGTTGATTCATCTTCTGATCCTATGCTATAGATCGTGCTCAGGGTGCCTACAAATACCTCTCTAGCTGCAAACGAAGTTATTAAGGCTATGCCAATTTTCCAATCATAACCCAAAGGCTGTATGGCAGGCTCAATTAATTTACCTAAGTATCCAGCATATGAATATTCAATAGCAATAGATTCTCTGTTTATGACTTCTTGGTTTTGATCTATAGTAGAAATGTAGCTTTCGTATTGTTGGTCTATGAATTCTTCACTCTTCGGACTAAAGCTTGCCAATACCCATAAAGCAACCGAAATAAGAAAAATAATCTTACCAGCAGAAACTACAAAGGACTTCGTTTTAGCATAAGCATTGTAAAAAACATTCTTCCAATTGGGCATTCTATACATCGGTAATTCTAGTGTCCAAGCTGCTGCAGAAATAAATTTGCTTCGTTTATTGATAAACCAAGCCACTACTAAAGTTGCAACTAACCCCAATAAGTACAAGAAGAAAAGCATCAAGCCTTTGGCATTGATAAATCCATCGCCATTTTCAGGAAACATAACTGCAATCAAAATGGTGTATACGGGCAGTCTAGCACTACAGGTCATCAATGGGGATGCTAGAATAACCGCCATTCTTTCTCGATTGTCCTCAATCATACGCGTGCTCATGATGGCCGGAATAGCACATGCCCAGGAGGACATTAAAGGGATAACTGATTTTCCACTCAAACCAAATTTTTGAAGAAAGTTGTCTGATATATAGGAAATTCTTGAAAGGTATCCTGTGTTTTCTAAAATACCCAATAGGATAAACAAAATGGCAATTTGAGGAATAAAAATTAGCACCCCGCCTAGTCCAGCAAGAACTCCATCTGAAACCAAGGAAGCCAACCATTGCGTGCTGATGTTTGCATTTGCTTTTTCAGACATCCAAGCAAAAAGTTGGTCAATCCAATCCATTGGAATCCCTGCAAGAGTAAATACACTTTGGAAAACAACCAACATTACCAATAGGAATGTAATCATGCCCCAGATAGGATGTAAGAGAATCTTATCAACCTTCTTGCTGCTAGCAAGGATGTCTAGTTTTGTTGGATCCTCTTTTAGAACCTCATTGGTAATTTTACTTACCAATAATTGTCTTTGACTAAAATCTGCTTCTAAAAGCTGATATTGAGCGTTTGTGAATTTATTCTGATGGTCTTTGATTGTTTTTAAATAGATATTTTCAAAGCCATTTTTATCCATCTTTTCAAACTGGCTCCTTCTGAAAGTGTGTGGGATCTGTGCCTTATTTTCTCTGATCAAAGCTTTCAGTTCATCAAGACCTTCTCCATTTTTTGAGTTCATTAAAACTACTTCACATCCTAGATGGTTTTTAATTTTTTCTTTATCCAGAACCAACTGTGACTTTTTTAATTCATCCTTGAAGTTGATGACCAAAATCATAGGGATTTGAAGATCTGCAATTTCTGAAAAAAGCAATAATGAATCGGCCAATTGAACTCCGTTGGCTACAAATAGAAGAGGGCTATTTGTTTCAGCATAATCCAATATTTCCCTAAGGCTAATTTGTTCATCTAGACTATCAACCCAAAGTGATTTTAATCCTGGTAGATCAATAATTTTTACACCTTCGAAAATTCCTGATTTCTTTTCGACCGTAACTCCAGAATAGTTTCCAATTTTTTGATTTAGGCCTGTCAGTTTATTAAACAGACTGCTTTTCCCTGAATTGGGTTTTCCTATAAGTGCAAGTTGTTTCATTTTTCAGAAAACTTGACTACTTCAATATTAATAGCATCGTGGTTTCTGATACTTATCATCTTTCCCCTTATGGAAATGTTGCAAAGTTTAGCAAAAGAAGGACTATAATTCTTTTCTATTAGGCTGCCAATACAAACTCCATTGAGTAGCAGTGATTTTTTAATGTCTTCTCCTACATTGATTGAGGCTAGGATAGCGCTATCACCTTCTTTTAATTCTTTCAGATTCATTTCGAATCCAAATTTAGAATCTTATTTTGACTTAATCTAAATAAGGGGCAAATAAATCTATTTTGTTAACCCTAGTCTATTTGATTAATGGTTCCCCATTCAAATCATGGGTTAAAATTTCACTCATATAATCAAAAAAAGGACGTACGGCTTTATATTGCTTGACCAATAATTTTAAAAAGCCTTTGTCTGTTACCTCACTGTCCTTAAATTTGACATAAGTTAAAAATTGTTTATGTCTTAGCAGATCAATGGCTGGATCTTCTTTATCATAACCCTTTGGGCAAGATTTTAATTTTTCTCCTTGCAATTCACCAAAATGATCTTTGAATTTTTTGCTGTTTAAAATTTTTCTTAGTGGTCTAGGGTCAGCGGAAATCTGGTCTCTAATTAATTTAAGATCTTCTTTATTTGGATTCCAAAATCCTGCGCCCATCATAGATTTTCCGCCAGGTTGTATACCAAAGTAATATCCACCTCTTAACCAAGGGGTATCTCTCGTTAGGCTTCCACCAACATAGGTCTTGTATGGACTCTTGTCTTTAGAAAAACGTACATCTCTATATATCCTGAAAAGTGTTTTCTTAGGTGAAGTGGGAACGATGCTGTCATGCTTTTGCATTTCATCCTGGACTGCTTCAGCAAAATCCTGCATATTCTGATGCATGGCTTCATATCTGCTTTTGTTATCATTAAACCACTCCCGATTATTGTTTTTTTCTAAATCTTTGAGAAATTTCAAGGAACTTTTGTCGATCTGTGACATAAATATTTATTTAATAAGTTTGAGAAATGGGTTCATCCTTAGGTAGCATTTTTAAAATAATACTACCAATTATGCCTGTAACAATAAATCCTATTGCAATCCATTGAGATAAGGACCAATCCATACCCAGAAGATCATATTTTGGGTTTACTCGGATGCCCTCAATGAAGAAGCGCTCTATTCCATTAAGAATTAGCATAATGAAAAATAGCATTCCAGCAATCTTAATTCTCTTTCTCAATACCCAAAGTATTGCCAACACGATGAATGACATGGTAATTTCATAAATTGGAGTAGGATAGACAGGTTCCTCAAGCTTGGTGCAGTAAATACCCTCACAACCTGTCATTTGAACACCTTGTTGAATCACATTGTGAGGATAGTCATATGCCCATACCCAATCTGGCAAAAACCACCATCCTGGTTGTGCAGCAAGATTAACTATTCCCCAATCACCATCTCCTGCAAAGTGGCATCCCATGCGTCCAACTGCGTAGCCAACCATAATCGCTGGTGCCGCTACATCCATCATGTGCCTTGTGTTTAAGCCTATCTTTTTGAAGTACATTGGAACAAAAATAAAACAGCAGATTAATCCTCCATATATGGTTAGACCACTTCCAGAAAACATTTGGCCAATTGGGTCAGCTATAAAATCGCTCCAGTTCTCTAATAATGAAAATAGCCTTGAGCCAGCAACACCGACAATTGCACAAACAATCATGATGTCTCCAAGTTTTTGATGGGGATTGACCAAATATTCTCCATCAACAGTTGTCGCTTCCACCTTATGGTTTCCGTTAAAGTAGTAAAAGGCTCCTAAAGCCAAAGCACCGACAATTCCTCCGATCCAAGAACCATTTAGAGAAAAAATAGTACCCGATGGATCAGCTTTAAAGGCAGGAAAGTTCATAAGGATGTAAGGTATCTTAAATCCAAAAAATAAACCGATAAGCCCATTAATGATAGCTTCTCTGATTGCCATCTTACCTTTGTCAATCTTTTTAATCTTAATTTTTGGGAGTAAACCTTCTTTTTCTTTTCTAATCATTTCCTTTCGCACCAAAGCAGCAGCGGATAATAGCGCCAAAGCAAGGAAAACCCCAAAGGTTTTGAATATGGAAGTCCAATTGTCAACATTGGTTCCAAATAGGTCGTGGAAGAAGTAGGACAGGTCTGGATACATTCTTTTTTACATTTATGGGCACAAAATAGGAAACTGCTTGTCAATAAATCCAAAACTCTATACTAAACCATGCAAAATATCTGTTAACTGATTATACTTGCCTTCTCATTGCAAAATTGGTTAATTTCGACACTTTAGATCTAGTATACTCAAATGAAATGTAGACAATTAGCAATTATATCAATTTTCTTTTCATTTTATTTTGTTGGATTTGGTCAAGGAATGACCATCTATTCAGGAACTAGTTCTATGAAATCCGATTTGCTTAGCTTAACAGCCAAAAATAAATCGCACACCGGGTATTTAGTGGGTGCCGATGGAAGGCTTGGTGATGATAGCTTTTATTTTATGATTGGATTGCAATATCATCAATTGAATTTTTTCCCAACCCAAAAATTTAGCTTAAAAGTTAATAATCCTTCTATCGATATCATCAAAGGAAGAGGTGGATTAGCTTTTAGGATATGGGAAGTAAGCAAAGAAATACAAGTAAGAATCAGATTGATGGGATCTGTGGATTATTTTTTGAAAATACCTCTTGCTGTTTCTGATGATAATCCCTCTAATCTTGAATTTAATGAGGGAGTAGGAGGCGCTGTTGGAGGCTTTGAGTTCGATATTTATTTTCTCACCTTAAATTTGGAATATCAACGTGGTTTTTTTAATTCAGTAAAAAATACTGAAGGAAGTAGTATGCACTACTTTACAACCAGCCTTGGTATTAACTTTTAATAATTTTAAGTCAAACTGGCTTCAAATACTCCTTCTGGAGTAAGATTTTCAAGTTTGACAGACCTGAGCTCGTTAACGAGCGATAATTCACCCTTAACCTTTACCTTGATATAGTTACTGGTAAATCCAGTAAGTGTATCAAGGTTTTTTGTATATTCTAACAACACCTTTTTTATTTTACCTTGGTGCTTAAGATAAAATTGACGTTTTTTTCTTGCTGATAGATTTCTTAAAATCTCATTTCTCTTTCTTCTGAGTTCCATTGGCACAATATCTTTCATTTCACTGGCCAAAGTATTGGAGCGCTCGGAATAGGTGAAAACATGGAAGTAGTTAACATCAAGATTGGATAAGAATTGTAAAGTTTCATTAAAGTGAATTTCACTTTCTCCTGGGAATCCAACAATGACATCAACACCTATACAACAATCTGGCATTTTTTCTCTGATCCATTCAATTCTTTCTTCATACAATTCTCTTAAATACCTTCTCCTCATCAATTTGAGAATCTCATTCGAACCAGATTGAAGTGGAATATGAAAATGTGGAACAAACTTTTCTGATTGCGAAACAAAATTGATAATTTCTTTCGTCAAAAGATTGGGTTCAATAGAAGAGATTCTAAATCTTTCAATCCCATCGGTGAGCTCGAGTTGTTTTATCAGGTCGATAAAAAGAGCTTCTTTTTTAGGTTTTATTCCTTCAATTACTTCTGTTCCATTTCCAAAATCACCCAGATTTACTCCAGTTAAAACAATTTCTTTCACGCCTTTGGCAGCTATTTTTGATACATTTTGTAAAACATTTTCGATGGTATCACTTCTTGACTTGCCTCTTGCTTGAGGAATCGTGCAGAATGAGCAATTGTAATTACAGCCATCTTGGACTTTTAAAAAAGATCTGGTTCTATCCCCAAAAGAAAATGACTCGACAAAACTATTTGCTTCTTCTACTTCTCCAGCGATGACCATGCCCTTGTCCATGGTTCCAATTTGGTCAATGTAATTGAGAACATTAAATTTTTGAGCTGCACCAAGCACTAAGTCAACGCCAGGAATATTAGAAATTTCTTCTGGCTTTAATTGGGCATAACAACCAATAACAACAATTTTTGCCTCTGGATTGGCTTTTTGAGCTTGTCGAACAGCATATCTGCATTTCCGGTCTGCAAAATCTGTGACGGAGCAAGTGTTGATTACATAAACATTCGCTGGTTCACCAAAATCAACTGTAGAATAACCTTTATCTTCAAACATTCTACGAATACTCGAAGTCTCTGAAAAGTTCAATTTACACCCTAAGGTGTGAAAAGCTGCGGTTTGTGGTGTTGCCATTTTGCAAAGATAAAAATCATTATAATCCTATTTTATCTTACTTTCGTCAAATATTTAGTTTTGCCTTAATAATGCTATTATGGATCTTAAGTATTTGCTTTCCTTTATCACAATAATTTTGATTTCAGCCTGTGTTCCAGAATCAAAACAAGAACTTACAGAAGTCAAATTTGATCTCCAAAACCCTATCGTGCAAAGAATTATTCAACATGAGTTGAATCAAAATAAGGATAGTCTATTCCATTATGCTCATTCACCTGATCCAACTCATCGATATTTGGTTGCTAAAGCTTTAGCATCATTTCAAACAGAAAGATCATTGCCAATCTTAGATAGTTTGATCAATGATCCAACAAGAAGAGTTGCAGCAATGGCAGCCTATGCTTTGGGTCAGTCAAAATCACCAAAAGCAGAAAAAATATTGGTATCAGCATTTAGATCTCAAGATACCTCATCGGTAGATAATATACTCAATAATAGAATCTTAGAAGCCATTGGAAAAACTGGCGGAATGAAAATGTTGGAGGCAATGGCCTCGGTAACTACTTATCGGAATACGGATACTTTACTTCTTTTAGGACAAGTAAGGGCTTTTTATCAATTTGCTAAAAGAGGAATTATTTCTGAAAATGCTACAAAACAAATTATTGAATACATCAATGATGGAACCTTTCCTGATCAAGTACGATTGATGGCAGCGCATTATCTCGCACGATCAAAAAATGTTTTAATCGATGACTATAAATATCAGATTACTCAGGCCATCATCAAAGAACAAAACCCAAACATCAAAATGGCTCTACTTTTGAGTCTTAGAAAAATTAAGGATAAAGAAATTCAAGAAGTTCTTTTAGATCAATTAAAGCTTGATCAAGATTGGAGGATTAAGATAAATGCAATAAAAGCTATCAGTGCTCAGGACTATATTACTGGGGCAGAAATTATGATTGGAACTTTAGACGATCCTGATATCCGCGTAGCTCATGCGGCAGCAGATTTTTTTGTACAAAATGGAAACAAAGATGATGCAGTGATCTATCGAAATTTGGCAAGGCAGAAAAACAGACCTTGGTTGATTCGATCAAGATTGTATTATGCTGTTTTTAAAAATCTCCCGTATAATTATACAAAAACCCTTTCTGCGACCCGTTGGGAATTATTGCAGCTCATTAAAGATCAAGAAAACCCATTTGCGAAAGCATCATATATCTCAGCTTTAGGTAATGATCCTGGCGCATATTCAGATCTCATTAAATTAATGGAAGAAGAAGAGAACAATACGGTTTTGTATTCGATTATGAAGGCATTGGAATCCATCGTTACTCACGATGAATTTAATCAGACATTTCAAAGTACCAGAAGATACGTGCGTGGTCAAATTATGAACATCATCAACCGAGGTTTAGAATCAAATAATCCTGGAGTAATTGCAGTTGCTGGTGATATGATAGCCAATGAAAAATCTGGTCTTGCAACATTACTAGACTCTACAGCTTTGATTGAAAACGCACTAAATGATTTGAATTTGCCTAGAGACATAGAAGCTTACAGGGCACTAGAAAAAGCATTGGCAAAAGTGAAAGGGGTTCGAGATCCGGTATTAACAAATGCTGATTCCAAATTCAAACCAGATTTCTCCTTACTCGAGCAGTTTAAAGATCAAAACTTAGTGATTGTTAAAACGGAAAAGGGTGTTTTTACCATTGAGCTATTTCCGGACCACGCACCAGTTTCAGTATTAAATTTTCTGAGCCTAGTCAATACTGGGTATTATAACGACAAAGCTGTTCATAGAGTTGTTCCTAATTTCGTTACACAAATCGGCTGCGATAGAGGTGATGGATATGGTAGTTTAGATTATGTCATACGTTCGGAAGTAGGTCCAATGTACTATGATGATGGAGCATATGTTGGGTATGCTTCTGCTGGCTTGCATACTGAATCTTCTCAGTGGTTTGTCACGCATTCGCCCACTCCTCATTTGGATGGCGCTTATACTATTTTTGGGAAGGTAGTAGATGGAATGGATGTACTTTCAAAAATAGAAATAGGAGATAAAATTCAAGATATAATTATTAAAGTGATATAATGAAACGTACACCTTTATATGATACACATGTAGCTTTAGGAGCAAAAATGGTTCCTTTTGCAGGATACGATATGCCTTTAAAATACGATAATATCATAGAAGAACATCTGGCAGTTCGAAGCAACTGTGGAATTTTTGATGTATCTCATATGGGACAATTTATCATCAAAGGAAAAGAAGCACTAAATCTAGTGCAAGTGGTTTCCAGCAATGATGCCAGCGTTTTAGAAATTGGAGCCGCACAGTATAGTGCCATCATGAATGCAGAGGGAGGAATTGTTGATGATATGATTGTATACCGATTGGATGAAGATCAATGCTCAGAAGGGGAACAAGCCTTTATGTTGGTCGTCAATGCATCGAATATTGAAAAAGATTTGGCTTGGATCAATGAAAATAATGTTTTCGATACAAGGGTAATTAACATATCATATCATACTGGATTATTAGCTATCCAAGGCCCAAACGCAACAAATTTATTGCAAGAACTTACGGATATTGATCTGTCAGAAATTGAATTTTACCATTTTAAAAAAGGAATCTTTGCCGGCATTGAAAATGTTCTTATAAGTGCAACAGGTTATACGGGCGCAGGTGGATTTGAACTCTATGTTGATAATGAAAATATGCTTGCCTTATGGAATGCAATTATTGAAAAAGGACAAGCTTTTGAGTTAAAACCTGTCGGACTCGGCGCTAGAGATACTTTGAGATTGGAAAAAGGATACGTTCTTTATGGCAATGATATAAATGATGAAACTTCTCCAATTGTTGCTGGTTTAAATTGGATTTCAAAACCCGATAAAACACCTAGTTTTAGAGGCGTAGATCATTTTAGATCGCTCAAGGCAAATAAGAATCGCGAAATCTTAATTGGTTTTAAGATGGATGGAAAAAGAATTCCTAGGCATGGATATGAAATCTTAGATATGCAGGATAATGTAATAGGCAAGGTAACTTCCGGTGCGATGTCACCAAGTTTAGACATTCCTATTGGTATGGGCTATGTGCCACGATCATTCAGGAAGCCAGGAACAAGTATTCAAATACAAATTGGTAAAAAACAAATGGAAGCAGAGATTGTAAAGCTTCCATTTGTATAAATATTTTAACTAAAGAAGCGAAGTTTTTCTTAGTTTTAAACAATTTGGAAAATTTTTAGTTTACCTATCCAAACTTCAATCCTTACTAAATGGAATATCAAGAAGGAAAAGGAAAATTTATTAAAACTTGGGGAGAACTCGGTACCAATTGGGGAATTAATAAAACCATGGGACAAATTCATGGCTTACTACTTATCAGTATTTCAGAATTAACAACTGATGATATTATGTCAGAATTAAAGATCTCTAGAGGTAATGTAAACATGAATTTGCGCTCATTAGTAGAATGGGGACTCATTGTAAAGGTTGAAAAAGATGGAGACAGAAAAGATTATTATGCAGCTATTAAAGATATATGGACGGTATTTAGACATATCATAAAAAAAAGAAAAGAGAAGGAATTACATCCGATGATTCATTTATTAGAAGAGTTGGAGGCGCTACAACCTTTGGATGATAAATCCGTAGAATTTATTAAGATGATGGATGAATTAAGTCTTTTTTCCAACAAAGCAGACAAAGCATTGGATAATCTAGTCAATTCAAAAGCTAATATTTTGGTTTCTTCCTATATGAAATTTATGCGCTAATAGAATGAAAAAGATTCTTCACTTATTCCAATCAATTTTATATTTGTCCTAAGACAAAACAAAAAAGATGAATTTAATTCCTTTTCAGGGATTGTTTCCAAAGATCAAGTTAATTGCCGATCTAGAATCTTTCTTTTCAAATGTAAAAGTAAATTACCCTCAATTTGTCGGTAATGGTTTTTATGAAAAGGAAGCATCCGAAAGTATATACCTATACCAAATTATTGGACCCAATCTTTCTCATTATGGAATAATTACAGCCATTGATATTAAAGAGTTCCTAAATAATTCAGTGCTTCCTCATGAAAAGACACTTGCTTCGAAAGAACAAGAACAATTACAATTGACCTTAGAAAGAAAAGCTTTTATTAAGCCAGTTTTAATTGGCTTCAAACCTTTTAAATCATTTAGAACCTTTGCTGAAAATAAAATCAAAACAAAACCAGATCTAGAACAGAAATTAAAAAGTAAAAAGGAAATCCATCGATTTTGGAAAATCAGTAAAGGAGAGGATGTGGAGATGGTTTCCAATATGTTTAAAAAGAAAGTGTCCAAAGCCTACATTGCGGATGGTCATCATAGATGTTCTATCGCAAAAATACTTTGGAATCAATCCTCAAAAGCAATGGTTCCATTTAGAATTGAATCACTGCTGTCGGTTCTGATGCCTTTTGATCAATTGAAAATTAATGATTTTAATAGAGTTATTGAGTTGGGAACACAAATGAGACCTGTTCAATTCATTGCAGCACTTTCCGATTTGTTTAAAATCATACCTTTAAAATCCAAGCAAAAACCCTCTAAGAAATATGAAATGACCTTATTTATTGATGATATGTGGTTTCGTCTAAAGTGGAAAAAGGACATTATTGCTAAGTACAAAAAAAAACAAAAAGTACTTTTGGATTACTATCTTCTCAATGAATTGGTTCTCAAGAAAATTCTTCAAGTTGCTGATGTTAGATCACATGAAGGCATAAAATATGTACCCGGTGTTGAAAAATTTAAAGGAATGAAAAAGGAATCAAGGAACATGCTAAACCCAGCGGGGTTTATGCTATATCCAATCAGTGCGAAAGAGATATGCTATTATGCAGATAATGATATGATCCTTCCACCTAAAAGCTCTTACTTCGAACCAAGGGTCATCAATGGAATGATCGTACAAGAAATAAAATGATACCACACAGAATAATATCAGCAAATAATATCCTCACTGGCCATGGAGAAAGTTTAGAACAAAAGGTCCTCATTGTCGATGAATCTGGAAAAATCCTGGCCATTGAGAATTTCGAAGACCATGATAGTAGTTCTATTCAATTTTGCGAAGGATTTATTATTCCAGGATTGATAAATACCCATTGCCATTTAGAGTTGTCTCATATGAAATCCAAAATTCCATCTGGTACTGGATTAATAAACTTTATATCTCATGTTGTTAAATTTAGAGATGTTGATCAGCATGAAATTGACGAAGCCATTGTTGCAGCAGATACAGAAATGTTTAACAATGGCATCCAAGCGGTAGGGGATATTTGCAACAAAATAGACACAGCAAAACAGAAAAATAAAAGCCCTATTGCCTACTATAGCTTTATTGAAATGTTCGATTTTCTCAATCCTGCATTAACCGATCAGTTCTCCAAACAATATCAAGAAGTTTTTGATTATCAATCCGATGAAGGCAATAATAAAAAATCAATGGTTCCTCATGCACCATACACGGTTAGTCAGGACTTATTTGATTACCTATCGGACCATAGCAAAGCCAATGAAACAATAAGTATCCATAATCAAGAAACTGCTGCTGAAGACCAATTGTTTTTAAACAATGACGGAGCATTTTTAGATTTTTACGAAAGTATAGGTATGCCATTAAAGGAAGTTCCTACTCGTGGTGTGCACTCAATTATATATGCTCTTGCAAATATGGATCCTAGAAGGAAGACTTTATTAGTACATAATACCTTGACCAGAGCCAAGGATATCGATGATGCACATGATTGGTCAGATCATGTTTATTGGGCAACCTGCGCCAATGCAAATTTGTATATCGAGAATAAACTACCAGATTACAAAATATTTATTGAAAAGAAGTGCAAAATGACCATCGGAACGGATAGTCTTAGTTCTAATTGGCAATTGAGCATTTGGGAGGAAATGAAAACCATATCAAAATATAATTCTTTCATCGATTTTGATACTTTATTAAAATGGGCAACCATCAATGGGGCGGAAGCTTTGGGTTACCAAGATGAGCTTGGGTCCATCGAAGTTGGAAAAAGACCTGGACTACTTCATGTACACACCCATTATCGAGGAAAGGAAACCGATATCCAAAATGTAAAGCTGTCCAGATTGGTTTAACTACTTTTCAATTATTATAAATTCTAAGTTTTCACTTGGTGGTCTTTTGTTCCACTTCTCAATGACGATAAGATAGAAAGTTCTGTATCAAAACTTATCTCTGGGTAAGTTTGCATCATCAAGTCAATTTTATGTGCTGTTACATCTAAGAATTTTTTGTATTGGGCTGAACTAGATAAAAAAGGCCTGTGGTTCAGATTGTTTTTGATGGCTTCCATTTTTGCAATAAGTTTCAAACTTTCAACATGGATTCCAAAGTTTTTGAATCTGTTCCAAATGTATTGAATTGCCTGCTGAGTTGGATGTGCCATATCTTCTTTAAACCATCGATAATCTCTTAATTCTTCATTAAGGATTTCGTAGGATGGAAAATAAAATAGATTTGGATCTTCTTGGCACATAAGATGCACAGCCTCAATAAGTCTGCTTTTGCTTCTTAAGTTCTGAACGAGACCATCTCTTAAGTGTCTTATGGGGCTTACTGTAAGTATTACTCTTAAATTATTATGGGATTTCCTTAGATTATGAATTCCCTCTAAAGTTAGTTTTACGATTTGTTCAATACTCATTAATTCTCTATGAAACTCAGATGCAGGAATTTTATGGCAATTATTGACAATTCTTCCATCCCTTTTTTGTTTGAACACAAAAGCAGTTCCAAAACTGATCAACAACCAATCAAGACCTTCTTTTTCAAAGTGAGAGGCATCATTAATTGCTGTATTTATGTATTTTTCTGTCGCATATTTGTCAATACCATTAAAACGACTGTGGAAGTCAGGATGACAATTGTAATCTTGGCATAATTGTAGTTCCTTTGCAGTAATTAAAGAGTTCTCGTGCAATCTGTACAAACAGGATGAAATTGATCCTGGGTTATACATGATACCAAAAGGATTGCATAAGATGTTGAATTTATTTTCGATAAGATTTTGTCCGATATGCTCTGCAAAGCATGATCCAACTGTCAAAATTCGCTCTTTATGATGGATTTTAATTGGATTTTCCCCGAATTCAGCTTTTGTAAGAAGATTCATCAATTTTTTTTGAGATTTTAACAACCTATAAGCAACTAAATAACGACATTTAGACTAATACTTATAGCAACTCGTATGATTTTCAAAGCCCTTGTAATATAATTGGTTAGTTAACGAATTACTAATTGATTATATATGAATAGTATCTGACATTTTTTTCAGATTCTACTCATGTTTTTTTAACTTGGGGCAGATTGCCTCGGCAATAACTAAAACCAGTAACTGTACACTTGATTATGACACGATTTAAAAGTTTGTTGATTTTAATGTTCCCGCTTTTCATGGCAGGATCTATGAATGCACAAGACATTCACTTTTCACAGTTTTACATGTCACCACTGAATCTAAATCCAGCGATGACAGGTGTAATGAATTGTAATACCCGTTTAGTAGCCAATTATAGAAACCAATGGGCTGCTGTATTACAAAGTGATGCATATAATACATATTCAGTTTCTTATGATCAGAAGATTCCGGTGGGAAGATCTGATTATTTTGGTATAGGCGGGTCTTTCTTTGGAGATGTTGCTGGTGCTACCAGATTTGGAACTATACAAGGGAGATTATCAATTGCATATAGTAAGAAAATGGGAGGCTATAGAAAAAAGGCTCATTACCTCTCAATAGGCGCTGATATTGGCGAAGGTCAAAGAAAGATAAATTCAGAACAATTGAAATGGGGTACCCAACATGATGGTCAAGGTGGATTTGATCCAACTTTACCGAAAGGTGTTGTAACCCAGCCAGATTTCCTTTATTCTGATATTTCTGCAGGTTTGTTATGGTTCAGTACCTTTGATGCCAACAATAACTTTTATGCAGGTTTGTCCATGGCGCACCTTAATCAGCCAAACGTTTCTTTTCAATCACAAAATTTTGTTGCACTTTATAGCCGTCTTACTGTTCATGCAGGAGGTATGATTGAAGTTGCAAAAGGAATTGGTGTGATTCCAAACGTTGTTGCTATGTTTCAAGGTAATCACAGAGAATTTAATGTTGGTTCCTCTGTAAGATTCGCTTTAGGATCATCAAGAATTGTAAGACAATCTTGGCAAGCAGGTCTTTGGTATAGATTAGGAACCAAAGAAGATGGAGGAATACATTCAGATGCATTAATCTTTACAACAAGATTTGATTATGAAACTTACGGCATAGGATTTAGCTATGACTACAATGTTTCAAAATTACAAGAAGGAGGAAACTTCAATGGAGCTTTTGAGTTCTCATTGGTTTATTATATCTGCGGATCAGAAAAAAGGTCTGTTTATTGCCCGAGATTCTAGAGAAACATAAAGAAATTTCATATATTGAAATCCTTGCATCTAACCAATGCAAGGATTTTTTTATAGACCAAAACTGACAAAGATGTTTGGAAACAACAAAAAACCAATAGCTGATAGTTCAAGCCCCAACCAAAGTTATAATGCATCAGGAATCAATAGCTTGGTTAGTGGTACAGGAATAGAAGGTAACATTAAAGCACACAGTGATATTCGCATTGATGGTGAGTTAAATGGTAATCTTGAATGTTCAGGTAGGGTCATCATTGGAACTGATGGAAGAATCAATGGTGAAGTAAAATGTCAAAACGCCATTGTTGAAGGATACATTCAAGGAACTTTGATTGTGTCTGATGAACTGGACATAAGAGAAACTGGATCTGTTCATGGAGAAGTGAATACAGGAAAGCTCAAAATCGCTCCTGGTGGTATCTTCAACGTAAACTGCAATATGAGTGGACAAAAGATTAAATCCATTACACCTACAGAGTTGGAAGCCTAGTTTGCACTAGATGAGTTCTGAAAAAAATCAACCAAAACAAAACAGACACCCCAACGCATACCTGAAATACTCGGGCATGGTCATGCAATTGCTCGTTTTATTACTGATAGCAGCATTTTTTGGTAAAAAAATTGATGCCTATTTTGAAAACACCACACCTTATGGCATAGCATTTCTTGTGCTCTTTTCCGTAGTTGCCTATCTTGTAAAAGTTTATTTTGAATTATCTAAGAATCCATGAACTTATCTTCATTCTTTAGTGGCCTGATAGTGACGATCCTGGTATCAATTGGTCTTTATTATTTGCTTATCCATTTTTTTCCAGCTTTTAGCTACAGCGATCTAAATCTGATTGCCTTGCTACTTTTTTCAGTTATTTCCTTATTTGTGTATTATCTAGCCATCAAAGCAGCTCAAAGCACCAATAAGTATTCTTTTTTGAACATTGTAGTTATGAATCTATTTATTAAGGTCTTTGCTTCTTTCTTGGTGGTCGCGATCTATGTAAAATTGACTAATCCCGAGGATAAATGGTATTTGATTCCTTTTACCATGAATTACCTTATTTTTACAATCTTTGAGACCTATTTTTTGAGTAAAGCAGCAAAGGTTACATGAAAAAATATTCCTTCAAGTCCGAGAACCTAACAATACATTCTGAGGACATCAAAGAAATTAATTCATTCAAGGTTCTATCTGTAGATAAAGATCATTGGGTTGTGCAATTTAAAAATAAAATACACCATTGCACCATTAGCTCTTTTGATCCAAACACCAAAGAATATTCGATTCTTATTGATCATCAAACCATATCATTTACGCTCCAAGATGAAGTTGATCGAAGAGTTGAACGGATGGGTATGAATGAAATTATAAAGCCTGCACTTGATCAATTAAAAGCTCCAATGCCAGGACTTGTCATCAACATAGATGTTAAAACAGGAGATATCGTTAACGAAGGAGATAACTTATTGGTTTTGGAAGCCATGAAAATGGAAAATGTTATCAAAGCAGTAGGTACTGGTACAGTGAAAGAAATCAAGATTTCAAAAGGAGACAAGGTCGAGAAAGACCAAGTGTTGATCCAATTTTAAGCAGATGGAATTATAGATGATTTGTGGTTGTTTATAAGTGAATAAAATTATATTAGGGATAGCAAAGCCATAATACTTGTCCGTTTAGAAATATTGATGAAAAGTATAAGCTACAATAGATCCCTAAATCTTTGTAAGATAAAATCCAAAAGTCCCTCATTCTTAACCAAGCATTGAGATTAATAAAAATCTATTTAGTAGAACGCTCGATGACTTTAATAGCAGCCTCAACTATATTCTGTATTCCTAATCCATATTTGTCCAAGAGCTGTGCTGGCTTGCCTGATTCGCCAAAGGAGTCATTGACTGCAACATATTCTTGAGGAGTAGGGTGGAATTGGGCTAAAACCTGTGCTACACTATCTCCAAGGCCTCCATTTCTCTGGTGTTCTTCTGCAGTAACCACTGCACCAGTCTTCGTGGCTGAGTTAAGAATCGCATCATTATCCAATGGTTTGATGGTGTGGATGTTGATCAATTCAGCATTTATACTGTGTTGAGATTTTAAAATCTTCACCGCCTCCATGGCATGATACACCAAATGACCTGTAGCAAATATACTTACATCAGAACCTGCTTGCATCATGATTGCTTTTCCAATTTCGAAACCTTCTTCTGGCATAAAAACGGGCCAAGATGGTCTACCGAATCTTAGGTAAGCTGGCCCATTCATTTCAGCAATAGCATGGGTGGCTGATATTACCTGATTGTAATCACAGGGGTTGATAACGGTCATACCAGGCAACATTTTCATCATACCTATATCTTCCAAAATTTGATGAGTCGCTCCATCTTCTCCTAAAGTAAGACCAGCATGAGAAGCACATATCTTTACATTTTTATGGGAGTAAGCCACCGACTGTCTAATCTGATCATACACTCTTCCTGTTGCAAAGTTGGCGAATGTTGTAGCGAAAGGAATTTTTCCGGTGGTTGCCAGACCAGCTGCCATTCCAATCATGTTGGCTTCTGAAATTCCAGCTTGAATAAATCTTTCTGGATGTTCTTTTTGAAAGTTATTCAATTTTAAGGAGCCTGTAAGATCTGCACACATGGCTATGACCTGATCATTTTTTTGCCCAAGTTCAGACATGGCCTTACCGAATCCATCCCTAGTAGCTTTTTTGTCTTTTATTTCGAATCTGTCTAACATAGTTTGTAATTAATAGTCTCCTAAGGTTTCATCTAATTGGTTTAATGCAATTTGGGTTTGTTCAGCATTAGGTGCTTTTCCATGCCAATGGTGGGTACCTTCCATAAAATCAACTCCTTTGCCCATAGCTGTTTTCATGAGTATTACTTGGGGCTTTCCCTTGCCAGCATTTTCTTTTGCCTTATTGATTGTTTTGATTAGGTCGTCATAATCGTGACCATCCATATGAAGGACATCCCATCCAAATGATCTCCATTTTCCTTCCATGTCACCTAGTGTAATAACATCATCGTTGGGGCCATCAATTTGCTGTCCATTCCAATCAACAACGGCAATAAGATTGTCTACCTTATTATGCGCTGCATACATCAATGCTTCCCAAACCTGACCCTCTTGTAATTCTCCATCTCCAGTGAGTACATAGACAAGTTTAGCGTCTTTGTTTAGTTTTTTCGAAACAGCTGCACCTATCGCAACAGAAACCCCTTGTCCAAGAGAACCTGAAGCAACCCTGATTCCTGGCAATCCTTCATGAGTAGCTGGATGACCCTGCAACCTTGAATTTAACAATCGAAAAGTTTTTAATTCTTCTACTGGAAAATATCCAGATCTGGCCAATACACTATACCAAACAGGTGAAATGTGACCATTGGATAAAAAGAACATATCCTCATTGTGACCTTCCATGTTGAAGCTATTGTCATGCTCCATGATGTTGAAGTACATTACAGTGAAGAAATCAGCACATCCTAGAGATCCTCCTGGATGTCCAGAATTTACGGCTGCAACCTGTCTGATGATGTCTCTTCTGACCTGACTAGCAATTGATTTTAATTCTTGAACGTCTTTCATGGCGTGAAATTAAAAAAGGCAACCTAAATTACTTTAGATTGCCTTCATTTCTTTTAAAAAAAGAGTGCTTAGCTGTTTACAGATTCTGCAAGTGCTTTACCTGCTTTAAATTTTACAACTGTTTTAGCAGGAATTTTGATGGTTGCACCAGTAGCTGGATTTCTTCCATCTCTTGCAGCTCTACTTGATGTAGAAAAAGTTCCAAATCCAACGAAAGCTGCTTTGTCTCCTTTTTTCAAACTTCTTTCGATAGCATCGAATACTGAATCAACTGCTGCTGTAGCTTGTGCTTTTGATACTCCTGCATCATCAGCAACTCTTGTGATTAAATCTCCTTTATTCATTATTATTTGTTTAGTTTATTAATGATTAATACGCCTCAAATATAGGTTCACATAATTATATAAACAAAATATAGATATGAAAATCAGGCTAGAAAGCCTATAAATAGGGTCATTTTAAGCTTTTTTCTAATATATAACGGAATTTTTAACATTAAGACAGGTATTTTCCCACGATTGGCATCCTCCTTCCTACCCCAAAAGCCTTAGTAGAAACCCTTAGTACTGGGGCGGTTTGGTACCTTTTGAACTCATTGATGTTGACCAATCTTAGGATTCTTTTGACCAATTTTGGATCATATCCTAGCTCAATAATTTCATTGGGCCCCTGCACTTTTTCGATGTATTCAAACAGGATACTATCGAGAATATCGTAGTCTGGTAGGCTATCTGAGTCTTTTTGGTCGGGTCTTAATTCGGCTGAAGGGGGTTTTTCAATGGAGTTTATTGGAATGATTTCACCATCTTTATTGATATAATGTGCCAGTTTATACACATCTGTTTTGTACACATCTGCTATGACAGAAAGCCCACCTGCGAGATCCCCATATAGCGTGCCATAACCCACAGCCATTTCACTTTTATTGGTGGTATTTAATAATATGTTTCCATATTTATTCGATAATGCCATCAGGAGGGTGCCTCTTGTCCTGGCTTGAATGTTTTCTTCTGTCACATTAAATGGTGCATCTTTGAAAATAGGAGAGAGCTTAGTGAGGAATTCATCATACACATCTTTAATGGCAATGATATCATATTGAATGCCCAAATTTTCTGCAAGCACTCTTGCATCATCTACACTGTGATCTGAAGAAAATTGAGAGGGCATTAAAAGTACCCGGACATTTTCTTGACCAAGTGCTCTTTGGGCAAGAACTGCTGTTACTGCGCTGTCGATTCCGCCTGACAAACCTAAAATTGCTTTGGAAAATCCAAGCTTGCCAAAATAATCTTTAATGCCTGTAACGATTCCATCATGGATTAATTTAATCTTGTCTTTATTTTGCTCTTTATTTTCCTTTCCGGAAATGACTTCCTGTAATTCAAATGATTTGATCTCTTCTTTAAAATACGACATTTCTTCATAGACCTTTCCATTGGGAGAAACAATCAAAGAACCCCCATCAAAAATAATCTCAGTCTGGGCTCCCACGTGATTCACATAGAACATGGGTTTGTTGTATTTAGCAACATTTTTCTTTACAATATCTATTCTTTCACGGGCATGATTATAGCTAAAAGGAGAGGCAGAAAGATTAAGTATAAAGTCGAATCCTTTTGAATTCATTTCATCCAAGGGACATACTGTATAAAGAGGATTTTCATTTTCTACATCCCAAATATCTTCACAAACGGTCAAGGCAATCCTCTTTCCTTTGTATTCTACCACATCAAACTGATTTGCAGGCTCAAAATATCTATACTCATCAAAAATGTCATAGGTCGGCAACAATGCTTTGTGTTGAACATATTTGATTTCTTGATCTGCAAGAAAGTATGCACTGTTGTAAAGGTCTTTTCCTTCAGGAACTGGATTAATACTTGGAGAACCAACAACAATGGCAATCCCGTCAGCCATTTGCCTAAGCATATCCACAGATTTTAAGGTTTGTTTTATAAAATCGTCAAAATCTAAGAAATCTCTTGCTGGGTAACCACAAGTTGCCAATTCGCCAAAACAAACGATGTCCGCTCCATCTTCCTTAGCCATGTTAACAGCATCAATCATTTTATTCAGATTCCCTTCAAAATTCCCAATATGATAATTGAGTTGTGCTATCGTTATTTTCATGCCCGAAAATTAGTTAAATTTTTCTGTATGTAGATCGTGATTTAATGCTATGAAAAGCTATTCTTTGTTTAAAATGCTTAATTTCGCATCACCAACATGAGTACCTTCGTAGTATCAGCCAGAAAATATAGACCTTCCTCTTTTGACGAGGTTTTAGGTCAAGAACAGGTAACCAATACCTTAAAGAATGCTATTCAAAACGATCAATTAGCACATGCATTCTTGTTTACTGGGCCAAGAGGTGTTGGTAAAACCTCCACCGCCAGAATTTTAGCCAAAGTACTTAATTGTGAAGATCGCAAAGAAAATGGAACTCTAGCTTGTGGCAGTTGCAACTCATGTAAGGCGATGGAAGATACCGCATCTTTCAATATCATAGAATTGGATGCTGCTTCAAATAACTCCGTTGAGCACATGAGGATGCTCAATGAACAAGTTAGATTTAGACCGCAAGAAGGACAATACAAAATTTTTATCATTGATGAGGTGCATATGCTTAGCAATGCTTCTTTCAATGCCTTTTTAAAAACATTAGAAGAACCTCCAGAGTATGCCATTTTTATTTTGGCAACAACAGAAAAACACAAGATATTGCCAACCATCTTGTCTCGTTGCCAACTTTTTGATTTTAGAAGAATACCAATCTCTGAAATTGTCAAGCAATTAGAACTTATTGCTAAAAAAGAAAACATTGATATTGACCATGATGCCATGCACCTTATCGCACAGAAGTCTGATGGCGCAATGCGAGATTCACTTTCAATTTTTGATAAGATTGCGAGTACCTTCAAAGGAAAAATTGCTTACAAAGAGGTTGCCACAAGTCTCAATCTTTTAGACTACGATTACTTTTTCAAAGCCATTGATCATCTTGTGCAGGAGGATCTTACTGGAATTTATCTCTTGTACGATGAAATTGTCAGAAATGGTTTTGATGCGGAAGCTTTTGTGGCAGGATTGACCGCCCATCTTCGGGATATTCTTATGACCAAGGCTCCTGAGACCACAGAATTAATTCAAAGCAGCGAAGATCAAAAGAAAAGATACAAAGATCAAAGTAAATTGTGCAGTCAATCTTTTCTCATTTCTTCTTTGGATCTATTGACAGATACCGCAATTAATTTGCCTAGAGCATCCAATAAACATCTTTTGGTAGAAGTCGCACTGGCCAAAATGGCCTACCTTAATCGACAGATCGAAGAAGGATCTGATCAAAAAAAAAAATCAATAAGCCTTCAAGCATTTTAGATCAAGTTAAACCTGTCTTTGCAAATGTTGAAAATAAAAGCGAAACGATCAAAGTTTCGCAGACCGCAAATGCAAGCCTACCGATAAAAGAAGAAAAAAGTAAAGGGGAAGAAGACCTTAAACCAAATGAATCTATTCATATTAAAAGGGGGTCTGCAGGAAGAAAAGCAATAGGTGCTTTGTCAAATCTCGATGACTTGCTTGCTAATGTAAAGCAGCAAGAAGCTGAAAGGAAAGAAAACTTACTGGAATGGAATGTGAAAAATGTAAGTAAGATCTGGCAAGAATATATAGCGACATTGGATACTAACTCAACAATCATTGCTTTGGGTTCAGCAAAAATAACTTTAGAAGGGGAAAACAAAATTCATATTGTCACACCCAATAAGCTCAATACCGAAACAATAAAGAAAGAAATGAATCTTATCGAGAAGATTAGAAATAGTTTTCCTGATCGAGAATTGGTGTTTAGTATGAAAGATGATATTAGTCAATTTCCAGAACTTGAAAGAGTTGAGAAAGTAAAGAAAACCAAATCAAATGAGGAGAAATTGGCGATTCTTGTAGAAAAGAATCCAACCATTTCAGAATTTATAAATCGATTTAATCTTAAAATTGACAAATAATATACTTTCAGCTTCCTAAATTGCATAACATTCTCGCAAGAAAAGTGTTATATACTTTTACAACGAACAAACAATTATGGCTCAGTCTGATCAAGCACTTTGGTATCTTGAGAATATCGATATGAATGATATTTTCTGCCCAAATAAAATGAGTGAGAATATGGATTCTCATTCTGACCATTTGAAAGAATTTGCAAAAAATGATTTCATCTTCATGGTAGATGAAACCAGTGATAAGGTTTTCTTTATTGTTTCAGGTAGAATTAAAATTGGAACCTATAGCGAAAAGGGAAAGGAGATTACAAAAGCAATACTAGGGAAAGGTGAAGTTTTTGGCGAACTATCTCTTATTGATAGTACAGGTAGAAGAGACTTTGCACAAGCCATGGAAAAATCTGTCATTTGTGCATTATCAACTGCTCAGATGAAAATGCTCATGAAAGACCATAGTAATCTAAGTCTATTTTTTATGAAGATTATTGGGTCGCGAGTTTTGGAAATGGAAAAGAGATTAGAGTCTATGGTTTTTAAAGACTCAAGAACCAGAATTGTTGATTATATTATCGAGCTAATAACAAAAAAAGGCCAAAGGGTAGGGTACGAATTTGTTGTTAGAAATTTCCTAACCCATCAAGAAATTGCTAACATTACAGCGACATCTCGACAGACTGTTACCACAACACTAAACGAACTGAAAAACAAAGATTTGATTACGTTCAATAGAAAAAGGTTGCTTGTCCGAGATCTAGAAAAGTTAAAAGGAGAAGTGGCTGTTCATGTATAAAATATTAAAACCAATACTTTTTTTATTTCCTCCAGAGATTGCTCACGGCATTGCTATGTCATTGGCCACTGTTCAAATAAAAATGCTCTGGACGATAGGAATGGTAAAAGTTTTTTATCCCCCTCAGATTGAAAGAGTTAAAACAAGGGTGTTCGGTCTAGATTTTCCTAATAGATTAGGACTTGCTGCTGGATTCGATAAGAATGGTGAATACATAGACGTAATACAACATTTGGGATTTGGTTTTGTAGAAGTTGGAACGGTAACTCCAAGACCACAGAAAGGAAACCCAAGACCAAGATTATTTAGGTTGATCAAAGATGAAGCAATCATCAATAGGATGGGTTTTAACAATGAAGGTGTCGACAAGCTAGCAGCTAGGTTGAAATACTTTCACAATGAAAGAAATATCATCGTCGGAGGGAACATCGGTAAAAATAAAGATACACCCAATGAAAATGCAGTAGACGATTACCTTATATGTTTTGAAAAATTGCATGATTATGTTGATTATTTTGTAGTCAATGTGAGCTCTCCTAATACACCTAATTTAAGATCACTGCAGGAAAAAGGGCCACTAAAAAACATTCTTTCAACCTTGCAAGAAGCTAATCTTAAAAAAGAAAAGCAAAAACCTATTTTATTAAAAATCGCTCCCGACCTATCAGAACCACAAGTGGATGATATCATCGAGATCATTGAAGAAACAAACATTGCAGGAGCCATACTTAGTAATACAACCATTGATCGCTCGGGTCTAGAAACTGAAAGCAATATTGTTGACTCCATTGGAAATGGAGGCCTGTCTGGTCGGCCTCTACAAAAGAAAGCCTTAAAGCTTCAAGAATATTTTTACAAAAAATCAAATGGTAAAATACCTTTTATTGGAGTAGGGGGCATCAATAGTGCTGATACCGCCAACCAATGCTTAGAAGCAGGAGCTTCTCTGATTCAGCTTTATACAGGATTTATCTATGGTGGACCTAAGATTATTCATGAAATAATTAGTGGACTTAAAAAGCAATAAGGTAAATATCACATTAATTTAATTGCCATAACTTACAAATGCACTCAATCCAACATCTTTGAACGATTGACTTTCAAATCCTTACACTTTATACAAATTTATAATTTTCAAATTACCTATTATTCAGTAAGAATCGAGTGTACACATCATATGTAATAAAATCTATATGGTATCATAATTGAATTATAAGATGCATACCAATTAATTATCCGGTTAACCGGGATTTAATAACCAAAACCATATTCACATGTCTCATAGAGGCGACAACGTCCTTGCGGATACGCGTGTCTGGCTAATCATCATCTTTTTAGGAGCGCTACTTAGTTTCATTCTAATTAGCTATCCAGGATAGAAAGTTTTTGTTTACTGGACAAAAGGGCTGAAAGCTGTACGCATCTTTCAGCTCTTTTTTATTTCATTACTTTCAAACTTAAATCCAAAGAACCAGCACTATGCGTTAGAGCACCAACTGAAATGAAATCAACACCTGTTTTGGAGATCTTTCTTACGGTCTTCAAATTAACTCCACCTGATGCTTCAGTTTCAAATCTTCCATCAACAGTGGCCACTGCTTCTGCAAGAATGGGCAACTCAAAATTATCTAGCATGATTCTGTTAACCTGACCGACAGCCAATACTTCGTGAAGTTCAACCAAGTTTCTTACTTCGATGGTGATTTCAAGATCTTTGTTATTGTCCTGCAGATATTGTCTCGTTTTAAGAATAGCTTTCTCAATGGTTCCACAAGCATCAATATGGTTGTCTTTAATCATGATCCGATCATAAAGCCCATCTCTGTAATTATTGCATCCTCCAATTCTTACCGCCCATTTTTCTAAAAAACGCATCAGGGGAGTGGTCTTCCTTGTATCCAATATTTTGACATTACTGCCTTCGATTTCTGTAAAAAATCTTTGTGAAAGCGTTGAGATTCCACTAAGTCGCTGCATGGTATTCAACACCAATCTCTCTGCCTGCAACAGTGCCTGTGAATTTGCCTCAATATAAAAGGCTTCCTGCCCCGGCTTAACATAACTACCATCTTCAATCAGTTGTTCAAACTTCGAATCTGGATCTACTTGTTTAAAAACAGCTTTGGCAAAGTCTATTCCAGCAATTACCCCTATGTCTTTAACCAGTAATCTTGCCTTGGTTTTTTGATCCTTTGGGATGCATGCTAGGGAGGTATGATCCCCATCTCTAACATCTTCATATAGAGCGTCTACAATAAATTTTTCTAATTGATCTTTATCTATTCCCTGCATTGTTATTGATTTTGATTGGCGAAGATAGGAAAAAGT
>JAHDIE010000085.1 GCA_020630955.1 Saprospiraceae bacterium
TGACCACCTAATTTGCCTTTAGAACTCATATAATCTCTAAATGCCCCTACAGGAACTACTCTAATTTGTAGTTGTTGAAGTACATTGCCTACCCGCAAATCTTTATAATATATATTTTGCTCTTGCATGGCAAGATCAACATCTCTGGCCAGTCCTTCGGGTAGATGATTGGCTTTATTTAGCTCAATAAACCATTCGTGATATGGCAAACCTCCTTCTGGCGGATTCACTTGTGGTGCCACCGTAAATTCCGATATATTCAATTTGTACTTTTGACCCGCGTCCAAAATTGCTTGCTCAACTTCTTTACCTATAACATGTTCACCAAACGCGGAGATAAAATGTTTGACACGTCCACTCACAACTAGTTTGAATGGATCCTTGCTTACAAACCTAACGGTGTCTCCAATATTGTATCCCCACAAACCTGCATTGCTATTGATGATCAATACATAATCTTTGTCCAATTCAACTTCATTTAAAGTCAACCTGATGGGCTTTGGATGAGAAATCTGATCGAGTGGCACAAACTCAAAATAGATTCCAGAATTTGTATTAAGTAATAGGCCATCATTTTCTACCTGATCTTGAAAAGCAATAAATCCTTCTGATGCTGGAAAAGTTTCTAGTGACAAGATCTTCTCTCCAGTCAATTTTTCTAAGCTTGCTCTGTATGGTGCAAAATTGACACCCCCATAAGTAAACAAACTAAAATTTGGAAAAATACTTTTGATATTGCTTGCTCCCGTTTTCTCCAACAACTTTTCATAGTACATCTGAACCCAAGGAGGTATTCCCGATATTAACCGCATGTCTTCCTGATATGTTTCTTCAACAATCATTGCTAACTTTTCTTCCCAATCTTCGATGCAATTGGTTGTGTAAGAAGGTCTTTGATCTTTTTTTACCCAATTGGGTATCTCATGATTTACGATTCCTGATAACCTACCTGTATTTACACCAGCTGTTTTTGACAAACTTGGCGAACCTGATAGAAATATTAATTTTCCATCGAATATTTTCCAATTTTTGGCGAGAAAACAATGATTAAAGGTTGCATTCCGAGCAGAAACAAAGTGATTTTTTACACTATCATAAGTGATCGGAATATATTTTGTTCCTGAAGTCGTTCCAGAGGTTTTTGCAAAATATTTTGGCTTGCCTGGCCATAATACATTCGACTGACCAGCTACCAATTTGTCAAAATATGGCTTTAGCGCTTCGTAGTCTTTGATAGGAACAGCAGATTGAAAATCCTTTGCCGTTTTAATATTTTTAAAATTATGCTCACGGCCAAATGTGGTGTTAGCGGCTTTTTTAGTAATGCTCCTTAATATTCTATTTTGATCACGTATAGCATTCTTTGCATCTACCATGACACGATGGTGTATGAATTTGGTAAGTGGCTTAATCAGTTTAGACTTTAAAGGCATAGTATTGATTCAGACCACAAGATAAAAACTCTTCATTTGATTATACGCAAAAAAAAAGCGGTCTCGTTTTCACAAGACCGCCAGGTCGAATAGACTGATTGACCTAATGGTTCAATCAATTCTCAGGTTTTCAATTTGAATATTGTCATAATTACTCGCATTAAAGACAAAAAAGTCATCCTCAATATTTTTATTAGCTACAATATCCTTTATTCTTAATGTATAACGTGAACCATCTTTGGCAAACACCTTAACAGAATTAATATCGTTGTTTTTTCCTTTTAATTCAAGTCTTACCTTGAAAAATTCAGAATCATTGTCCAATGGCTTAAAATCTATATGTTTATAACCCGTCTGCCCTTCATACCATTCATTTACAATCGCATAGGTATAATCATCAGAGTTATAAATTTCTAATAATTCCGTTGGAGATATAAACGATCCTTCAGCACCAAAATCTGCATCATATATCTGAACCACATTTATTGAGGTATCATGGATCCAAATGGTTTCACTATCATTGTAAATTACTTGATCACCAAAGGTAAACACAAATTTTTCTCCCTTTTGCACCAAATTACCTTCTGGGGATTGCATAGCTTCTCCTGGTACCTCAATATCAATATTAAATTGATAACTTGCTGTATTATACTGTTCAAATCTGGATTTAACTTCATCTAATATTAATGTTGCCTCTGGATCAGAATCTTGATTGGTATTAAAAGTTTGTTGGCCAATTAAATGGGTAGCGAACAAACTGAAAAACATGATGTAAAATACTTCCCTCATAATCATCTTATTTATATAAAGACGTAATATAAGGCCATACTGTTCTATTTGGCCTGGTTAATTTAATGTTAATTGGATATACTAGCTATAATACCTTTCTCAGTGACAAAATATAAACGATCATTTGAAGATTTCATTTGATTTATTGACCCCAACTCCATCAATTCGACCCTGCTCCAATTAAATTCTTCGGTTGAAGTAAAATCTATGATCTCATAACCGGACAAAAATAAGCGATCTTGCTTCATCTCCAAATCTTTATAGCTTGATATGCCAGATGCATTTGGTTTTTTCACTTCTTTCCAATTCAAACCTAGATCTTTACTCATAATAACTCTGCCAGAGGCTCCTAATACAAAAATTCCTTGCTCTTCGGAATATTCCAAATCAATAAAATGATCTTCAAATTCATCAATCTCCTTCCATTCTTCCATACTTCCACTTTCGTCAAATTTCAACATTCCAAAACCTCCAATAAAAACCTTATCCTCTACCTCTCGAATAAAAGACAAGTCATGTATTGAGCTTTGCGTCACAAAAGGACCTTCAAGCTCAGTATTGTATTCATAAAGAACACCTGAACTCAGTCCAGCTCCACCGACTGCATATATCTTATTTTGTCTAACCAATGCGTCTCTCATAATATACAGTTCAGGCACAACAACAGTTTTCCACGTACCACTCTTGTTACTTGATAATGTATAAACCCCTGTGCATACGATATCTTCATTTACGTTAAGTGAGAAAATACTTTTAGACTGAACAGAATCAATCTGTCCAAATTCACTGCCAAGATCGAATTCCACAAGATTACCACTTTCAAAATTAACTCCTCCAGTGGATATGATTTTATCCTCCTGAATTGACAAATCATGTAAAGGAAAAGGTACTTTAAAATGTTCCTGATATTCTACTGCTTCAACTTTTTCTTTGCTACAAGAAATAAAAATCGCGAATAAAAAAAATGCTATAAGAAATCGCATCAGCGGCTATGGTTGCTCTTGCAAATACAGCTTTGCGAAGGTTGGAAAGGTGGCACTGCCATAATGTGCAAAACAGGACTTATACTGAAGTGGAAACTCATAATAAACTAGAAATTTTTCCAAAAACGCGGTTAGCTTGGTGAAGTCAGTATTTCTAGAATTGGGCTTTGGATAATAAACCAATTTATCCAATGAACCATCCGCATTCCAGAATACATTCAGCCAGATTTTAATGCCTTTAATGTCAAATTTCTGAGATTCAGCATAGATCTCCATATCATGAAGCATCAATAACCAGTGCTTATAAGCCAGTTCCATAGAATCTTGGCAAACTTCTAAAAGCAATTTATTACATTCTTGGACCTTATCTTCATACTCAAATTCATGCTCTCCAATCATAAAAACAGATGGAATTGTATCCAAATTACCTGATTTATCGACCGAAAAGGCTGAAAGAGTGAATGGCAAGGCCAAAATTGTTAATAATATGCTATATAGCTTCATCAATTGATAAAAGTACGAATTCTATACCAAGAATTAAACCTTGAACTAAATGTGAGAAAATTTCCTTATTAATAATAGTTTTAACCCACAAAACAAAGGTTTGGTGCTTAGATCCATTCATTTAATAATAAATTAACTTAAGTCATGGTATTGGATATTGTTGTTGCTCTTATTTTATTTTATGCATTTTATTCCGGTTATTCTAAAGGCATTATTGGAACCGTATTTTCTATATTCTCGCTATTAATAGGAATTCTAGCGGCTATGAAATTGTCAACTTTGGTCATTGATGCTTTAGACACTGCTCTAAACATGAATCCAGCCATCACATTCGTGCTAGGCTTTGCCTTAACTTTTATTGTCGTCTTGGCATTGATCAGATTGGTTGGAAAAAAATTAGAAGACTTATTAGAATTTGCTAACCTAAATTTTATCAATAAAATATTAGGAGGAGTTGCACTAACCGCTCTTTTTGCTGTTGTGCTCGCATATGGATATAAGGGCTTAAACAACTTAGAACTAATTTCTGATGAACAAATAGATAAATCCATCACTTACCCTATGCTAGAGCCACTGCCAGATGCGACCAAACCAATAACAGCCATGTTTGTTCCGTTGGTACAAAATTTTTGGGATAAAGTAAATGACACTATGGATGAAATAAAAGAACGTGGAGAAACGCTAAAAGAGGGATAATAAGAAATCTCCTTGAATAGAAAGTAAACCTCCACTCAATCTACCTTGGGTGACGCATCCGATGTATACTTCCTTTTTGTGTTGCTGAATATTTTTAGTAACTTAGGAATGAAAGAGTAATTGCAAATAAACTCCAAAATCATTCTAGCATTCTTTCTAATTTAAGCTACATAGACTGAATTGTTCCCACATCTTAAAATGGTTTAAGTAAGGGAGGTATGTGCCAAATGGTTTATTTTTTCAACATCAAATCATTGCGTCATGAAAAATAATTTTTTCAATCGTCTCTTCTATTTTGCTACGCTACTAATTTTCCTTTCCAGTTGCCAAAAGGAAAAAATAGATAATC
The DNA here is from genome assembly GCA_020630955.1 of Saprospiraceae bacterium. Lineage (GTDB taxonomy): Bacteria > Bacteroidota > Bacteroidia > Chitinophagales > Saprospiraceae > JAHDBF01. The sequence goes on from JAHDIE010000085.1 coordinate 4,755, forward strand.
AAAGTAGTAATGATAACCAACCCCAATTTAATATAACCGAGACTAGTTCCAGAAATATTGGCAATCAAAATGAAGTTGTATCTTCAATGGGATCGGCAAACCTCGGAGCATTTTCACTTCAGGATGCTTTAATTTCTGCATCATATGTCCAAAATCCTTCTCTCATGGACGATTCCTTTATCACAGGATTTCCTAACAGCGAAGGCTGGGTTAATTTTCAATCCGGACATCAAATAGAAGGCATGTTTGAGTTTGCATGGAAGGCAAACTTAGAGCCATTTACTGGGCCAGAACTGGTTTTCGAAGATCTTTTTAATGAAGGAGGAAGCGCTATGGATGTTGAATTGCTTTTGCAAGATGGATCTTATTCCGATCCATATACCATCGAAGCTTATACTTGGAGTAGTCTTGGCACACAATCATGGACTTACCAATTTCCATTTATTGGACAGATAGGATCTACCACTGGAGCGGTTGGATCAGGATCAGGAGAATGGTGGATTAGGTCTTTGAAACTAGCCAATAGTTTTGGGTTAACAGCAGACGATGTAGTCGTTGGTATCCGACTGACAATGCTTACATCACCCAATGCCCCTGATATTGCCGGAGTATATATTACCGAACATGCAGTACCTTGTGTCTTGGATGCAGATGGTGATGGAATTATTGATGGAGACGATAATTGTCCAAACGCTGCCAATCCAAACCAGGAAGATTTCGATGGAGATGGAATTGGTGATATCTGTGATGATGATGACGACAACGATGGAGTATTAGATGAGGACGATGCAAACCCAAATTCAAATCTTGAACCGACAGTGATTATAGATGGTTGTGATTCATCCGTAGGCAATATCACTTTTACGGATGGAAACAATATGTCTGACTTAATTGCACAATGTGTTGATTCCGCAAATAATCATGGACAATTTGTTAGTTGCGTTTCACAGCTTACTAATGAATGGATGCAAGATGGCCTAATCTCCGCAACCGAAAAGGCAACAATCCAGACCTGCTCTTCAGATTCCAACTTACCTTAGAAGTAAAAATAATGGCACTAGAAACACGGGAGTACTTGCTTCGGTGTTTTTTATTTCACTTATGTAAATAGCTTTCTTCGTTTATATTTATTTATTCAGAAACATTATAGCTTCATTAACTTTCCTGCAGTCAATATTTGTACTCCATCTACCACTTCATAAAAATATATTCCTGCAGGTAGCCTTGACAAATCAATGTTGGATTCTTGATACACTTGAGTAGTAAAAACTTTTAATCCTTC
>JAHDIE010000039.1 GCA_020630955.1 Saprospiraceae bacterium
AGATGGCGAATGAAACCGTCTGCACCATGGGTGTAAACATTTTTCCTTCAACCCCTACCAAAACCAAAATTGGTAGATATACGATTAAAATGATAAGCTCTCCAAAGGCCGCGCTACTTCTTATCTTAGATGCTGCTTGGTAGACCTCTGCATCCATTTCAGGAGCGCTTAATTTGGTTTTGTTTTTAAGATTGTGCAATCGATGCACGATAGCTTCTACAATAATTACTGCTCCATCTACAATCAAGCCAAAATCTATAGCGCCTAAACTCATCAGGTTCCCACTGACGCCAAAAACTCTCATCATATTGACCGCAAAAAGTAGTGATAGTGGAATTACGCTTGCAACAATCAATCCCGCTCTCCAATTTCCAATTAGTAAGACTAAAATAAAAATGACAATCAAGGCTCCCTCAATTAGATTGGTTCTGACTGTTGATATCGCTCTTTTGACCAATTTGCTTCTATCAAGATAGGGAGTTACTTCGACACCTTCGGGAAGTGTACTTATGATCTGTTTCATTCTATCTTTTACAAGTCCGACAATTTCGGCACTGTTTTCTCCTTTTAGCATCATCACCATGCCATTGACAACTTCCCCTTTTCCATCTTTGGTAGTGGCACCATATCTAACCGTATTACCGAATTGCACTTTAGCAACATCACGAATCAGAATAGGGATATTGTTTTGAGTTTTTACAACTATTTTTGAGATGTCTTCAAGGGAGTTGACCATACCAATACTTCGGATAAAGTAGGCATAAGGTTTTTTGTCGATATAAGCACCACCTGTATTTTCATTGTTGCTTTTAAGGGCATTAAAGATATCAGTCATTTTTATGCCCATACTATTTAGTCTAGCTGGATCTACAGCAACTTCATACTCTTTTAAGATTCCTCCTAAGGTATTGACTTCTGCGACTCCTTTTGTTCCTAGCAATTGAGGTACAATGTCCCAGTCCTGAATGGAGCGCAAATCCATAGCATTAAATTTGTTCTCAAATCCGGGTTTCGCTGAAACGGTATATTGATATATTTCTCCAAGACCTGTTGAGATGGGAGCTAGTTCTGGAGTACCGTAGCCTTCAGGAATTTCTTCGGTAGCCACTTTTAATCTTTCATTTATTTGGCTTCTGGCCCAATAAATGTCAGTACTTTCTTTGAAGACAACGGTAACAATACTAAGTCCAAATCTACTAATGGATCTTAGTTCCACAATTTCTGGAATAGACTTAACAGCAAGCTCAATAGGGTAGGTGATGAACCTTTCTACTTCTTGAGTTGCAAGATTAGGGGAGCTGGTGAGAATTTGTACTTGATTGTTGGTAATGTCTGGTAAGGCGTCGATGGGTAAATTTTTCAGAGAATAAATTCCTGAAATAATCAAAGCTAAAACAAACATTCCAACAATGAATTTTTGCTTAATCGAATAAGCTATGATCTTGTCAAACATGGTGGAAATTTAGAATTAGATAATTAGGAACCTAAAAATTTCGACATAGGTATCCATAGAAAATCATCTAACTTAGGGAAGGTGGGTGCCATACACTATTGGATATGGTAAAAGCATAATTGTTCTGATATTTCCAATCATATGCTTGCTTTTTTTGATGGTCTTTATATGGATAATCAATCAAGCTTGGAATTGTATAGCTAACGCTACAGCAAGCACACATACAAAGCGGTGTACAGTGATCTTTTTCATCCTCTGAATGATTGTGATCTGAACTAAATTCGCTTTCATTACAGGTGTGGCTATCTGAGCAAGGTGCAATGACCAAACCGAAAAACAATACTGCCAAAATGAATGCGATATGCTTCATAAGGATAAAAGTATAAAAAAGATTGATGGCTTATTTTATAAAAAAGTGAATAAGCTGTTAAAGATGCGATATTATCACTTAGCCTTTAGAATTTCTAGCACTTCGCTTCTTTTTCTAACGGATACAGGAATCATTTCTTTGTTTTTTAAAAGGAGATAACCGCCATCAGTTTTTTGGAGTGAATCTATATATTCTGCATTAACCAGATGAGATTGGTGGGATCTTATAAATCCAATCGGGCTCAAAATATTATCATATTCTTTCAATGATTTGGTGACCACCATTTTTGATTCATCGTTAAAATAAAATGTTGTATAATTGCTATCTGCCTGGCATCTGACTATATCTTTTATATCTACAATTCTTAATTCGTCTTGTGTATTCAAAGCGATTTGTTTTGAATTATTCTCGTTAAATGTTGCTTTTGCAATTGAGACTTGTACACCACTAGTACCTGTTTTTTGCTTTGCTTTTTCGAATGCTTCTTTTAATAGATCAGGATCAGCTGGTTTTAATAAATAATCTATGGCAGCATACCTAAATGCTTTAATTGCATATTCATTGGAACCGGTAACAAAAATGATGTTTGGGTAAGGCTCTTCTAAAAGATCCAAAAGATCAAAGCCTAATCCATCGGGCATTTCAATATCTAAAAAGACCAAATCTGGTTTTATTTTTTTTATTAGCTTGGCTCCTCTTACTACACTTTCCGCTGTACCAACAATTTCGATATCTGGGATATTTTCTTCAATTTCGACCTTAAGACTAGCAATCGCTAAGGGCATATCATCAATGATTACGGCTTTCATTTTATCCTATTTTTAAGCGCTTTTCCAATTCTTTAATCATTAGTTTGGATAACGTCGTATCAATCTTCTTTAGTTCCAAAATAATATTTTGTAGATCTTTTTTGTTCCTATTTTGGCTCAATTTAAATTGAGCCTCGATTTTATCAATTGAAATTTCGAATCCAGTTACACCATTCAACATGGCTTTGATTTTATCCGGAAGGGTATCGAGTGAAACGGGGTTTTCATTATTTCTTTCATGTCGATCTGTCAGCCTTTTAATCGATTGATAGACTTCATCTTCGTTTTGAATTTTGACGCTTCCGCAAATGTGTACGCTCATATAATTCCAAGTCGGAGCATTAGGATCTTCATACCAAGAAGAGGAAATATAATGATTGGTTGGAGATAAAAAAATGACCAAAACTGAAGGATTGCTTTGTAATAACTTGCTTTGAGGGTTTACTTTAGCGATGTGTCCTCTAAGTACCTTTTCTCCCTTTTCGTTGATTTCAAGTTCTAATGGGGTGTGGGTAGCAAAAGGGTATTGTTGGTCTTGGCTTATGATAGTTCCTAGACTCACTGACCTAATAAATTCATCAATTAAATTTTGGTCAGAAACTTGAAAGTATTTTGGAACCCACATGATTTTAATCTTTGTGGCAATTTATAACATGCAGGCTCCAAAGTCTAATTTTGCATTAAAAATTACTTATCCTTTTTTTCTTTTTCAAATTCTTCTTTAGCTTTTATTGCTTTTACTTCTTCAACTAATTCTCGGTTTCTTTTTGGATCCCATGTAAAATCCCAATTGTTAGCATATTCCTGTAAAGGGCCAAGACCAACAGTTGCTCTGATACTATCTATTTTCATTGGATTTTCTATTTCTGAAAAATAGTATTCATTGGTTACAGGGTGTCTACTGACTTGACTTCCGTAAATTTGTGGTCTACCATTTCTCATATTAACTCTATCCACAAGTAAAGCTACGGACCTCCAAGATACTTCTCCTTTGTCTGCCGCTTCGGTAATGATAGATAAATATTTTTCTTGAATTTCAAGATCAGCATGTTGGATTACAAGAAAAGCAGTTGATGCCTGACCATCTCCAACGATTGATTTTCCAGGGTAACCCATTTCTTCAATGAGCTCACATATTCTAATTGTATTTATTGAATCGGCGGCATTTTGAAGAACCCACAAAGAATCCATTTGTGGAGACTCCCAACCATATTTTTCTTCAACTCCTCTCATCTCTCTTCGATATCTCTGATCTTCATATCTAATTACTTCAAACTCTTCCATTAAGGCCAAATTTACTCCTGATTTTTCTCCATATTCAACATACATTTGATCTATCAATTCATCAAATTCTGTGTTTTTTAAATATTCAAATTCTGGATAATTGTTAAAAATATTTTTGGAACCTCCCCAACTAAGATCAAAGGCAATTTTTAGCTGTTCGTCCATATATGCTTTATTGCCAGCACTAAAGGCACAAGCTGCGTTTCGTAAAGTACTCAAGTAACTGGTTTGCTTTATTTCGAATGCCTGCTTATAATAGATCATACAAGAGTCGTATTTCATGTTATTAAGAGCACTTTCGCCTGACATAACCAATGGTTTATATTCAGGATTGTCGGAACTAAATTGTTGGGCATGAATAAGGTTTGAAAAAATGATTCCTAGGGCACATAAAAGTATTGATCTCATGATTTAATAATTTGATATAAAAATAGATAAGTTGATAGTTAAGATAGCTATTTTGTTTGAGAATGAGATGAAAAAATAACTTTTGGCATGTAGCCAAATAAAGTATTTTTACTTCTAGTATACATAATTAGAAATCATTAGTATATTCAATAAACCAAATAAAAATGTAAATGAAAAAACTAAAATTATACTTTGGAATTATCCTAGTAGCTCTATTAGCAACAACTCAAATTCAAGCTCAAAATATTAAGGGGAAGATTCTTGACAGTAGTGGAAGTCCTTTGATAGGAGCAAGTGTTTTGATAGAAAATACTTCCGTAGGAACAATAACTGATATTGATGGTAACTTTGCTATACAAGCATCGGATTTTCCTGTGAATCTTATTGTAAGTTATACAGGCTTTGACACACAAACCATTAATGTTGGCTCATCGACTTCTAATCTAATGGTAAATATGGTCGAAGGACTAAAGTTAAGTGAGGTTGTTGTGACCGGCTCAAGAGGAAAGCCTAGAACCATTTTAGGTAGCCCTGTCCCTATTGACAACATTAATGCTGCACAATTGAGAGAAAGTGGGCAAGTTACTGTTGATCAGATGTTGAATTACAAAATACCGTCTTACAATTCATCAAATCAAACAATCTCTGATGCAACTGCGCACTTTGATCCAAGTGAATTAAGAAATCTTGGTCCATCAAGAACATTGGTTCTTGTCAATGGAAAAAGAAAAAATCAAAGTTCACTAGTATATGTAAACGATACACCTGGAAAAGGAGAAGTGGGTACAGATATGAAATCTATTCCTGCTGAGTCAATTGAAAGAATTGAGGTTTTAAGAGATGGAGCAGCTGCACAATATGGGTCGGATGCGATTGCAGGTGTAATTAATATTATCTTAAAAGAAAGAACTGATGGCGAAATAACTGCCAATGCAGGGATCACTTCAATGGGTGATGGACTTACCTATGATCTAGGAATTAATAAGGGCTTGAAGGTAGGTGATAATGGATTTTTAAATCTTACAGGATCATTTTATCATCAAGATGAAACAGATAGAGCTGGTGAGCCCGGTGGTGATGGTTTATTTGGAGTTATCTTCGGAGATGATGCAATCCTGAACGGTACTCATCCTTGGATTCAAGATAATCCAGATTTGGGAATGACGATAGGACAGCCTAATTATTCTAAAATTTCTGGCCTTGCTAATCTAGGGATTCCATATGGAGACTCTGGTGAATTTTATAGCACTTTGGGATATACCTATAGAGATGGAAAATCTTTTGCATTGTATAGAGCTCCTTATTGGATTACCGATGATGCAGGTTTATTAACCCCAGATGGTGAACAATATGCTGGATTTCAACCAACTTTCGAAACAACAGTAGGAGATATTACATTTATAGCTGGGACAAAAAATAAATTAGGTTCGTGGAATTCTGATTTAAGTTTAGCGTATGGTGCAAACTCTGTATCCTACTTGATAGGAAACACCATTAATCCTGCATTGTTACCTAACAGTCCGACCGAGTTTGATGCTGGAGCCTATGCATTCAATAATCTGGTTGGAAACTTCGATTTGAATAGAAGTTTTGGAGATCTTACCTTATCATTAGGTACAGAAGCAAGAAGAGAAACATTTGATGTTGTAGCAGGACAAGAGGAATCTTATGTTGATGGTGGAGCACAATCATTCCCTGGTTTGCAGCCTTCAAATGAGCTGACAGAAGGAAGATCTAATATCGGTGTATATGCTGGATTGGATTACGACATCTCTGACAATACACTTATAGGTGGTGCGGCTCGTTTCGAAAATTATTCTGACTTTGGAAGCAACCTTTCATGGAAGGTAAATGCAAGACAGTTTATTGCTGACAAAAAAGGTGCAATAAGAGCTTCTGTAAGTACTGGGTTTAGAGCACCTTCTTTACATCAGATTTACTTGAGCAATGTTCAAACCTTGGTATCAGGAGGAACTGTTTCAAATCAAGGAACCTTCAATAATGTAAGTGACGTGATCAAAGGTCTTGGTGTACCTGCATTAGACGCTGAAGAATCATTCAACATTACAGCTGGTCTAACTTACAAACTATCTGATGGATTTTCATTTTCTGCTGATTATTATAACATTTCAGTAGACAATAGAGTCTTGTTTACTGGAGAAATCGGATTTGATGGAGACGATACTACAACCAATCCAGTTGAGGAGATTTTGATCGACAATAGCGTAACCAGTATTAAGTATTTTGTAAATGCGCTTGATACAAGAACCACAGGATTTGATATTGTTCTTGATTATACATCATCAAAATTTGATGCAGTTTTATCTGCAAATATTAATGAAACTACAATTGAAAATGATAACATATCATCACCAGGAGTAGTTGGAGATGTTGGTTATGAAATATTCAATAGAAAGGAGCAATCAAGAATTACATCTGCTAGACCAGGGGTTAAAGCCTTGTTAGGTTTGAAATATAAAATGGATAAGTTTAATGTGTCATTGAATAACACATATTTTGGGGAGGTTACTTGGCAACACGCTTCAGATCCATCAAAAGATCAAACATTCGGAAGCCGAGTAATCACAGATCTTTTGTTTGGTTATAATGTATCTGATGCATTTAGAGTGAATCTTACCATCAATAATTTATTGAATGTTTATCCAGATGTGATAGATACAAAAGGTGATTTTGTAACTGACTTGGGTGGAAGATTTAAGTATCCTTGGGAAGTAAATCAGTTTGGATTTAATGGGATGTACATAAAAGGTGGTGTTAGTTATAAGTTTTAATACCAGGATTAAATAAGATAAAAAGGCGTGTTTGCGAATAGGTAAACACGCCTTTATTATTTTATTAATTTTTTTGCAAATGGAGTCTGATTGCTTAAAAAAAATTAACTTGAAGTAATATTAACCTAACAAAACAAATAGCCATGACAACTAAAGTTCAAATACCAATTTGGTTCTGGGTCGTTTCAGTAATAGCACTATTGTGGAATTTAATGGGATTGTTTGCCTTTTATGCTGATATGACGATTTCAGAGGAAATGTTATCTACCTTGACTCCCGAACATCAAGCATTATACACCAATCAACCCCTTTGGGTTAAGATTGCATTTGGTGGTGCTGTAATTTTAGGTGTTTTAGGATGCATAGGTTTGTTAATGCGTAAAAAATGGTCCACGCAATTGCTTCTGTTATCTGCGGCTTGTGTATTAGCTCAAATGGCCCATAGTTTTATGTCTAATGCCTATGAAATTGTTGGAGGGAATGCTATGATGATGGGAATTGTTGTTCTTGTTTTTGCATTATTCCTAATTTGGTTTTCTAGACATGCATTAGTAAAGGGATTTCTCAATTAAAAAGAAAAAGGCCTTCTTCAATGTAGAAAAAGGCCTTTTTGCTTTAAATTTTATAGACTGCAATTGATTGAGACTTATAATTGGTTATGTATAATTTGTCATTGTAAATAACCATATCAGTAGGCTTTTGTAATCCTTCTTTGAGTTCTGCAATAAATTGTCCATCATGCTTGTACAATAATACTCGATCATGTTCAAAATCCGTGATATAGATAAATTCTCCATCAACAAATATTCCTGTTGCTGCATTCATTTTTTCTTCTTTACCCATATTCTTTACATGCTTTCCTGATTTATCAATAATCTGAATTCGATTATTATATGCATCTGCAACATAAATTTTGTCACCTACCATCTGGACATCCGTTGGATAATGAAATTCTAAATCGCCATTGCCCTTTTCACCCACCGAAAGCCAATTTGATCCATCAGTGTAGATGACTCGATGATTATAAAAATCAGCAATTGCCATTTCTTTTCCTAGAACATCCACACCAGCTGGTGCATCAAGACTATCTTTTAATATTAACTCAGATCGAAGACCATTTTTGTACTCAACAATTGCATCGGTTCCATAAGAAGGAATATATACACTTTCACCATCGATGGCAATATGCATTGGTCTTTCAAAATCTTTTTCTTCAACGAGAATATTTCCATCCATATCCATTTTTAAAAGACGACTATTGTCTCCATCCGAAATCCAAATCTCATCATTTGCAATATCAATACCGATAGGTGCTGCCCCAGAGATGTCAATCTCTTTTTCAAAGGTCCAGGCTGGTCCCGACTCCTTGCAAGATGACAATAGTAGACTCAACAGGATAAAATAATATATGTTTTTCATTATGTTCATTTGGTTTAGTTTTCTCTCTCGTATTGACAACAACCTGGAAGTGCTTCATAGACATCACTGGCAGTTTTTTCATTCTTAGTATCGTGTCCTACTTCTGCCATTTTTTCTTCAACATCCTCAATACTAATTTTAGAACTATCATAAGTAACTGTAAGCATTTTAGTATCAATATCCCAATTGACTGTAGCAATGCCTTCCATTTCGTTCCCAGCTTTGTGGATTCTTGCTTTGCACATGCCACAGTTACCAAAAACATAAATGTCTTCAGTCACAAGGGCATCTTCGTTTAAGCTTTGTATTTTTTCTTTGCTTTTTTCGATAGAACCGTCTGCTCTTTTGATGGTAGTTTTGACTGCAGTGTATCCTGCAGCATCCACTTGGCTTTCTACCTGTTCTACAGTGAGCGGCCTATCTGCTGGAAAGGTAAAATCGAATTGACCAGTTTCCATGTCAATTTTAACTCCTTTTACTCCCTTCAGCTCTTTGAACTTTTTTTCTAAGCCATATGCACAGAATGGGCAGCCTAGCCCATCTACCATGACTGTGTAATTGTCTTTTTCTACTTTTTGTGCATTAGCATTTTCTGTTCCAATAAAAAGAAACAATAATGCAGTGATGATTGAAATATTTATAATTTTCATAATAAATGTTTTAAAAATTTTAGATTATGTACCTAGCTCCAAAGAGCAGGCTATATTTTCTGTTTCCGTGATGTAATTCAGTTTGATAAAGTGGCAATTGAATTGCAGTTTCTATGGTTAACCTTTTTCTAGCATATTGAATACCTTGTGCATAAAGAAGCATATTTGCTTCAATTTCGGTGGCACGCACATAGCTATATTCAAAGAATAAATTTAATTGATTGACTGGATAGACTGGTTTTAATACTGGCAGACCGAAGCCTAGATTAATTCTTAATTCATCAGTTTCATCTTGAAGAGACAGATTATAGCCTATCTCACCTGAGATACCATATTTGATCGTTTCATAGCCAGCAACGATGGCATAATATCCTTTATATAAGCCAGTGCTCATGTCATGAATATCAAGCTTTTCTCCGGTAGGTAAGTTTTGCAATGATTTAGCAACCATTCTAAAGGTCTTACCCGTTTTATCGTTTCTGAAAAATTGATATTTAAGCAAAATATTCATGTCGCCTAATCCTGATCCGTCAAAGCCAAAGCCAGGGTCAAAATCATATTTTACAAATGGGACATGTAATGCAACCAAAGCATTCTTGTGAAAAATATAGTGAAGCATAATCGGTACTTTCGTAAAGTTGCCAAAATCAGTGCTTCTATATTCTGTTAATGTTTTTGCAATAAAGCTTCCTTTTGAAAGCATGATTGGTTTGTCTGCTGTAATTGGTGGTCCTTGTGCTGATAATTCTACAGGGGACATTGCACTGAATACAACGAGAACAAAAATATGTTTAATTAATATTTTATAATTCATGATTTTAATGTGTACAAATAATGAAATAGTATTGATGTTAACAATACATTTAAATACAGTAACATTAAAAATCTAACAAAGAAAGGACTGAAAAAGGATTGTTTTTTCAGTGACTATTAAAGGAGGTTTGTACTTGAAAAATTTATTCTTAGTATGGTACTTATGAGCGTAACTTTCAATTACTTCAGTACCTAGAAGATATTTAAAATCAATATTAGCTTCTTGTGCAATTGAGAAAGAACCAAAGCCATAGTCTATATCAAACTGAACCAATTTTGTGTCATTTGAACAACAACCATTTTCTTCTTCTGAATCACAGGTAATTTTTGCTGAATGACATGATGACTTTGCATCGGTATGGCAAGAAGCCTTCATAGCTGCCAATTCATGGCAAGATTTTGCATGCTTGTACAATGCAAAATTTTTAAACTCACCTTGACAATAATGGAAATCTGCTGAAAAGCCAACAGAAACGCCAAACATCAAGAAAGCCATGCTTAGGGCAAATAATCTATGTAATCTTCTGTTCTTCATTAATCCATATAACGTTATACAAAGTTAATTAGTTTCTTTTTAAGATTAAAATCTACAATTTTCATTTGGCACTATTTTGATTAAACAATATTGAATAATGGTGATAAATCCTATTTATAGCTGTGTTTTCGCAAAATGAAACATGGCATCTGATAAAAAATCTGTAAAATGGTCGTGTGATTGGCCAATAACTTTGGTATATCTATGATCCAACTGGTATAATTGGGCTAGACCTTTAAATTCTGATTTTTGGGTAGATGGACTTCCAGAGGTACCCCAAAATTTTCTGATGTTTTGATACAGTCTAGAGATTTCTAACTGAACGGAAGGGCTCTCAATCTTTTCAGATGAAATATCTAATAGTTTATTGAATATTTCCTTTTGTTCTATTTTGAGTCCTTCAAATTGAACTTTGCTCAAACTTTTTAAATACTTTTCGCTGGTGTTGAAATTTCTTTCGCCAAATTTTTTTTTAGATTGTGTTTTAATGTTATCTATTTCTTCGGGATCAAATCCTTCATATAGTTCTTTGTCTGTTATCATTTTTTTCTTTTTGATTTGTGAAATTGTTTTGTCAAGTGTTTTTAGTATTATTTCAATTCTTTCTTTTTTTCTTAAGAGTTCAAGTTTGTGATTTTTCAATGCGTTTAATTGGTCAAAATTTCTATCATCTAATAATATTCTAATTTCTGACAGAGGCAAACCTAATTCTTTATATAAAAGAATTTGTTGTAGTCTGTAAAGTTCATTTTTGCTATATAGTCTGTAATTTTTTTCTGTTCTGATGGCAGGATTTAATAGTCCAATTTTATCGTAGTGATGTAATGTTTTAACACTAATTCCAGTTAATTCAGACAATTGTTTTACTTTATAAGTGGTCATTGTAATTGTTTGTAAAACAAATATAGTCTATCACCTTGGGTAAGGGTCAAGCAGAATTATTATGAACATTAAATTAGTAATGCTGAAGTCCTGATTAACCTTAATTTTTTAGCCTTTGTGAGTTTCTTAATTGCATATTCTCGACTGCTTGCTTCAGTTCGGTCATTGTAACATTCATAATATTTGAGAACTACAGGTTGTCTTGCACGTGTATATCTTGCTGCTTTACTTTTTACTGAATTGTCATTGTGTTCGTTGAGTCTTCTTTTTAGATCATTGGTGATTCCGGTATATAAAGATTCATCATTGCATTGAAGCATATACACAACCCATTGTCCTTTGTTGATATTAATATTCATTAACCAAATAAATCGCCTTGTTGGGTAAGTTCAATTGGGTCTAACAAAGAAGCATTATTTTCTGAGACTTTACCGACTCTTTTTGAAACAGGATAGGCTTTCATTTTCTCTTGGGGATAAGGTTCAATCATTTTTAAAAGATCATCAGGAGGGATTGAGTCATCCAGCCATAAAGCCTCTTGTTCAGGTAATAAAATGGCTGGCATTCTATCATGAATGTCTTTTAATAGATTGTTTGGTTCTTGAGTTATGATTGTAAAAGACTCTATCACCTCATCTTTTTGTGATTGCCAGATTTCCCAGAGTCCGGCACAGCAAAATATTTCTTGATCGGTGGTTACAATTCTATAGGGTTGTTTTTCTTTTTTAACTTTTTTCCACTCATAAAATCCATCTAGAGGTACTAAGCATCTTCTTTTTTTTAATGCGTATTTGAAGCTATTTTTTTCTGTGATCGTTTCTTTTCTTGCATTTATCATTTTGTATCCAATCTTGATATCTTTAGCCCAAGAAGGAATGAGTCCCCATCTAAAAAGTCTTACATGGTTTTGTTCTACGTTGGTAACTACGGGATGATAGTGAGTGGGGGCTACGTTAAAATTTGGAAGCGGGTTGTATCGTTCCAATTCATCGGAATAGAAGGTGGCGTTAAATCTTGCTTCTATTTCTTTTTCTGTTTTGGTCAGAGAAGACCTTCCACACATTAAAGTCTCTTTTTTTGAACATAAGAATCAATATCTCTAAGGTCTGCTTTGGCTGCGTTTGCACTATTCATTGAAGAATACTTACCAGCAATTACCGTATAATATCTTGAATTCTCAAAGATTACACTTTGGGCATTTGGAAATCCCATATTTTTTAATCTTGATACCATTGCATTAGCATTCGATTCTTGTGAGTAATTACCAGTAATGAGAAGATAATTACCTGTTGAGCTTCCAGAAGCAGATGTACTTTTGGTTTCTTTTGGTACTGCATTGCTTGGTTCTACTTTTTCTGTTTGAACCACATCTTCGGGTGGATTGTAACTTGGTGCATCGTCTTGAACATAAGAAGGGCTGTTGTCATCATCCGTATTTTCATTATCTTCAGAAGAATTTGAATATGATTTTGTTTCACCATTGTCTGTTGAAAAATCAATATCATCACCTTCGAATTCTTCCTCGCCATCATCAATTATTGATTCTGCTTTGGCCACAACTTCGCCTCCAGCTTTTTTAATGTTGTCAGTTACTTCAGTCGCTGTGTCGGTGATACTATCTGCTGCAGAATTACCGCATGATTTTAGCATGGAACCAAATAAAAGGAAAATCAATATCAGGACAATGCTATAGATAGAAATCTGTAATACCTTTCCCATAAGATAAATTATAAATAAAACTAATGTGTTATTGGTTCAAATTTAAGTAATTACCTTTAGAAATAAGCCCTTTTATCGATTTTCTTGATATAGTTCATGAAAGACTTGTTGACAACTCTAATACCTCCATCTGTGGGATAATTACCAGAGAAGTACCAATCTCCAGTGTGGTTCGGGCAAGCTTTGTGTAAACCATCTATGGTTTGGTATATTACTTCAACTTCTGCGTTGAGGTTTGGTGGAGTTACAATCTTAGCGATTTCTTCATTTAATTCTTCAAGTGTAAATAGCTCATACAATTCCTGGACTTCATTTTTTAGGCTAACATCAGGAATATTAAATTGCATTTCACAACGTTCGTAAGTTTGTCCGAGAAGATGTTCTTTATTGTTTTTCTTGAGAAGATTTACAAGAGCTCTAAAAGCTACAAATTCCTTCATCTTTGACATATCTATTCCATAGCAGTCTGGATATCTGATTTGAGGTGCGGAACTTACAATGATTATTTTCTTTGGTTGTAAGGTGTCTAAAATTTTCAGAATACTATTTTTAAGAGTAGTACCTCTTACGATGGAGTCATCCAGCATGACAAGCGTGTCTACCTTATTGTTGACTAAGCCATAAGTCACATCGTATACGTGAGAAACTAGATCAGCACGGCTAGCGTCATCAGCAATAAAGGTTCTCATCTTTGCATCCTTAACCGCTATTTTTTCAACTCTTGGTTTAATAGAAAGTATTTTTTCTATTTCCTCTTCTGAAAGATTTGAACTGTTAAGAAGTTTTTCTTTTTTTAATTTATCAAGCTCTGAGTTTATTCCTTCTACTAGACCATAAAAGGCAACTTCTGCAGTGTTTGGAATAAAAGAGAAGATTGTATTTTCGGTATCGTAATTTACTTTTTCCAAAACTTGTTTCGCAAGTTGTATTCCTAACTTTTTGCGTTCTAAGTAAATGTCTCGATCTGTTCCTCTTGAAAAATATATTCTTTCGAAAGAGCATGATTTCTTTTCATGTTCGTCCTTTACAGAAACTTCGGCAACTAAGCCATTTTTCTTTATGATTAATGCATGCCCTCTTTTTAGTTCCTTAACAGCATCGATATGAACACCCATGCAAGTTTGAATAGCAGGTCTTTCTGATGCAACAACGACAATTTCCTCATCTTGATAATAAAATGCTGGTCTGATGCCACCAGAATCTTTCATTACAAAAGCATCACCATGTCCTAACATACCAGCCATAACATAGCCGCCATCAAATTTTCTACTTGCACGTTGGAGTAGTCTCTTAATATCTAAGTGTTCTCCAATAAGATGAGTGATTTCGTTATTAGAATATCCTTCGGCTTTGAACCAAGTAAACAATCTTTGGACCTCATCATCCAAAAAATGCCCAATTTTTTCCATTACGGTTACTGTATCTGACTTTTCTTTTGGATGTTGTCCAAATGATAATAGTTCTTCGAAAAGCTCATTAACATTCGTCAAATTAAAGTTACCAGCGATTACAAGATTCCTTGTAATCCAATTATTTAGTCGGAGGAAAGGATGACATGTTTCGATGGTATTTAGACCATGTGTCCCATATCTTAGGTGTCCTAAATAGACTTCACCAATGTAAGGTTTGTTCTCTTTAAGCCATTTGGCATCTTTTAATTGCTCAGGAGAAAGATCAGAGAAATGAGTGTGCACTTGATTAAACAAATCATCTAGGTAATTAGATGCATTGCTTCTTTTTCTGCTGATGTATCTATTTCCGGGCGCTACATCTAGTTTGATCGTGGCTATACCAGCTCCATCTTGACCTCTGTTTCTTTGTTTTTGAAGCAGGAGCTGTAATTTGTTTAAGCCGTAAAGTGGTGTACCATATTTATCAACATAGTATTGAATCGGTTTTAAAAGTCGCACTAATGCTAAGCCGCATTCATGCTTGATGGTATCGCTCATAGGCTTGATTATTTTGCGAATCTATAAGGATTGTCTTAATAAAGAAAATCTCCATCCTATTATTTAATGTTAAGCTATTGATTCTTCTTCATTCTCAAATAGCTGATCATAATTTTTGTGCTCTCCATTTGACTTAGCGATTGGAGTATGTTCAACATAAGGTCTAGGACCAATCAATCTTTCAACATCTGATTTTAATAAAACTTCTTTCTCCAGTAACTGGTTGGCCAATATATGCAGTTCTTCTTTTTTCTCTGTTAGAAGTTTTTGTGCTCTCTCATATTGGACGTCGATCATCTGTCTTACTTCTGCATCAATCATGGTTGCAGTTTCATCAGAATATGGTTTGTTGAACTGGTCTTGTTGCATTCCATAGAATGAAACATTACCTACCTTTTCATTCATTCCATATACTGCGATCATGGAATAAGCCATTTTGGTAACCTGATCCAAGTCATTTTGAGCACCAGTTGAGATTTTGTTAAAGATTATTTTTTCTGCTGCTCTACCACCGAGGGTCATACACATTCTGTCATTGAGCTGTTCAGTTCTGGTAATGTATTCTTCTTTAGGAAGATATTGAGCATATCCTAGTGTACCTATACCTCTCGGAACGATGGTAACTTTAACCAAAGGAGAAGCATATTCTAGGAACCAACCACAGATAGCATGACCTGCTTCGTGGAAGGCTATGATTTCTTTTTCTTTAGGTGATATAAGTTTGTTTTTCTTTTCAAGTCCACCAATAACTCTATCTAGTGCATAGTTAAAGTCATCCATGTCCACTGCCTTTTTTCCTCTTCTTGCTGCGATTAAAGCAGATTCATTGGCAACGTTGGCTATTTCAGCTCCGGCAAATCCTGGGGTCATTTCAGCAAGCACTTTAGGATCAATTTCATCACTTATCTTGATGGATTTTAGATGCACTTTGAAGATGGCTTCTCTTCCAACGAGATCTGGTCTGTCGATTCCAATCTGTCTATCAAATCTTCCCGGTCTCATAAGTGCGGAATCAAGGATATCTGGTCTGTTGGTTGCTGCCATTAAGATCACCCCTTTATCAGTACTAAAACCATCCATTTCTACAAGCAACTGGTTTAGTGTATTTTCTCTTTCATCATTTCCACCTTGGATTGCGCCTTTCCCTCTTGCACGTCCGATGGCATCGATTTCATCAATAAAAACAATACAGGGTGCTTTTTCTCTGGCTTGTTTGAATAAATCTCTTACTCTTGAAGCACCGACACCAACAAACATTTCTACAAAATCAGATCCTGAGATAGAGAAAAATGGAACACCTGCTTCTCCAGCGACAGCTTTTGCAAGTAAAGTTTTACCAGTACCTGGAGGACCTACAAGCAGAACACCTTTTGGAATTTTTCCTCCAAGTGAGGTATATTTTTTAGGGTTTTTCAAGAAGTCTACAACTTCCATAACCTCTTCTTTGGCTTCTTCTAATCCTGCTACATCTTGGAAAGTTACGTTGACTTTTGTGTTGTCAAACAAAGTTGCTTTTGATTTTCCAATATTGAAGATTTGTCCGCCAGCACCACCAGCGCCACCTCCCATACGCCTTAAAAAGAAGATCCAAAGTCCTAAAAGTAAGAAAACAGGAAGAATCCATCCTAGGATATTACCTAACCAGTTTTCTCTTTCTTCAAAATCGTAATTAATGATTTTTGCTGGATGAGTTTTATTGAATTCATCGATTTTGGTTTCAAAATATTCTACAGACCCAATTTTGAAAGAGTAGTGAGGTTGAGGCAGTAGTTTTTTGGTTTCAAACTCAGGGTTTAGTTTTATTCCTTTTTCATTGAGAAATACATTTACTAAACCTTTATTGATGATTCTAATTTTTTCGATTTGACCATCTTTGGCCATATCAAAAAACTTACTTGAATTTATTTCGTTTGGTCCATTTCCTACCACTCTCATCATATTGAAAAAAAGTAGGATCATAAGAATCACTAAGCCATAGATCCAATAAGGATTATAATTGGGTTTCTTATTGTTACCATTTTTTGTTTCCTGTGTCATAAATTGCCTTGTAGTTAAAAACTAATTCTTGATTTATAATTAATCTATGTCTTCGTAGGTTGTTTTTTCAGCATCGCCCCATAAGTCTTCAAGATCGTAGAATTCTCGTGTTTCAGGGTAGAATACATGTACAATCACATCAAAATAATCGACCAAAATCCATTTTGCTCCTGCTATTCCCTCACTTCTTAAAGGCCTAATATCCAATTCATCCTTGAGTCTCAATTGAATATTTTGAGCTATTGACTTTACCTGTGTCGAGGAATCACCTTGACAGATGATAAAATAATCAGTAGGTCTGTCTTCTAAATTAGTAAGATCAAGCTTTATGATCTTTTTCCCTTTGATGTCCTGAATACTATCTATTATTGTTGGGATAAAATTTGTAACCTGTTCTGTGCTGCTTGTACTGGCTTTTTGTGCGCTCAAATTTTAATTTTAATAAATTGTAAAAATCAATGTCTGGAGTATTCAGAAATTATTCTTTCAAAAAATGGATTTATCAAAGTACATCCTTATCTACTAACGCAGATATATCATTATCTGTTTCAAAAAACTCTCCAAACACAAATATAGTGCTATACACCTATAAGCAGTGGGCTGGAAAGGGACAAATTGGCAGAAAATGGCATAGTGGCGTAGATAAAAACCTGACATTATCACTTTTAGTGGCAATAAATCAACTTTTGGCCAAGGATCAATTTCATTTTAATATGATCATTTCACTTTCCATTCGGGATTGGATTGCCTCAACTTTAGCAGATTCTATTAATGAAAATGTAGGTTGTTTTATTAAATGGCCTAATGACATTTATATAAATGATAAAAAACTAGCAGGAATTTTGATTCAGAATTCACTTGCCGATAAGTATATAACTAAGTCTACGGTTGGCATAGGAATTAATGTTAATGAGGACAATTTTCCATTGGATTTACCCAATCCAATTTCCATGGCAGAAATTACTGGGAATAAATATAATCTAGGAGAGCTTTTTGCAAATTTGTTGTATTCATTGGAGAGGTTATTTTTTGATTACGATCAAATGTCTTTTGATGAACTAAAAAAACAATACATATCAAAAATGTATTTATTGAATCAAGAAAAGACATTTACCTTGAGTGAGACAGGACAAATTTTCAGCGGTAAGATTGTTGGAATAAATGATGAAGGAATGTTAGAAGTTGATCAAAAGGGAAGAATGAGTCGTTTTAATTTTAGGGAAATAAGATATAATAATTAATGAAGGCATCAATATTAACGATTGGCACTGAATTATTAATTGGACAGGTTGTGGATACCAATTCTGCCTGGCTTGGGCAAGAGTTAAACGCATTAGGAATCGAAGTAGTGGAAAGGAGATCTATCGCAGATAACAGGGAGTTGATTATGAGTTCTGTTGTAGAATTAAGTGAAAAGTCTTCTTTGGTTTTTATGACTGGAGGATTAGGTCCAACGAAAGATGATATAACTAAGAAGACACTTGCTGATATGATGGGCCAAGAAATGGTATTTCATAAAGAAACGCATGCTAAGATTAAAGCCTATTTTGATCATATTGGGAAAGCTATGACCGATGCTCATGTGGAACAATGTAAAATGCCAGTTGAGGCTATACTATTAGAAAATAATATGGGTACTGCACCAGGTATGTGGATGAATTATAAAGATTCTGTTGTTATTTCCATGCCTGGTGTTCCTTCGGAGATGAAATATATCTTTAATAATGATTTGAAAAAGAAATTAAAATCTGAAGGTGCTGCTAGTGAAATTTTTCACAGAACAATAAAGACTGCTGGGATCGGGGAAACGGTGATTGCCGATGGTATTGCGGATATAGAATCAAATTTGCCGAAAGGTGTCAGCTTGGCTTACTTACCTGGGATTGCTCAGGTGCGTGTAAGAGTAAGTGGCAATCCTGAAGAAAATAAAGATGTAAAACTCAGTGTTTTGGATATTGCTGATCAAATTGAAGAGAGAATTTCAGAGTATGTATTTGGATATGATTCCGAAACTTTGCCGATGGCTATCATGAAAATCCTACAGACCAGGAAGCAAAAATTGACACTTGCGGAAAGCTGTACCGGTGGCTATCTTTCCCATTGGCTGGTTTCAACTCCAGGAATATCCGAAGTATACGATGGCTCTGTCACAGCTTATAGCTATGATCTTAAAGAAAAATTATTGGGTGTCAAACGCAGTACATTGCAACAGTTTGGTGCTGTGAGTGAAGAAGTAGTTCGAGAAATGGTACTTGGAGCAATTAATGCGACTGGATCAGATTACGCAATCGCCATTTCAGGTATTGCTGGACCTGGAGGTGGAACACCAGACAAACCAGTAGGCACGGTATGGGTGGCTTGTGGTAATAATGACACTATGCTAGCTAAAAAACTACAATTGTCAAAAAATAGAGAAATGAATATTAAATATTCCGCTGCAATAGCATTGAATATATTAAGACGGTTGTTGTTGGCTAAGAATTGATTAAATTTGCAGTCTAAAATAAAACCAAAATATGGCCAAGGTTGAGTTAGTTATGCCCAAAATGGGAGAGAGCATTATGGAAGCTACAATTCTTAATTGGGTAAAAAATGTAGGAGACAGAATTGAAGAGGACGAAACGATTTTAGAAATAGCCACGGACAAAGTTGATTCTGAGATACCATCACCTGTAGATGGAGTACTTGTAGAAGTATTAAGACAAGTGAATGATGTAGTACCTGTTGGAGAAGTGATTGCCATCCTGGAGACAGAAGGAGAGGTTCAGGATACACCTTCAATACCTCAACAAGCAGAAGTTCCTGCTCCAGTTGAGCAAAAACCAGCGGCTGAACCGACGATCGAAAGTCCAGTTGCTTCACCTAGTGTTGAAAAAGAAACAGTAGAAGTACCTTTTATTCCAGCAACAACCAATCAATCCAATGGTACAAAAATACCAACCAACAATAATGGCAAGTTTTATTCTCCATTGGTTAGATCAATAGCTAAGTCAGAACAAGTAAGTCTAGCAGAATTGGATGCCATGCATGGTAGTGGGAAAGGAGGTAGAGTAACAAAAAAAGACCTTTTGAATTATATCAGCCAAAGATCATCACCTGCAGCAGCTTCGGTTTCAAATCAAATGGTGCAGCAAAAATCAAATGTTTCTCAATCGGTTGCTAAGCCTGCTGTCAGTCCGGCAAGTTCAACCCAAGGTTCTCATGAGATTATAGAAATGGATCGAATGAGAAAAATGATTGCAGACCATATGGTGATGTCTAAACATACTTCTCCTCATGTTACTTCATTCGTGGAAGCAGATGTAACGAATCTTGTATCATGGAGAAATTCTGTAAAAGGTGGATTTATGGAAAAGTATGGTGAGAAAATTACATTCACACCTATTTTTATTGAGGCGGTTGTTAAAGCGATTCAGGATTTTCCTATGATTAATGTGTCGGTGGATGGCACAAATATTATAAAGAAAAAGAATATCAATATTGGGATGGCTACTGCTTTGCCTTCCGGAAATCTGATTGTGCCTGTTATAAAGAATGCCAATGGATTTAATTTGGTTGGCTTAACACAACAAGTAAATGGTTTGGCAAACAAGGCTCGAAACAACAAATTGAAGCCAGAAGATATTCAAGATGGAACATTTACGGTAACCAATGTAGGAACATTTGGAAATGTAATGGGGACTCCGATCATTAATCAACCACAAGTAGCAATTCTGGCTTTGGGCGCAATTAGAAAGAAACCAGCAGTACTCGAAACAGAACATGGAGACGTTATAGCCATACGTCAAATGATGTTTTTATCGTTGTCATATGATCATAGAGTTGTGGATGGATTTTTGGGAGGTTCGTTTTTGAGAAAAGTCGCTGATTATTTGGAAGCATTCGATAAGTCTCAAACTATATAATTTTCACACCAAAAACACTATTTTTGAGAGGCTTATGTCTTAAGAAAAAATATATATAAGGGTGTAACATGCAAATTGCCGTTAGATTAGTATCGTTGATAATACTGTGCTTATTGGGTTTTAGTCCGATGAGTGCACAGACGGCTAAGAAAAAAGCTGAGAAGTTCTACAAAGAAAAAGAATACCAAAAGGCTTATGATCATTATATGATGATTAAAAATATCGAAAAAGATAAAGCCTCATTGGCCAAAAGAGGTATTTCTAGTTTTCACATCAATAAATTAATTTCTGCTTCAAAAGACCTTACCGCAGCTTACAAAATGGGTAATACCGCTGCAGAATTAAAATTCTATATGGGAAGGATCAATCATTCCATGCGAAAATATGAAGATGCTATCTTTTTCTACAAATCGTATTTACGAGCGTTAAAAGCGAATGAAGAAATTAGACCTGATGTTGCCTTGTATATTAAAAATTGTTTTTCTGGATTAAAGCAATCATATGTAGAAGAAGATCTTGGTTTTGTTGAAAATGCTGGGGACCTTGTTAATTCTAAAGCCGATGAAATCAATCCCGTTCCTAGTCCGACTATTGTGAATCGTTATTATTACTCTTCTAATCGAGCTCAAGATAATTATGACCTTTATAGTGCAGAGATGATAGAAGGGAAGTGGAAACAAGGTCATCACATACATCCCAGTTTGAATACCGATGAAAATGAAATTCTGCAAGATTGCAGTATTGATGGTTCGGTAATGGTATTTTTGAGAGGTGATCAAACAGGAAGTAACCGGTTGTATCTTAATCGATATTCTGAAAGCAAGCATAACCAAAGAGTTGTTTTTTCAGAAACAAAAGCGGTAACTGGCGACAGAGATGTCTATCTTATCAATGATGAAAAGATGATATTTGCCAGTAATAGGCTGGGTGGTTTTGGTGGCTATGATCTTTACATTTCTGAGTTTACAACAGAAGGATGGTCCAGTCCTAAAAATTTAGGAGCTGGAGTCAATAGTAGTTATGATGAAAGATATCCTTTTATGAAGGAAGATGAAAGTGAGTTGTTTTTCAGTTCTAACAATCCAAATAGTATTGGTGGATTTGATATTTTTTCAGTTGAAAAAATTGGAGATACTTGGTCTGAAATATATTCTTATTCTTATCCTATTAATTCACCTGAGGATGATGTTCAATTCAGGATTCAAGAAGAAGGATTTCAGGCGTATATGTCCTCTAATCGTAAATCATCTACTCTAGGTGGTTATGATATATATACAGTATTTCTTAGAAAAGCAACAAAACCTCATACTTCAGAAGCCAAACAACCTTTATCCTTGATTAGGAGTAGTGTTAAAGATGAGGATTATGCTTATGATGAGACGGATGATGAGTTTTTCAAACACGCTAGCGAAAAGATAGAAACGAAACCAGATACGATATCAAAATCTGTAGCAGCTAAGGAAGGAGAAGTAGAATTGATAGATCAAAATCCTGAACTAAGTCCAAAAGAAGATTACGTTGAAACCGATACAACTGAAGTTTTGGATAAAGAACCAATAGATGAGAAAGTTGATGAATCAACAGCAGAAAAAAATCCTAATGATCTAGAAAAAACTCCTGAAGAAATAGGCGTAGATCAGCAGGACCCAATAAAAGAAGATTCGATAAATGAGGTAGAAGAAATTGACGAAAATTTAGATGAACCCGAGGATCTTTCAGTAAATCAGGAAGTGGAGTCATCTAAAGAGCCACAGCTTGATAAAAATAATGCAAAGGGTAATCGTTCTAATAAACGGAAGAAGGTTGATGAAAAATCTAGTGAGGATCTTTCAGAATTAACCTATGAATCAATTTATTATTCTGAATCTGATTTGCTGAATGAACAGCATATGGCAATTCTTAATGAGGTAGCTTCAGATATGAGAAAATTGGTAGATAGCAAAGTCATATTGACTTGCTATTCACTGCCTGAAGGATTGCCAGAATTTGAACTGATGTTTTCAATTAAGCGTACAGAAAAATTAGCAAAATATCTGATTGAACAAGGTGTAGAGGAAAATAGAATTATTCTAAAAGGATTAGGTTCTTCCTACCCGTATATTAAAAAAGTGATTGAGAAAAATCTCTATGATGAATACAAAATGTACAACAATAGAATAGATCTAAAGTTGGTAAATTATAATCAGCAAAGCGAAGTAATACAGCCTGTAATTGATGATAAATTATTAAGTCCAAAATATCCACTTTATCAAACAGTTATAGAGGATGTTTATTTTCGTGTCTTTATACATGAAACAGAGAAGAAAATGTATAAAAATGCCATTTTGAGATTTTATAATGATTTGCTGATAGAAAAAGATCTTGTTGAAAATAGTTACAAATACTATGTTGGCCTTTATACTGATTTTAAAAGCGCCTTTGAACTTAAAAGGGAGTTAGAAAACAGGAATGTATCTGAGGCAAGAATAGTGGCTTATCTTAATGGGAACTTATTGAGTATAAGTGACGCAAAAATTCTCCAGGATCAATATCCAGAACTTATTAATTATATAGAGATTAATCAGTAATGATCATCTCTTTGTTTGCCATTCTCAATTAATGCAGTGATTTTTAAAGGAGTTTTGATGTATTTAAAAATTTATGCATATCAAACTCAATATCTTTAAGTAAGTACTGTTGTTATTCAGCTTCTTTCTTAAAGTGTGCAATAAAATCTTCGATAGACATAGAGCCAAGATCGCCTTCTCCTTGCCTTCTTACAGAGATGGTGTTAGACTCCATTTCTTTTTCTCCTACGATCAGTAAAAAAGGAATTTTCTTAAGCTCATTGTCTCTAATTTTCTTTCCAATTGACTCTCCTCTATTATCTATAAATCCTCTGATGTCAGAAGCAGCTAATTTAGTTTGTACATCTTGACTATAGCTGTTGAATTTTTCTGAAACATTAATTAGAACGAATTGTTCTGGAGTCAACCAAAGAGGAAATTTCCCCGCTGTATGTTCTATTAATATGCTCATGAATCTTTCCATAGATCCAAATGGAGCTCTATGAATCATAACGGGTCTATGGCCAGAGTTATCTGAACCAGTATATTCTAATTCAAAACGTTCAGGAAGATTGTAATCTACTTGAATGGTTCCTAATTGCCACGATCTACCCAATGCATCTTTGATCATAAAATCCAATTTTGGACCATAGAAGGCTGCTTCGCCATATGCAGTAATGGTTTTCATGTCGACTTCTTTGGTAGCATCGATGATCGCCGCCTCTGCTGCCTCCCAATTTTCTACAGAGCCAATGTATTTGTCTGGGTTGTCAGGATCTCTTAAAGAAATTTGTGCTGTAAAGTCATCGAAGCCCATTTTTGCCAAGACCTTTACGGTTAGATCTAATACATCTAGAAATTCACCTTTAAGTTGATCTGTTGTACAAAAAATATGTGCATCATCTTGAGTGAAGCCTCTTACTCTAGATAGACCATGAAGTTCTCCACTTTGTTCGTATCTATAGACTGTACCGAATTCACCGATTCTCAATGGTAATTCTTTGTAAGATCTCGGTCTATGTCCAAATATCTCACAATGATGCGGACAGTTCATTGGTTTTAATAAGAATTCTTCTCCTTCACGTGGAGTATTAATAGGTTGGAAACTATCCTCACCGTATTTAGCATAATGGCCAGATGTTTCATATAGATTTTTGTGTCCAATGTGTGGAGTTACGACCATTTTGTATCCACGTTTTTCTTGCTCTTCTCTTAAGAAATTTTGAAGTCTTTCTCTGATTTGCGTTCCTTTCGGAAGCCAAATGGGAAGGCCTGCACCTACTTTTTCTGAAAACATAAAGAGTTCCATCTCTGCACCAAGTTTTCTATGGTCTCTTTTTTTTGCTTCTTCAATAAGCGCAAGATGTTCTTTTAATTCTTTTTGTTTTGGAAAGCTTACACCGTAGATTCTGGTCATTTGCTTCCTTGATTCATCACCTCTCCAATAGGCCCCAGCAAGGCTAAGAAGTTTTACCGCTTTAATTTTGCTTGTATCGGCCATATGAGGACCTCTACAGAGATCTGTAAATTTACCTTGAGTATAAAAGGTAATCGAACCATCTTCTAAGCCTTCAATTAATTCTAATTTGTATTCATCACCTTTGTCAGTAAAATATTTAATTGCATCATCTTTGGACACTTCTTTTCTTACAAATCGGTTTTTTTCTCTTGCCAATTCGAGCATTTTTTCTTCCAGAATTGGAAGGTCTTCAGGTGTCAATGTTTTTTCACCAGTGTCTACATCATAATAAAACCCATTATCGATTGCTGGTCCTATGCCAAACTTGGTGCCTGGGTAAAGAGCTTCTAAAGCTTCTGCAAATAAATGTGCAGAGGAATGCCAAAAGGTCATTTTTCCAGTTGGATCATTGAAAGTGTGAAAATTGACGGTAGAATCATTATTAATAGGTCTGGTGGCATCCCATACCTCACCATTTACTGTTGCAGATAAAACATTTCTTGCCAAGCCTTCGCTGATAGAATTAGCTATATCAAGGGCAGTTGACCCATTTTCGTACTCTCTTACGGCACCGTCTGGAAAAGTGATTTTCATATTAAACTTGTTTCGTGCCACAAATTTAAACACCTATACCACTAAAATGTGTTTTGAAGTGGTCAAATATTAGAATTAATGATAACAATGATAGATATCTAAGCGTTTGTCTAGTCTTATTCCTACTTTTGCAGGATTGATTTGGGAACTTAATATTAATAAACAACATTACAAAGAGCAGATGACACAGAATTTTAATAATGATGTTGAGGCAGTAGATGCACTTTCAAAGTCATTTAAAGAATTAAAATCAGAAATAGGTAAAGTAATTATTGGTCAAGAGTCAGTCGTTGAGGCTGTAATTATTTCCTTGTTTGCCAATGGCCATAGTTTATTGGTAGGAGTACCTGGACTTGCAAAGACATTATTAATAAGTACGATAGCAGAAGTATTGGATTTAGACTTCAAGAGAATTCAATTTACTCCAGATTTAATGCCTTCAGATATTACGGGTTCTGAAATTTTGGATGAAAATCGAAATTTTGCTTTTAAAAAAGGTCCATTGTTTTCTAATATTGTTTTGGCAGATGAGATTAATAGAACACCACCAAAAACTCAAGCGGCTTTATTAGAGGCAATGCAAGAAAAATCTGTAACGGTAAGCGGAGTTAGGCATGCTTTGCCTCAACCGTTTTTTGTGCTTGCTACTCAAAACCCAATTGAACAAGAAGGAACATATCCTTTGCCAGAGGCACAATTAGACAGGTTTATGTTTAATATAACATTGGATTATCCTAGTTATGATGAAGAAGTAAATGTTGTAAAAGAAACTACATCTAATATTATCAAGGAATTAAAGAATGTTTTGACAGGTGCTCAAATAATGGAATTCCAAAAAGTGATAAGAAAAATTCCAATTGCAGATAATGTGTTGAATTATGCAGTTACACTTGCTTCAAAAACAAGACCAGGTACGAAATTAGCCACACCAGAAGTTAATGAATTTATATCTTGGGGAGCTGGTCCTCGTGCTTCACAATTCTTAGTGCTTGGTGCAAAAGCACATGCTGCAATTTCTGGAAAATATTCTCCTGATATAGAAGATGTTAAAGCTATTGCCAATTATGTGCTTAGACACAGAGTAGTACGAAATTATAAAGCTGAGGCAGCAGGAATAAGTGAAGAGCAAATTATTTCTCAATTGATGTAATGAGAATAATAACGCTGGTTTTCCTAATAAGAATAAAATTGAATTGATAAACGTCAATTTTTTCCATTTGTGCATCTTTAAATTAGAAAGCTATGGAAATGAAAATTAAATATGTCTTTTACGGTCTCATAATAGTTCTCTCATATAGTTGTAGTACTGGGATGGGAAGTACCAGCAGAGGCCCAAAACCTCATGCTCTTGGTAAAATGAACGAGGTAGTTGTCATTGCGGAAAAAGAATTGTGGGAAGGAGCAATTGGAGATACATTTAAGTTTTATTTTGGTTCGGCCTATCCAATAATGCCTACCCCAGAGCCTATTTTTGATATTCGTCACTTTACTTTAAATGACTTGACTATTGCACCTTTGAGGAAGGAATTGAGAACCTATGTAATACTAGCTGATTTGAATGATACAGATTCAGAAATCTCTAGAATGGTTGGAATTGATTTAGGTGAGAAAAATTACGATAGAACTCAGAAAGATGATACATTCAATTCTTCGGTTGGAAGAGACAAATGGGCTAAAGGTCAAGTATTGTTTTATTTGTTTGCAAACGGGGAGGAAAAATTAGCGGAAGTTATCGGTAAAAGTTTTCCTGGGATAGCCACAAGAGTAAATAAACATGATCAGAAAAAATTATCTCAGTCAATTTTTGCAGGAGATCACAATATTGAATACGAAAAAGTGATCGAAAATAAATATGGGATGAATATAAAAATGCCTAGCAGTTTTACCATGGCATTGGAAGAAGGAAATTTGACCTGGTTTCGTAGAGACGATAGTGAATATATTTTGAATTTGGTTTTTGATAAGAAAGATTATAATTCTGAGGAGCAATTAAGTACCGGAGCTATAAAGGATTGGATTGCAGAATATGGCAGAACTTATGTAACTTCAGAACAAAAAGGAGACAAACTCGTTATTAATGAAACTGATCTTCCGATCTTCGATTATACTAAAGAAATTAAAGGAGCATTTACAACTGAAATTAGAGGTACTTGGGAAATGACGGAGGAGTTTTTGGCAGGACCATTCTTTGGGTATAGCATCCTTAATGAAAGATCTAGTGAAGTTGTCTACGCAATGGCCTTTATTTCCGCCCCTGGAAAGGACAAAAGGGATAGAATGCAACAATTAGAACATATGATTCATTCTTTGGAATGGATGGATTAGTTTCCTACTATTTTGATCGAAGCGAAAAAATTAAGTGATTATTATTTTTAAGTTCTTTTAAAAATGAATTCACATTTAAAAAAGTGATACCATTCAATAATTTTTCTGTCTAAAATTTACGAATAATTAATAACACAAAAACCTAGAAGATGTTAAAAAAATTTTTATTATTAAGTCTGATTTTTGTATCTGTGACTTTAGTAAAAGCTCAAGAAGGTACCAAGATTAAGATCTCAACAGAATTCGGTGATATGATTGCCGTTCTGTATGATGACACACCTCTTCACAAAGAAAATTTCTTGAAAAATATTCAAAATGGTATTTACGATGGCGCATTGTTTCATCGAGTAATTCATGGTTTTATGGCACAGGGTGGAGACCCTAATTCCATAAATGCAGGGCCTCAACAATCTTTAGGAAATGATGATTGTCCTAAAATTCAATCAGAGATTCGTAGAAACCATTTTCATAAAAAGGGTGCATTATCTGCTGCAAGGTTACCAGATGCTGCCAACCCAACACGTGAATCAAGTGGATGTCAATTTTTTATTGTTCAAGGATATATCCATAACGATGATCAACTAAACGGCATGGAAACTGCCAATTATAAGTTTCCGGATATTAATCGTGCTACCTATAAAGTTAGAGGAGGATCACCATTCCTTGATATGCAGTATACGGTATTTGGAGAGGTGATAGAGGGACTGGAGATTATTGATATGATTCATGCTATGCCAACAGGAGCCAATGTAAAAGATAGGCCTAACACCGATGTAAAATTTTCAGTTACAGTGCTTAAGTAAGTAATAATGAAAATATTTGAAGCCTTGCATATTAATGCAGGGCTTTTTTTTTAGCTTTAAATTTTGGACCTAAATACTTGATATTTCTCAATTGTAAGTTTACATTTACAATTCTTCCCTATTTATATGAAAAAACATATTAAAAATTAATTTAATATGTTTATATTTGTTTTTAAGTCTATAGAAACCCTATATAGACTTGGCCCACCCTTTAATAGTTTATGATATAAAACCTTATTGGTTTCTTGAAAAAGGAGCCTAAAATTTGCTTTAAGTCTCAATAATTCAGCATCCCACAGTAGAATTATTTCATTCAAAATTGGTCCAACCCTACCAGTTAAGGTGAGTTTATCTGAACAATTAATTAAAAGATGGTACGTATTTTTTTAATCAGTGTCCTGATTTCATTCTTTATGATTAACAACTTGGCTTCGCAAGATCCAGTTATTAATTTTATTCCTGCACAAAAGCCAGTTGAAGAAATAGAAGTAATCTATTCGGGTTTATCCTCTGCCTTTGTAACTGGATATGCGTTATCAAATGGTCAAAATACCACAGCATGTTCTAATCAAGGATACAATAATGCTAGTTGTTTTGATCTTTACATAACCCCTCCGGCAGATCCTAGTACAGGATGTACCATGGAGATGTGTGTAAATATTTTTGCAGAAGGAAATGGTAAAAGATCAATTCATGCTGGAGCAGGGATTCCCGGCTATTCAGAATGTGAAGTATTACAATCCTTGAAAGGAAATGAATTTGTAGATTTCACTATATGTGTTGAGCCAGAGACTCCAATACACTTGGTTCTTTGCAAACAGGGTGCTGAAAATAATGGAGGGTTTATAGCTTCTGCAATAAATTGCTGTACACCTAGTGGTGCTTGTCCAGCAAATGCAACTGTGCAATGTACAGATGCAGCTGCTAACCCTGATTTTTCGGGAGGAACAGGACCTGCAGATTATGATCTATATGTAAATCAAATAGGGGGAAGTTTGAGTATGTCTGGTGCAGGATGTGCAACTTGTGATGCAACGCAAGGTTGCTGGGATATCAATTATAATGATTCTGGTGCACTGGATTTTTGTGCAGGGAATACAATTACAAGAACTTGGGCACTTAGTTTAGATCCCGCGACTAATTTTGTAGAGCTTTCTCCTGGTGTGTTTGGGCCTTGGTCTGAAGTCTGTACCCAACAAGTAACTGCAGCAATAGATAATCAAGCACCATTAATAACTTGTCCAAACGACCTAACGGTTGATGGATGTAGTTTGGCAGACCTGGCAACCGCCACTCCCGCACTTCCTTTCAGTACTACTTCTGTTCCAATAACGGAGACAACTTTTGAATCATTGACAGGTGCAGATATATCAGAAAATTGTAATTTGACAAGTTTGACATATTCAGATGCGCTGATATCTCAGGATATTTGTACCATTGTTTTGCAAAGAACTTTTGTGGCAAACGATGAATGTGGCAATGGACCGGTTAATTGTATTCAAAATATCACAATTGATGATCTAAGTCCACCTAATCTTGGTCCATTAGCAGACGTTACAGTGACAGGTACAACTGGA
Source organism: Saprospiraceae bacterium (assembly GCA_020630955.1). Taxonomy (GTDB): domain Bacteria; phylum Bacteroidota; class Bacteroidia; order Chitinophagales; family Saprospiraceae; genus JAHDBF01. The sequence continues at coordinate 30,330 of JAHDIE010000039.1, forward strand.
TGTTTTCCAACTTTAGACCCAAGTCCACCTACTTCATTAGATGCTTGTAACGGACCTGTTTCAATTGAATTAACCAATATTACAAATCAAGCTCCACCTCCCCCTACAATTATAGATATTACAATTGCACTTGATAATTTTGCTGTTGAAACTTCCTGGGATTTAGTAGATGAAAATGGAACTATTATTCAGGACGTAATTCAATATTCTAGCAGCAATCCAAATAATGATAATAATCAAACTTATACTTATTCATATACAGTTACAGAAAATTTAGATTACACGTTTACAATAAACGATAGTTACGGTGATGGTATATGTTGTGCATGGGGAAATGGATTTTATATTATTGAAGTTAATGGGCAACAAGTTGCCACTGGAGGTGAGTTTGCTTTTCAAGAAATTCAAACCTTTTTTGCTGGACAGGTTTTGGTCGAGGGAAATAAAACAAGTTTAACGTGGGAAGCTACAGATCAATGTGGTAATTCTACTACTGCATTACAATGTTATTATTTTGTTTCTACTGGACAACCATCTTTAGCTTGTCCACCTGATTTAACTCTTTGTACAGATCCAGGAACTTGTAGTTATTCAGCTGGGCCAGCATTGGATGCCTTGCCTCAGTTAAGTTGTTTACCAGATTGGGTATTATCTTATAGTATCGATGGAGGAGCCTCTGTTACTGGTCAGATTTCAGAAAATATGGAAGTTTTAAGTGTTGGAAGTCATTCAATAGTTTATTCTTTTGACTATATGGGAACTGATCCACCACCAACACCAAGTCAAGTAACATGTAGTTTTAGTGTACTTATTGAAGATTGTGAACCACCTGTTATATCCTCATGTCCAACAAGTATGGTTGTAGAGTGTGATGGTTCAGGGAATAACACAGATTTATCTGCATGGTTAGCAGGTTTTGCGGCAACAGATAATTGTGGGAATGTTACAACCGCAGCAACTCAAGTAGAGGTATTTGGAGGATGTGGAGCTTCAGGTCAATTTTTATATGAGTTTTCAGCAACAGATGATGCAGGAAATGTAACGGTTTGTTTGGCAAGTTTTACCATTGAAGATACGATGTTTCCAACTATTGGAGGTTGCCCTTCTGGCCCTATTTCTTTTGATTGTGCTTCAGGAGATATTGCTAGTGATATCAATACTTGGTTATCAAACACAATGTCTGCTATTGAAGCAGGGTCTTCAGATCAGTGTTCTTCAAGTACATTGACTGCCTCAAATAATTATTTAGGAATAATACCTATAACATCATGTCCCGGAAGTCCAAATCTATTAACAATCACTTTTACAGTAGAGGACGAATGTGGATTTTCTCAAAGTTGTAATGTAGACATTTTTGTTGTGGATAATACTGCACCTACTATTGGAGGATGTCCCCCTGATGAAGTATTTGATTGTGGACCAAATTTGGCTCAAAGAATAACAGATTGGGCAAATACAAACGCTTTTATTATTGGGCTAAGTTCATTTGACGATTGTAATTTGCCTTCAGAGTTTAACGTAAGTCACGATTTCGATGGGAGCCAACTACCAGTTGTTTCTTGCCCTGATGGTAGCTCTACTTCCGTAAATGTTACATTTACACTTACAGATCCATGTATGCGAATGACACAATGTGTCGTTGCTGTAATGGCTCAAGATACGGTTCATCCACAGGTTTTAGGATGTCCTGATCCTTCCACTTTTCCAATAATTTTTGAATGTGTTGATGCAATTACTTTGGATGCAAATATTACTGCTTGGGCAAGTTCAGTTAGCTCTGATCTACAAACAATGTCAACAGATTCATGCGCAACATCAGCTCCAATCTCAGTAGTTCATGATTATTCAACAATTCCTACATTGTCTTGTGATGGATCAATTACTCAGGATGTTACATTTACAATTGCAGATGCCTGTGGAAATGACACCATTTGTGTTGTTCCAATTACTCTTGATGACACAATGTTACCAACAATAGTTTGTGCTTCTGATATTACAATTAATATGGACTCAAATTGTAATTATAATAGTGATCCTGTTATCACAGGGAATCCTACTACTGATGATGCATGTAGTGTAATGAGCACAAACTATTCGGATGATTTATCAGGGTTGACTTCCTGTTCAGGCACGGGGACCATAATAAGAACATGGACCGTGACGGATGATTGTGGGAATTCTGCAACTTGTACACAAAATATAGTAATACAAGATGTAAGTGCGCCAACGATCAGCTGTCCAGTAGATGCGACAATAGACATGAGTGGAACCTGTACTTATGATTCTTCGCCATCAATAACAGGGAATCCAACTACAACAGACAATTGTCCAGGAGAGACATTTGCATTTAGTGATGATTTGACTGGCTTAAGTGGTTGTGGCGGAACAGGTACAATAGTACGTACTTGGACAGTGACAGATGCCTGTGGAAACACAGCGACTTGCAATCAAAACATAGTGGTACAAGATGTAACGGTTCCAACGATTACATGTCCAGCAGATGCGACAATAGACATGAGTGGAACCTGTACTTATGATTCTTCGCCATCAATAACAGGGAATCCAACTACAACAGATAATTGTCCAGGAGAGACATTTGCATTTAGTGATGATTTGACTGGCTTAAGTGGTTGTGGCGGAACAGGTACAATAGTACGTACTTGGACAGTGACAGATGCCTGTGGAAACACAGCGACTTGCAATCAAAACATAGTGGTACAAGATGTAACGGTTCCAACGATTACATGTCCAGCAGATGCGACAATAGA
>JAHDIE010000040.1 GCA_020630955.1 Saprospiraceae bacterium
AGTGTTGGTCTTTCTTTTATTAGAATTTCAAGAAAGATAATATTCCCTTCCTCCAGCTTGGTTTGATAGATTTGAACATCTTCAAATAGTCTTAATTTCCAAAGTGACTTTATTGCATTTGGAATATCATCACCTGGGATTTCTATGGTTTCACCTTCTCGTAAGCCTGTAATTGATTTTATGGCATTTCGATCCCTGTTTTCAGCACCTAGTATCTCTATTCCACCGATGGTATACTGTCCGGGATCAGAATAGTCGAAAATGGGTGCTTTTTCATCTTGAGCTTCTAGCGAAATAGCTTGCACAATGATTGTACAAAGGATGAAAATAGTTTTAATATTTAGTGCCTTCATTAAATTCTAGAATTGGAATGCAAATGTCCGATTATTAAATGGAAAAAACATATATGAGCGTAGGTAAAACTCGACTTTTGGGCAATTTATTTGATTGAAAATCAGTGATTTAACAAATTCTTAAGTCTTATTGCTGACCTGATCACCGGTTTTACCAAATCGACGCTCTCTATTTTGAAAATCAAGTATAGCTTCGTACAAATGTACTTTTCTGAAATCAGGCCACAAAACATCTGTAAAATAAAGTTCTGCATAAGCCAATTGCCATAAAAGATAATTTGATATTCTAAGTTCACCGCTTGTTCGAATCATCAATTCGGGATCTGGCAGGCCTGAAGTTTCCAAATGTTGCTGAATTATTTCTTCATCGATGTTTTCGGGCATTATTTCTCCAGTTTTCACTCTTTCTGCAATTTTTTTCATTGCCATTGTTATTTCCCATCTAGAACTATAGTTTAATGCAAGTGTCAGGGTCATTCTATCATTGGATTGGGTTTTTTCAATTCCATTTAACAGAGCCTTTCGAGTTTTGTTCGGAAGTCTAGAAAGATCGCCAATAGCATTTAGTTTAATGTTATTCTCTTGCAATGTTCTCATTTCATTTCCAATAGTGTCCACCAAAAGTGACATAAGTGCATTTACTTCTAATTTAGGTCTTTGCCAATTTTCAGTAGAAAAAGCATACAACGTCAAATAAGGAACCCCTAATTCTGCACAGGCTTCGGTTATCTCCCTAACAGATTTTACTCCTTTTTTATGCCCAAAAACCCTTAAATGCCCTTGAGATTTAGCCCAACGTCCATTCCCGTCCATAATCGTAGCAATATGCTCGGGAAGCTTTAAAAGGTCTATTTTATTTTTAAGTAAATCTTCTGACATCTTATTACAAAAGTATAAAATATAAGAATGTACAGGGTGATTATACCTTTATTAGGATAGATTTGCGTTATGTTTTTATATTTATTCAATAACTGAATGACAATGAGGATTCTAACTTTACTTTTTATAAGCTGTTTTTTTATCTCTTGTGAACAAGATTTATGCGGAGATAAGGAGAAATTTATGGAAAATTTCAGAGGCTTTCTTGATGAAACACGATCTGCTGCTTCAGATTACGATAAAGCAGATTGGACAAAAGTGGAAGCTAAATTTGAGCAATTGACCAAAGATTGTTATCAAGCACATAAGGATGAAATGACATCAAGGGAGAAACGTAAGTTTTGGAAAGATGCTGTAAAATTAATGGTTATAAAAGGAACCAATGATTTAGGAATAACAATCAATGAAGATGAGATCAAAGATGATGATGGACGAAGCATTAATATTGAGGCTACAGAAGAGGATTTACAATACATTGCTGACGAATTGGAAGATGTTTTTAAAGATACTGGAGAAGAATTAAAAGAAGTCATTGATGAATTTTTAAAAGAGGATGCGTCAAAATTAATTGACAAGGCAATGGATGGTTTGGAAAAGATCGCAGATGAATTGAAAGAATCTCTTAAAGAGAAAAAATAGTGTACGATATTATTCTGGCTTTTATTACTGCTTTTGGGTTAACCTATGTGGCCATCCCGTCGATCATATCGGTAGCCAGAAAGAAAAACCTTGTAGATGTTCCGGATGAAAGAAGGGCTCACAAGGTTAGTACCCCATCGCTAGGTGGCATAGGTATTTTTGCTGGTGTTATCTTTTCAATTATACTTTGGACACCTTTTACATATTTTGCTGATCTACAATATATTTTATGTGCTTTCATTATAATTTTCTTGATAGGAGCAAAGGATGACATTGATCCAATTTCTCCAAGAATAAAGTTTACAGCACAAGTGTTTGCAGCATTTATATTGGTCTTTACAGCAAAAATTAGGATAACTAGTTTTTATGGGATCTTTGGAATTGAAGAATTACCCTTAATCTGGAGCTATTTATTTTCTATGTTAACCATCATAGCTATTGTAAATGCTTTTAATTTAATAGATGGAATAAATGGCTTATCAGGTAGTATTGGCGCTTTAATATGCTGTACATTTGGAACTTGGTTTTTAATGATTGACAAGGTTGAATTAGCCATTGTTGCTTTTGCAACAGCAGGTTCGATCATAGCTTTTCTTTATTATAATGTGACTCCTTCAAAAATATTTATGGGAGATACTGGTTCTCTTTTACTGGGTTTGGTTTGTTCAATATTAGCTATTCAATTTATCGAACAAAATCGAATTTTAGTAAATTCTGCCTATTACATTAGATCTGCTCCAAGTGTTGCAATTGGAATTTTAATCCTACCTCTTTTTGACACGCTCAGGGTCTTTGTTTTACGATTAATAAAGGGTAAATCACCATTTTCCCCGGACAAGAATCACATTCATCATTTATTATTGGATTCCGGTTTGAATCATATGCAATCTACAGGAGTTCTGGTATTTGTAAATGTATTCTTTATTATGTTCGCTTTGTATTTCCAATATTTAGGAACAGAATGGTTGTTGTTTATATTGGTAACCTTGGCACTACTTTTCACATTTATACTTTTATTATTTAATATGAAAAAAGAAATTCCATCTAAGGCCTAAGCGAATGAATATACTGGCATTTTTCTATGTATTTTTTGGTGGTGGGTTGGGAGCCATTTGTAGATATGGTCTTTCACTGATCTTTGAAAAACCAATAGGTGGGTTTCCATTAGCAACATTTCTGGCAAATGTAATTAGTTGTATCATCTTAGGGTTCTTAATGACTTTTCTGTTGGATCAGGAACACAATACTAGAATGCGACTACTTTGGATTACTGGTTTTTGCGGAGGATTCAGTACCTTTTCAACATTTAGTGCTGAGAATTTCTTATTACTAGAGCAAGGTAATTTTACGATGTCATTTTTCTATACGTTACTCAGTTTTGCCTTATGTATCTTGTGCATTTTTTTTGGATGGAAGATGGGCAACATGGTTTAATAACCAAATATGTTGACCTGTCTGAAAGTCCCATCTGTAAATGCTAATAATGCTCTATTATAAATCATGTCATCCTTCATATTAATAAAGTAATAGGCATCATCTTCAAAAAGATGGCCAGCAATCCATGACTTTACTTGTTGCACTAAATCTTTTTCGACAATTCTAGGAATCAATGTTTTTGGCAAGGCTCTCCTATTTACTTCTGAAACAATATAATTACCCAAAAGACTTTCCAACTGTCTATCGTATTCTGAATCTTCATTAAAACTAACGGGATCAAGATATGTATTTGCTAACTCTGTTTTGCTAGTAAACAAATAGCTATTTGTGAAGGCATACAAAATTCCTTCATTATTAAGAGAATAGAAGCTTTCCGAATGAGGTATTAAATCATTTACATAAATGTCTGGAATTATGCCTCCAGAAGAAGCAATGATTTCACGTCCATTGGCTGTTGTAAACCTCATATAATCAGGGACATCTTGTTTTACAGCAAAAGCTATTTGATCCTCCGTAAGATATGTTTCAATTATTTTGCTATCATCTTTAGATCTTTGAAGATATCGTCCAGCAGGTGTGAAATATTTTCCAATTGTTAATCTTACTGCGGAACCATCTTCTAAAGAATAGGATTGTTGAATCAATCCTTTCCCATAGGATTCTCTACCAATGATCAAGGCTCTGTCCCAATCTTGCATTGCCGAGGCAAACATCTCTGCCGCTGACATTGTATTTTCATCAATTAGTATTATTAAATTTATCCCTCTATAAGGTTGGTTTGACGTTGAATAATAATCAAAGCGTTCTAAGTTAAATCCTTCTTTATAGCTAATCACCTTATTCTCAGTTAAAAATAAGTCTGCTAATTTGATTGCAGCGTCAACTACTCCACCATAATTTCCTCTGAGATCGATGATTAAGTTAGCAAGACCTAATCCAATCATAGGATCAATAGAAGATGTAAATTCTTCAACTGTCTTGGCGGTAAACCTTCCGATCTTAGCGTAGCCAGTATATTTATTTTGCATAAATGCGGCATCCAGACTTTTTAATGGAACCAGCGTTTTTACAATAGTAATTGACCTTTCATTTTCTCTTGGGTGTTTAACTGATAATACAAGGTCATTGAGAGATTGGTCATTTATAAATTCCTCGATTTTGGTGTAATTACTTCCAGTTACATCAAAGCCATTTACCCTGAGTATACGATCAGACATTCGCAATCCTGATTTCATTGCAGGGCCATCTTCATTTAAATATACAACCAAAGAAGAGTCACCAACAGTGTAATAAGCAAAGCCATAAGACTCTGGAGAATAGCCCTCATCAGCCTTGTTCATTTCTTCTAGTTCCTCTGCAGTTTGGTATACAGAATATGGATCAAGTTCTGCCATAATACTACGAATAGCAATATCGGTTAGCAATGCATTGTCTGTACTATCAGCGTAATATTCGTTGAGGTAATACATTACCCAATCAAGTTTTTTCCCTTCAGCACCACCATAATACTGTACTTGGGATAATATGGAAGGAAGAAGACAACAAAGAAAGACAACGGTAGTTAGGATAGATTTCATTAATCTTAGGTTTTTGGTACACTATTTAGACTACAAACCTGACAGAAGTAGCTGAAAGGCAAAAATATATTAATAACCAATGGTGGCTGCATCTGGCCGTCTAGGATCGGAAGCACCATATAATAAGCCATTGATCAACATTATTGATTGTGTACTTCCCATCGCACTTCTTTGTTCAATCTTATGTCCTTTTGTTACTAGAATATTACGAGTATCGTGGCCCAAAGTATTTTCATAATATAAAATATCTGGATACCATTGATGGTGGATCCTTGGTGCATGAGTTGCTTCAGCAATATTCATATCATGATCTATAACATTCATAATTAACTGTAAAACAGTGGTTATGATTCTACTTCCACCAGGACTTCCAGTTATGATATAAGGATTACCTGCATGAAAGACCATAGTTGGAGTCATGGAGCTCAATGGGCGTTTGCCAGCTTCGACAGAGTTTGCTTCGCCTCCTATCAAACCGTAAGCATTTGCAGTTCCTGGTTTGGCAGAAAAATCACCCATCTCATTATTCAGAATAATACCCGTTCCTTTTGCAACTAGTCCTGTTCCAAAGCTAAAATTTAAGGTATAGGTATTAGAAACTGCATTACCATATTTATCGACAACACTATAATGAGTTGTCTCTTCGCTTTCGTAGTCATGAGGTTGATCAGGGTTGATATCTTTGGAGTCATTGGCTTGATAGCGTCCGATTTTTTTTCTTAACTTATCTGCATATTTTTTAGATGTCAAGCCCTCAGAAGGAACTTCCCAAAATGCTGGATCGCCGAGGTGTTCTGATCGATCAGCATAGGCAAGACGCATAGCTTCGGTCATCAGATGAAGTGTTTCACCAGAGTTATGACCTAAAAAACCAATTGGATATTCTTCTAAAATATTAAGCATTTGGATAATATGTACCCCTCCAGAACTTGGAGGAGGCATGGAAGCAATATCAAATCCTCTATATGAACCCCAAACAGGATCTCCTTCAGTGATTTTATAATTTTTTAAATCATCTATGGTCATGATACCTCCATTATTGAGAATATCTTCTGAAAGTCTTTTTCCTAACTTTCCACCATAAAATGCTGCTATACCATGATCAGAAATTTGTTGTAAACTCCAAGCCAAATCTTCCTGAATGAGTACATCGCCTTGTTCATAATATCCATTCGGTTTAAAAAATATCTTTTCAGTTTCTGGGCTCGCTTTCAAGCGCTTTTCATATTTTTTTAATACCACGGAAAGATCATTGGTAACCTCAAATCCTTCCTTTGCCAATTTGATGGAAGGAGCCAAAACTTCGGCAAGAGACATGGTACCATATTCCTCCAAAGCATGAGCCATTCCTGCTACCGTCCCAGGTACACCCACAGAATTATAACTTGCATTAAACTTTTTGTTGTCTACAGAACCATCTCTTTTAAGGTACATATCCCGATGTGCATCTTTTGGAGCCATTTCCCTATAATTGATTGCAGTCGTTTTATTTTCATCAGCATCATGAACCAACATAAAACCACCTCCACCGAGATTTCCTGCGCGAGGTAGGACTACTGCTAAAGCAAAACCAACTCCAACTGCAGCATCAATTGCATTACCACCTGCTTCGAGAATATCTACTCCGACTTGGGTTGCGAGTTTGTGCTGCGATGCAACCATTCCATTGGAATTCACAATTGGATGATGAATAGAACTGGAAGAATATATTGCGGCTTGGCCGAAATTAAAACTTAAGGATAACAGGAATAAAATCCCTGTAAGAAATGACTTAAACATCTTCAAGGTTTGGATGAATTATGAAATTAGCAAAATAATATTAGATATTAATTGTGTCGATAGTATTCAAATAAATTTCTTTATGAATAGCTTTAACTTCTTCAATTAAACCTTGGAAATTAATTTTATTTTCTATGATCTTCTCCTATGAATAATGGAATTCAAAGAATCATTTTTATTTGCTAAACCATTCCTTTTTCCAAAGCTATGACTACCTTAATATCATTTCCTAGGTCTATTTCTTCTCCCTCTGAAAATCCATCTTTTTGTTGAATATCAATGGCGAGAACTTCTGCTTTAATATAATCCGCATAGTCTTCCAAGGCTTTCGCCAAAGCATCACTTTTAGTGATGTTGATCAAAATCTTATCAGTTACATTAAAGCCGCTAGATTTTCTTAAGTTTTGGATCCTGTTGACTAATTCTCTTGCCTGGCCTTCTGCTTTAAGATCATCGGTTAAAGTAATATCTAAGGCAAGGGTGATTTCTTTGTCTTGGGCTACTGTCCAACCAGGTATTTCCGCAGCATTGATTTCGAAATCTTCAATGGATAGAACAAAAGATTCTCCTTCTAGCTCTAAACTATAGGTTCCACTTTTTTCGATTGAGGCAATAGCATCTTGATCTAAGGTGGAAATATGTGCAGCAGCAGCTTTCATTTGCTTACCAAGTTTTCTACCTAAGGTTTTAAAATTTGGTTTGATTTTTTTATTGATGACACCTGAGTCTTCAGCAAGGTATTCGATTTCTTTTACATTCACCTCATGCAGAATCAAGTCCTCTACTTGCATCACATGCTCTTTATATTTATTGTCCAGGATTGGCAACAATATTTTTTGTAGCGGCTGACGAACTCTAAGATTTTCTTTTTTCCGCAAGGATAAGACCAAAGAAGAAATACGTTGTGCATAATCCATTCTTACTTCTAGATCTTTGTCAATCATAGAAGTATCTGCTACTGAAAAATCTGCTAGATGTACAGATTCACTAGCATCTTTGTTTGTGGCATTATTTAGATTCTGGTACATCCATTCTGTAAAAAATGGTGCAATTGGCGCCATCATTTTTGTAATTGCTTCCAAACAAGTATATAGGGTTTGGTAAGCGGCAATCTTATCCTTGGTATATTCCCCTTTCCAGAAACGTCTTCTACACAATCTAACATACCAGTTGCTTAGATTCGATTCAACAAATTCCTGAATTGCCCTTCCTGCTCTTGTTGGTTCATAGTCTGCATAACTTTGATCCACTTGAGCAATTAGACTGTTTAAAAGTGAAATGATCCACCGATCTATTTCAGGTCTTTCACTTAAAGGAATTTCTTTTTCTTGATATGAAAATCCATCAATATTTGCATAAAGTGAAAAGAAAGAATAGGTGTTATATAAAGTTCCAAATAGTTTTCTTTTGGTCTCATCGATACCATCAAGATCAAACTTCAAGTTATCCCATGGATTTGCATTGACCATCATATACCATCTTGTGGCATCTGCGCCAAATTTACTTAAAGTAGAAAATGGATCAATTACGTTCCCTTTCGATTTTGACATTTTTTTCCCTTCTTTGTCTAAAACAAGACCCGTGGAAACAACATTCTTAAATGAGATACTATCATGAACCATGGTTGCAATGGCATGTAGCGTGTAAAACCAACCTCTGGTCTGGTCTACCCCTTCAGAAATAAAATCCGCTGGATAATTCTGTTTGAATTTCTCCTGATTTTCAAAAGGATAATGCCATTGGGCATAAGGCATAGAACCAGAATCAAACCAAACATCTATAAGGTCCAATTCTCTTTTCATGGCTTCTCCAGAATCAGTAACTAAGGTAATATCATCAATATAAGGCCTGTGTAAATCATTTGGTACTTTTTGATTCAATCCTAATGCTTTGTTTGCTTTTCCAATTTCTGTTGATAATTGTTCAATGGATCCAATACAGATTTCTTCACCACTCTCTGCTTTCCAAATCGGGAGAGGAATACCCCAAAACCTAGATCTGGATAGATTCCAGTCTTGCAAGTTTTCTAGCCAAACCTGAAATCTCCCTTCGCCTGTATGTGTTGGTTTCCAATTGATGGTTTTATTTAATTCTGCCATTCTATCTCTCATACTGGATGCTTTTACAAACCAAGAATCCAATGGATAATAAAGGATTGGTTTGTCTGTACGCCAGCAATGTGGATAGTTGTGTTCATATTTTTGAACATTAAAGGCTTTGTTTTCCGTTTTTAGTTTGATCGCAATATCAACATCAACACTTTTGTAGTCTTCTTCATCCCGGTAATTTTTGACATAACGATTGGAAAATTCTCCAACATTATTTTTAAATCTTCCGGAGCTGTCTACAAGTGTTAGAGCACCGATTTTATGATCGACGGCTACTTTTCTATCGTCGGCCCCAAAAGAAGGAGCGGTATGTACGACGCCAGTTCCATCTTCAGTAGTAACATGATTGCCTGTAATTACTTTATATGCATCTGTTGATCCATAGAGCTCTTCAATTGGATTTCCAAAATCTAAAAGTGGCTTGTATCTGATATCCTGCATTTGGGATCCTTGGAAAGCTTCACTTTGCTCTAGAATTTCCGGCTGTTTTTTTCCTCCTAGCCATTTGCCAACCAAAGCTTCAGCAAGAACGACACTCACCGGTAACTCTGTATATTGGTTGATGGTTTTGATTTTTACATAATTGATTTTAGGTCCTACTGTCAAAGCTGTATTGGAAGGAAAAGTCCAAGGTGTAGTCGTCCATGCTAGGATACGGACATCCTCATCATCTGATTCAAAAAGGAATGATGATTTTTCATCTTTGATAACTTCGAACTGACCAACTATGGTTGTGTCTTTGACAGGCTTGTAACATCCTGGCAGATTTAATTCATGAGATGACAAGCCAGTACCTGCTGCTGGAGAGTATGGTTGAACAGTGTACCCTTTATAGATTAAATCCTTTTCATATAGTTTCTGGAGTAAATTCCAAACTGACTCAATGTAATTGTTTTCATAAGTAATATAGGGGTTATCTAAGTCCACCCAATATCCCATTTTGATGGTAAGGTCGTCCCACATTCCTTTAAATTGTAAAACGGTTTCTCGGCATTTAGCATTGTATTCTGCAATGGAGATAGACTTCCCAATGTCCTCTTTGGTAATACCAAGTGTTTTCTCAACTTTTAGTTCTACAGGAAGGCCGTGAGTATCCCATCCTCCTTTTCGTTCTACCCGTTTCCCCTTCATTGTCTGGTAACGGCAAAAAAGGTCTTTCACTGTTCGAGCCATAACATGGTGGATACCAGGTTTACCATTAGCGGAAGGCGGACCTTCATAAAAAACAAAAGTATTGTCTTTGTCTTTCTGATCTACACTTTTCTGAAAGACCTGATTATCCTCCCAAAACTTAAGAATCTCTTGATCAATTTCAGGAAGGTTCAGACCTTTAAACTCTTTGTATGCTGCCATTTTCTGTTTATTATAAGTTTGCAAAGATAAAATACTTTTTTAAGACCAGGTTGATTGAATTTTAAACTCTAGGGCAGTGCGATATGAGGATGCGTCTTGATTTTATCATTGATATTGCATACCTCACATGTTAAATATTGCAATCTGTATGAGGAAGTTATGCTTGCACCCACCAAAAAAAATATAACCGGCATCTTAATATCAGATCAAGTTATAGAAATGCTTTTGTTGAGGCCTCTTCAAAAATTTCAAAAAGCCTGCGTCCAAAGTTGATTCAATTCGAATCATACATTTATATCACCTATTAAATTTTTAGTTATGACTGAGTTAACACTGAGTGGTATAGGAGTCTTTTATTCAATTCTTACATTGGGAATTGCAGTATTTGCTGTCATATTCTTTCTAAAACTTTGGTACAATAAGTTGTCAAAAGAAAAACGAGAGGCTTCTAAAAAGGGTAAACATTTACCGAAAGGTATACATTCAAGAAACAAGTACAAAGATTTAGATGTCTTCGCGATGAGTAAGCCCATTTGGATTTTTGGATTGGCCATTGCAATGTGTGTGAGTCTAAGTGCATTTAGTTGGGTATCTCCTGGAAAAGAAATCTATATTCCAGAAGGTGCACTGATTTTGGATGACGAAGTAGAAGTCATTCGAACCAAGCCACCAAAACCAAAGCCACCTCCGCCACCTCCTCCTCCACCCATTGAAATTCAGGAGGTAGAAAATGAGGAAATTGTAGAAGAACCAGCGTTTGAATCTATGGAGATAGATGCAGATACAGAAATTGTTGAAATTGAAGAGGTGAAAGAGGAGATTCCTGTGCCAGCTCCACCGCTCCCGCCTCCAGCCATTGAAGAGGAACCCGATTTTTTTATTGTTGCAGAAGAAATGCCAAGATTCCCAGGTTGTGAAGAAATTGAAGGAACTAAAGAAGAAAAAAGATTATGTGCTGAGAAAAAGATGTTAGAATTCCTGTACAGTAAAGTGAAGTACCCACAAATTGCCAAAGAAAATGGTATTGAAGGAAAAGCAACATTACAATTTGTCGTCGATAGCCATGGAAATGTTACAAAAGCAAATATTGTAAGAAATGTGCCAGGAGGTTGTGGCGAAGAAGCACTCAGAGTGGTCAACATAATGCCAAAATGGATACCTGGAAAACAAAGAGGAAGAGCTGTAAGTGTCTTGTACACCCTTCCTGTAACATTTGAGCTACACCATTAATGATGTAATGGGTCCAAATCGATCGAAGATCTGGGCCCAACTCTTTTTATACACAATAGTTTAGTAAAAATCGATTTACTATCTTTGGATTTATGATTCGCGTAGAAGATTTGGCATATAGTTATAATAACGGTCCTAGCTTGTCTTTTCCAGACTTTGAAGTCAAAGCAGATGAAGCATGCTTGGTACTTGGACAATCTGGAGTTGGTAAGACCACCTTGCTACATTTATTGGCTGGTTTGATGACACCAAGTAATGGTCAGATCATCATTGGAGAAACAGACATCTCACAGCTTTCTGGCAATAGAATGGATAGATTTAGAGGCAAAAATGTTGGAATCATTTTTCAAAAAAATCACTTTGTTCAATCTCTCAATGTTATTGAGAATTTGCTTTTAACACAAAAGTTATCTGGGGTTAAACAGGACCTTGATTATGCTAAAAATATTCTTAGACAGCTAAACATAGATCAATACATTACAAAATCCACCAATGATCTAAGTGAAGGTGAGAAGCAAAGAGTATCGATTGCTAGATCATTGGTTAATAGACCAAAATTAATTTTAGCAGATGAACCTACTTCCGCTTTGGATGATGGGAATTGTCAAGCGGTGTATAATCTTTTAAAAAAACAAGCAAAAGAAGTAGATGCTGCCTTGCTCATTGTTACACACGATGGAAGATTAAAGGACTTGGTCGAGAAAAAAGTTATTTTAAACAAAAATGAAGTCAATGTTTAAGGTAGCTTGGAAAAATATAATGCATCGTCCTTTGACGCTTATGCTAAATATCTTGCTGTTAGGATTAGGTGTTGGACTGATGAGTTTTTTGTTCATTATGAATGATCAGCTCAAAGAAAAGTTTGACAATAATCTTGCAGATATTGACTTGGTTGTTGGGGCTAAAGGAAGTCCACTCCAGATGATATTATGCAATATGTATCACATTGATAGCCCTACTGGAAATATTTCAATTGCAGAAGCAAAGCCATATCTTAAACCAAATCCTGCAATTTTTAAAAGAGTGGTTCCACTTTCTTTGGGAGATAGCCATAATGGCTATAGAATTGTCGGCACAGATCACAGTTTTGTGGCATTATACAATGGTGCAATTGCGTCAGGAAAATTATTTGATAAAACTTTAGAAGTAACTATTGGGCATACTGTTGCTGTGGAAGGAGGGTTAAAAATTGGAGATAAATTTAAAAGTTCACATGGATTTACGCAAGATGAAGATCAGCTTCATGACCATGGCGAAATGACAGTGGTCGGAATTCTGAAGCCTAGTCGCTCTGTTTTGGATCAGTTAATACTTACCGCCACATCTACTGTATGGGCCGCACACGAACATGTTGAAGAAAAAGAAATTCAGATTGAAGCTGAACATAATCATGAACACGATCATGAAGGACATGACCATGATCATGAACACGATCACGAAGGACATGATCACGATGACCATGACCATGCTGGACATGATCACTCTCATCATGATCACGAACATCATGTGCATGACCTTAGCAGAGAGGACTTAATAAGTCATGAAGATAAAGAGATTACTGCCATGTTATTTCAATATGTCAGTAAGACCAATAGAGTTGCCCTCAACTTACCAAGATCGATCAATGACAATACTGATATGATGGCGGCTTCACCACCCTACGAAATAAATAGGCTATATAGCATGATGGGTGTTGGAACCAAGGCCTTGCAAGTATTGGGTTTTCTTATTGCTTTGGTTTCTGCAATCAGTATTTTTATCTCTTTGCTGAATAGTTTGAAAGAAAGAGAATATGAACTTTCCTTACTTCGAGTATCTGGAGCTGGGCCTGGTCAATTATTTTCTTTGGTAATTTTCGAAGGATTAATTCTTGCCTTTATTGGTGCGGTAATAGGGTTGTTATTAGGACGAATAGCTATGTATTTTATGGCAAGCAGGCTTGATATATCCTATGGATATGATTTTGGTGTTGGCATGTTTGGTTTGAAAGATTTATACATCTTATTAGCAGCTTTGGCATTGGGTTTATTGGCTTCAATCATACCGGCGCTTAGAGCATTTGGACTTGATATCCATCGAGTCTTGTCAGGTAAGTAATTACTGGAAAATTTAGGGGACATCTCCACCTATGGCAGCGGACCACATTTCAAACCACTCCATATCAGTTAGCTTTATATTAAGTGCCTCCATGGCTGATTTGTATCTCTTTGGCTTTGTAGTGCCTAGAACTGGTTTAAGGCCAGCAGGATGTTTTAGTAAGAATGCAATCAGCAATTGATCCACTGGGTGACCTGTTGTTAAAGATAGTTCATTAATGATAGAAACAATCTTTGTTATTCTTTCTGTCTGTTCGTTTTGAAAAACTTTACCACCAGCCAAGGGGGACCAAATCATTGGATGAATATTATGCTGGATAGCTTGATCAAAAGTACCATCCAAAAAAGGGTCAATATGTGTTATGGATGCTTCTACTTGATTTGTACATAGTTTCGTAAAGCTATTAAGCATTTCAAACTGTGAAGGAGTGAAATTACTAACTCCGAAATTTAATATTTTACCGCTAGACTTTAAATGTTCTGCAGCTTCTGCTATTTCATTTGGATCCATCAAAGGAGAAGGGCGATGGATTAACAAGACATCTAAGTAATTCGTTTTTAATTTTTTTAGTGAAGCTTCAGCAGAGGCAATGATATGATTTTTGCTCGTTTTGTAATGAATGATGTATTCAGAAGGATGTTTTTCGGAAAGGAGTCGAATTCCACATTTGGTGATCAGCTGAATTTCTTTTCTATTTATCCCCGAATTGGACAGGGCCTGTCCAAAACGTTCTTCCTCTTCGTAGTCTCCATAGATGTCTGCATGATCAAAGGCAGTGATTCCTAAGTCAAATACGCTTTTAATAAAGTGGGTTACTTCAGGAATGGAAAGGTTTTCTCCCCATTTTCCTAATTTCATAGCACCTGCGATCAATGGTGAATTTATCATAAAAAAGATTGTGAAGGGGTAATAGGTTTAGGTTAGGAACCAAAAAAGAAACCTTTGAGTCTTTCTGAAATATTACTGAAGAATTTTATCTGTTTATATTTCTTTTCAAATTTTGGAACCAATGCAATAAAGTTCTTTACATTTTCTTCTTTTACCAAGCTAAGTACTGTGGACATCTTTTCCGTAGCTGACATTTTGCCCATCCAAGATTCAAGATTTGAAAGAATTTTTTGGATTGATTTTTCGTTTTGATCTTTGTACTTATTGATAAATTTCAATCCTTGATTTGGATCCAAGAAATCTAAGCTTTCGCTCATCATCTTTGTTAAGCTTCCCAACAATATATCAATTTGTTTTGTAGGATCATCAATCAATTTAGTAGCAGCATTCAACTGCTTTTTGTGTTCTGAAAGTCTAGTACCTTTTTGTAGGCTTGCACAACTAGAACTTACAATTATTAAACAAAGAAATACGGTTCTCATATTTTTTTAATTATCTACAGAAAATTCAATTAGAGCAGAGCTGTTCAAATCTGATTCTAAGATAATTTCGTCTCTTTTTGGTCCAATTTTATATTTAATGGCTACGGTGTTGGGTGAGATGATTCCAATACTTTCTGCATGAATTAATAAGTAGTTCACTCCTGTCTCATTTAATTTTAATTTGAGTTTTTTAGGTTCGGTTTCAAGAGAAAGATTTTTATAAATCCACTCACCGTTAAAGTTAACGGAGACTATATCGTTGTCTTTTAATTTGTAGTCGTACAATTCAATTTCTAAAAGAGTGGTTTCTGTTTTGATGACATCTTCGCTTACTACCACATTTCTTTCCTCCAAGGTTCTAGGAACCTCAGGAATCATTTGAATTTCACTGGAGATATAATCTTGTTCGATGATCTTCATCGGATAAATCACTTGGAAATAATGTGGCACTTCGAGAAAGTGCGGATAAGATACTTCTTGGGTATCAGAAATTTTGTTCATTTCACTGACAAAACCATTTCCGTATTTATTAAATTTATTGATGATGTTACTGTTGTGGAAGTAATAATATTTTCCATAAAGCTTGTATTCTACAGGAACCTTCCCAGATTGAAAATCTTTCGCAGCAGCAATAACATCTTGCACCTTTGATTGGATGACCGAATATTGTAAATTTTTATTGTATTTGCCAGCAAATTCTGGATTATTGATTTTTGTTTCAAAACTTGAAAATGCATGATTCAATTCAGCGGTAAGTTTTGAAATCATAGCTTCATCCTTTATTCTGAGGGCATGCAATATATTTTTGCAAGCTTTATGTAATTCTTCAAAGGAATTGTACATACTCAAAAATGAATCCGTCTTAATTGCTTTTAATTGATTGGCAACATAAGGTTTTATGGATGATTGAAATTGATTTTGGACATCATAAAATTCACTATAATAATTAACTGCTTTTTCCAATAATTCATAAACACCATAGACTTGATCTCTTTCATTCAGGTCATGTTCATCAATGTAGTCTTCTACTTCAAAGCGAATTGAATTTACTGCAGTGCATATGGTATGGATAGAGTTTGCTTGATATACCAAGTCTGACTTTATTGCCGCAGGTAAATTTTGTTCTATATTTTTTAATCTTTTAAATCTTTTTTCGGGACTTATTTCATAAAACCATTGGTCTGGATCTTCAAAAATATTTTTCGGAAGATCATTATTTGTGTAAAAATTAATTTGATATCCATCTAAGTCAACATATTTGTTGATGTCTTGGTTATTGTTTTCAAGAAGTCTATGGATAATCAACATTCCATGTATAGATTCATTGAAATAATCTACATATTCGTTAATTGCTAATATTTCCTCAGTGGTCAACGAGATTCTTTGATCAAAAGTGTTGGTATTTTGGGGAAACAATAGGAGCCAAAAGGCAATGAATATGGACATAATCTAGGTTGATTGGTGATTAATCAATATTATACAAAGTTGGAAAAATCCTCCGGTTGTTCGGCGTTTTTTCTCAAATATTCTAAATCTTCGCCTTTTTCGATCCATTCTTCGGAATATCCGCAAGAAACGCACACGAATCTTGTTACATATATTTTTTTAAAAGCAGAAATTTTGGCCATGTTGGTTTGTTCGGAAAATGGATATTTACCAGGTATTTTTCGAATATCAACCGAATCACATTTAATGCAAGTGTTTCCATTTTTCATCTTCCCATATGAACTAAAAGTATTGAAATATCGGATGGAGATACTCCACTGATTCGACTTGCTTGACCAATGGTTCTTGGTTTCAATTCATTCAGTTTTTCTCTTGCCTCTGCTGAAAGGGCAGTAAGTTCTTCGTATTTAAAGTCTTCCTTAAGTGTTACTCCTTCAAGTCTATCCATTTTTTCAGCCATTTCTTTTTCTTTTTGGATATAGCCGGCATACTTCATGGTGTTTTCAGAAGTTTGCAAAGTATCAGAATCAAATTTTTCTAAATCTTTATCGATAGTTGATACAAACTGTCTCATTTCAGGAATACCAATATTAGGTCTCAAAAGAATTCCTTTCAGTTTTACTTTTTGATTGATTGGTTTTGATCCTTTGGCTTCCAGAAATGGATTGATTTCATCAGGACTTATACTTCTGTTTTCAAAAAACTTATTTATTTCTTTAATGCTAGTCTCCTTTTTTTCGATCTTAGACATTCTTTCTTCAAGATGATTCATCCCAATTGCTTGAACCAAAGGAGTTAATCTCATATCTGCTGTATCTTGTCTTAGCAAGATTCGGAACTCTGCCCTTGATGTAAACATCCGATAGGGCTCTTTGGTCCCTTTATTGATAAGATCATCAATAAGCACACCGATATAGGCTTCAGATCTTTTTAATATGAATGGATCTTTGCTTGCTACATGTTGTGCTGCATTTATTCCTGCCATAAGGCCTTGAGCCGCTGCTTCTTCGTATCCTGTTGTTCCGTTGATTTGTCCTGCAAAGAATAGACCTGAGATTAATCTTGTTTCTAGAGATGCTTTTAACTGAGTAGGTTGAAAAAAGTCATATTCGATTGCATATCCGGGTCTAAACATTTTCATGTTTTCAAATCCTGGTACTTTTTTGAGAGATTTATATTGTACGTCTTCAGGAAGAGAAGAGGAAAACCCATTGACATATATCTCGCAGGTGTTCCAACCTTCAGGTTCTACAAATAATTGATGTCGATCCCTATCTGCGAACCTATTAATTTTGTCTTCGATTGAAGGACAGTATCTTGGTCCTAGACCACGTATCCTTCCATTAAACATTGGTGACTTATCAAAACCATCTTTTAGGCTATTGTGAACATCTGGATTGGTATAGCTTATGTGACAAGGAATTTGTTTTTGTAGGTTAGGTGTATCAGTAAAAGAAAATCTAGCTGGTTCCTTGTCTCCTTCTTGGACTTCCATTTTTGAGTAGTCTAAGGTTCGGCCATCTACCCGTGGAGGGGTTCCCGTTTTCATTCTTCCAGATTCGAAACCCAGGCTTTCTAATTGTTCAGTAATCCCTGTGGCAGCTTTTTCGCCAGCTCTTCCTCCTCCAAAATTTTTATCTCCAATATGAATAAGACCATTTAAGAAAGTACCGTTTGTGAGTACTACTGACTTCGCAGGAATCTCCAGACCAATTCCAGTCTTGATTCCAATGCAAACTTTATTTTTAACGACCAAACCAGTAACCATTTCTTGCCAGAAATCTATATTGGTGTTTTCTTCTAGCATATTTCTCCACTTTGCAGCAAACATCATCCTATCGCTTTGAGCCCTTGGACTCCACATTGCTGGACCTTTTGATTTGTTGAGCATTCGAAATTGTACACGCGTATGATCAGTAACAATAGCTGTATATCCTCCCAAAGCATCAACTTCACGAACAATTTGGCCTTTTGCAACACCACCAATCGCAGGATTACAACTCATTTGAGCTATGGTGTTCATATTCATTGTGGCAAGAAGCACTTTTGCGCCCATATTTGCCGCAGCAACCGCTGCTTCGCAACCTGCATGACCGGCACCCACTACAATTACATCGTATTCTGGAAACATGATTATTAAGTTACCACAAAATTAGACTAATTGTTACAATTATCAAGACTGAGATACAGATACAAAGAAATCAATGACAGAATCCATATCATTAATGGTCATGCAATTTTCATTTAAAGAATTGAAAGTAGAAAGTGTTTTGAATCCAGAAAAAACAAATCGGCAATCTTCAATTGAATTTGAAATGTAATTTACGTAAGTGTCTAGGCTATGATCTTTTAGTTCTTGATTAATAATTGTAAAAATATACTGAGGTTGCAAAATATGATAAGCATCCAAGACATCTTTAATGGTTAAATCAAATCCGACAAGAGTTACATTTAATCCTTTAGATTTTAAAATGTACATTAAGAACATTATGCTCAGTTCTTGTTTTTCTTCATAACTGAGATATAACATAATTTTAGGTAGATTTGGATTTGATTGTTCTAATTTTTGTATTTCTCTAGCTGTTTTTTGTCTTAATATTCCGCTTATAAAACTTTCATGAACACTTTTAATAGTCCCAGTTACCCAAAGTGTTGACAACTTTGTTAAGAAAGGATTAATTAGAATATCCATCGTTTTTTCGAAACCGTAATCATTAATATATTTGTCAAGAATAACGTTAACTGCATATTCATCCATATTAATTACTGCAAAGCTCAATACATCCAATTGATCTTTAAAATGTTCTTCCGAATTGTTAAGTCTAGAAGTATGCTCTTTAATTTGATCAGGGCTCATCTCAGCAATATGAGATATTTTAATTCCGTTTTTGTTTAGTATTGATATATTGAGGATACGTTTTAGATGATCTTCTGTATAGTATCTAATATTGGTTTTGGTTCTTTCGGGCTTAACGATGTTGTATCGTTTTTCCCAAATACGAAGCGTATGAGCCTTTACTCCAGTAATTTCTTCTATGTCTTTGATTGAATAGACGACCATTTCTAAATAGAGTCCTAATTTTATTGAACCTTTATGTCAAAATTAAGTTTATTGTTCACTTTTTGTGCATTCAGTTGTTAATCATAAATAATCGAAACTAATGAAAATAGGTATAGTGTGCTACCCAACTTACGGTGGTAGCGGTGTTTTAGCAACAGAATTAGGAATCGCACTTGCACATCGTGGTCATCAAATTCACTTTATTACTTACAAAAAGCCGGCAAGATTGTTCGATTTTCACAAGAATATTTACTTCCATGAAGTAAATTCTTCAGAATATCCACTTTTTGAATATGCTCCTTATGAAACTGCGCTAGCAAGTAGGA
The DNA here is from genome assembly GCA_020630955.1 of Saprospiraceae bacterium. Classification (GTDB taxonomy): domain Bacteria; phylum Bacteroidota; class Bacteroidia; order Chitinophagales; family Saprospiraceae; genus JAHDBF01. Next base: position 19,656 of record JAHDIE010000040.1, read on the forward strand.
TGGTAGATATAGCTTTACATGAACAACTTGATGTGTTACATGTACACTATGCAATACCACATGCATCGGCTGCATTTATGGCCAAAAGTATATTGAAAGAAAAGAATATTCAGGTTCCAGTTGTTACAACCTTACATGGAACTGACATAACATTGGTTGGCCTAGATGCTGCTTATCTTCCTGTTGTAGAATTTAGCATCAACCAATCTGATGTTGTTACTTCTGTTTCAGAGTCATTAAAGCAACAAACAAAAGATTCATTTGAGGTCAAAACTGAGATAGAAGTAATCTATAATTTCATTGACGAAAACAAATTTTCTAGAAAGGAGGATTTGGATTTTAAGAACTCTATTGCTCCTAATGGAGAGTTTGTACTGAGTCATACCTCAAACTTTAGGAAGTTGAAAAGAGTAGATGATGTTATCAGAATTTTTGAAGAAGTCTATCGCAAAGTACCTGCAAAATTGTTGCTAATTGGTGATGGACCAGAGAGATCTACACTAGAGCAATTATGTCGAACGATTGGCTTATGCGATCAAATTGTATTCTTAGGAAAGCAAGATGCTGTCGAACGATTACTTTCAATAAGTGACTTATTCATACTTCCTTCCGAACATGAAAGTTTTGGATTGGCAGCTTTGGAAGCACTTGCGACTAAGGTCCCAGTCATTTCAAGCAATGTAGGTGGAATACCAGAAGTAAATGTACATGGCGAAACAGGTTATCTTAGCGAAGTTGGCAATGTCAAAGAAATGGCTAAATATGCATTGGATATCTTACAAGACCCAGTTAAGCTACAGTTGTTCAGAGAAAATGCAATCAAAAAGGCCAATACTTTTTCTAAAGAATTAATTGTTCCTCAATATGAAAAAGTTTATCAAAAGGCAATAGATAAGTTCTCCTAAACAAAATTATTTTTAAAATCTCCAAGTCAAAATTCTGCTACTTTTATTTCCGGTCTGAATACTCATAATCCTTCTTTCTTTTGGACTGATATCCCGTAGCACTTTTTCTAATCTTTTTAAATTAGACTTTTTTGAAACCAAGGTGGTAAACCAATAACATTGTTTTGCAAAACGCTGACTTTCAATCATCATATTTTTGATAAATTGGTACTCCCCTCCTTTATAAATCAATTCGTGATGTTGTCCAGAAAAATTGCGATTTAGAGTCTTGTGGTTATTTGGTTTCAAATTTCTATTTTTTCTCAATGTTCCTTTTTCGGCATCTTCTAATGAGTTATGAAAGGGTGGGTTACAAATCGTGACATCTATTCTGTCTGATTCTTTAATGATGTTTTTATAAATATTCCTTGGGTTTTTTTGAAGCCTCAAATCGATTTTACCTTTTATAAAATGGTTTTTGTTGACAATACTTTTGGCGTAATTCAGAGATTTAGAACTGATATCTGATGCGATAAAATTCCATTGATATTCACTTACTCCAATAATTGGGTAGATACAACTTGCGCCAGTACCAATGTCCAAACATGTAATCTTTGATCCCTTAGGAATTACTGAATGATTTGATTCTGCCAGAAGATCAGCGATGTGATGTAAATAATCTGCACGACCTGGAATTGGTGGGCACAGGTTTTCATCTGGGAAATCCCAATATTGTATACCATAATAAAACCTAAGAATCGCTTTGTTTAGCAGCTTTACCGCGGTATGATTAGAAAAATCAATTGTTTGATTACCTGCTTTATTCTTAATTAAAAAATTATCTAAAGCAGGAAGGGATGTAGACAATGCTTTGAAATCGTAGTTTTTTCGATTTTTATTCCTTTGGTGCAGTTCTTTTTTTTCCTGGAGGTTTTTCTCTTGTTTCATAGCTTGTCCAAGCTTACCGGACTACAAGAATCTTTGTAACGTAAGTATCTGGTTCATTGAAAACATCTGTTGTCGAGCTAAAAACCAGATATACCCCTGCTGCTACCTTTGAGGATCTATCATAATGTGTTCCATCCCAAATGGCTTGACCACCCAAAGCTGTGGTTTCAAAAACTAGTTTACCATTGAGATCTGTAATTTTTACATTTGCATTTCTTGCTAATCCGTTTATAGCGATAGGTCCTTCATGATCTGGTGTTACTGGGTTTGGAAAAGCATAAACCTCTTGTCTATGTTTATCTGAAGTACCTGTTGCATCTGATCTATAAATCATGATTCCCTTTGCAGTGCCGATATACACTTCACCAGTTGATTCCTTGTATTCTAAATCAAGAATATCGTTATCAAACAAAGGCGAATTATCAGTTGTGAAATGGGCAATTTGTTCGTCTGTATTTGCACTTTGAACAAATACTCCATTTCTTGTTCCAAACCACTTTCGATTAGCGCCATCGATCATGATCGTTTGGACCAGTTCTGTCTCTAATAAAAATGCAGGAATACCTTCTTGCACAAATTTTGGATGATTGGCATTACAGATCTCTTCATCAAGAACAGCAGATCCACATTCAAATACCATCGCTCCTTCTGTTGTTCCAAGCCAAACATCCCCAGTTAGATCAACGGCTAGAGTTTTTGCTGATCCTGCTGGCAATTCGTTGTTTCTGATAAATCGATAAGCATCACCATCGTTAGGGTCTTCCAATATCCCTCCAATATCATAGACCAATACTCCTCCATTATTTCCATTGACAATCATCCATATATATCCAAAATCATCGATCACTAAATCTGATATATTCGAATTGGATCCAACATAAAAGTTAAACCAATTTCCATTATCAGTGTACACTACCAATGGCTTCTCTGCGCCAAAATTAGCCATCCATAAATTATCATTCTCATCAAAAACCAAACTTGCTATTCTGGTTCTTGCTTCATCACCTATGGTAGGTCCTAATCCAGAATCTGGTGTGTTATATTGATCAAAAAAATCAATGATCTCATTGGATTCAGAATCATAAACATATAGACCCGCCCAATAAGATCCAGCAAAGGCAAGATCTTTAGATGGGTGAGCTGCTATGGTAAAGAAACTGGTCACTGAAGGCTCAATTTTATCTGTTGTTTTAAAATTTTGAATTATCCACTCGTTGTCTGTAAATTCATAAAAACCATCTTTATTAAAATTTACATTGAAATTATCATTAACACCTCCTGTCGCAACAAATAATTGATCGCCTTTGCTGTCCATTTCGCTTACAGAGAAACCATAAGGAGTGTTATAGTTGATTTTTTCACAAGAAGCATCGATTCCTGTTTTATATCTCAATCTTTGATATCCATCCCCACACCATATTCTTCCTTGACCATCAACAGCTGCTCCATAAGATACATCTCCACAAAATTCATCAACGAAAGTAACTTCATTATTTTCATCAAAAAACACAAATTGGCTTTGACCCGATTCATGCTTTAATACCAACATTACATGGTTATTATAAGCAATCATTTCTTGTGCAAAAAACTCTAAATCATCATAGGTATAAATGATTTCAAAGGATTCTCCTCCATCATTGGAATGATATATATTATCATCTGCACCCAGAAAAATTGACTCACCGATTACATCAACAAATGTTGCATGATACAACTCTCCAATGCCTGCAGTCGAATCCAATAATTTCCAGTCTCCAAAGAAACTCACATTAGCATTTGAGTTTAAATCTATTTTATAGCAACCTGATTCCATGGCTGCAAATATTGTCGAACCTAAAATGCTAATGGCATTAACTTTTTCCGAAGGATTAGTTGTAAATCCAAACTCTAAGTTATCCAGATTGTATTGCAAGATTCCAAAACCAGTTGCGAAATAGGCAAATTCACCATTCTTAGAAATACTTATATCATTGATTTTTTTACTTCCCTGTATGGAAGTATTAGAAAAGATATCTCTTATTGTAAATATATTTTCAGGAGAAAAAATATCAATAATGCTATTGTTATAAGCAATGATAAGCTCACCTTTGTTTTCATTAAAAGCGATTTTGTCAACATTTATAGCGCTTAGCCCATCAATGGTGGAATAAAATTGAGGATTATCTATATCATCCTCATCTAAAACATAAATGCCAGAGTCAGCCCCATAAAAGATTTTGCCATTGCCTGTAGCAACATGTTTTCCAGTGTTGATAGGGAGCAAAGATTTCCATTCTCCCAACATTAAGTCTGTCTGCGCAAAAGTAGTTGAAAAGAATAATAACGAAAGAAGGACCAAAAAGAAGCTACGCATTGTCAATTTATCGATTTCAATTATAACGAAGATGGGATGATTTTATTTGTAAAGCGTTGATTTTTCCAAGTAATCATGTACAGCGTCCGGAACAAGATATTTAATACTTTTCCCATTTTTGATTTCTTTTCTGATATAACTAGCTGATATGTGCATCAATGGAGCTTCAAAAAGCTTGACGTTTTGATGATCATGTAATTCTCCCAACTCATATTCTGGCCTATTATAGACATAAACCTGGTGATGCTCCAAGATATATTCATAATTTTTCCATTTTGGTAAAGACAACAAATTATCTCCACCCATAATTAATACAAATTTCTTATTTGGGTATTTCTCTTTTAAAAAAGCCAACGTGTCTACTGTATATGATGGTTGTGGAAGATTAAATTCAATGTTGGAAGAACGAATCTGAAGACTGTCTCCAATCGCAAGGTTTACAAGATGTAGTCTATCACTATCCTTTGCAAGGGATTTTTTTTCTTTAAAAGGGTTTTGAGGAGAGACAACCATCCATAGTTCATCCAAATCTGTATGATTGATCATATAGTTAGCAATAATCATATGCCCTACATGTACTGGATTAAAGGACCCAAAAAATAATCCGACTTTCACTTTAGCTAATTAGTGGCTTCTCATGACTGGCATGATCAACATTAAAAGGTTTTCGTTTTCAATTTGCTCGACTGGAACAATTATTCCTGCTCTTGTTGGGTTAGACATTTCAATTTGAATTTCTTCAGGTTTTAAAACGCCTAGCATTTCAATGAGGAATTTTGCATTGAAGCCAATCTGCATTGTTTCACCACCGTATTCGCAGGAGATATCTTCATTGGCTTCATTTGAAAAGTCCAAATCCTTTGCAGAAATGTTTAAACTATTATCCCCAAGGTTCAGCACGACTTGATTTGTTGTTTTATTGGCATAGATTGCTATTCTTCTCAAGGATGAGAGAAAGTCTGATCTTCCAATAGAAAGCACATTATTATTATCTACAGGGATTACTGCATTATAATCTGGATACTTGGCATCGATTAATCTTAGTATGTAGCTTGTATCCTTAAAGTCAATAAAAATATTCTTTTGATTATATGCCAGAGTAACTTCCTCGTCATCCGGCAAGGCATTTTTTAGAAGTGACAAACCTTTTTTAGGGACTATGATCGAGCTACTTTCTTCAGATTCTATATTTCCAATGCTATACTTGACTAATTTGTGAGCATCTGTAGCAACAAAAATAATCTTGTTGTAATCGATCTGAAAAAGCACACCTGTCATGGCTATTCTTAGTTCATCATTGCTTGTTGCAAACAAAGTATGAGTAAGTCCATTTGCTAAACTGGAAGAATTGATAACAATCTCATTTGTATTGTCTCGTTCCGGTAGTTTTGGAAAATCTTCAGGTTTATCTCCTGACAATTTGTATTTACCATACTGAGATTTGATGGTAACGCCATAAGTTTCCTCATCAACAGAAATGGTTATTGGGTGTTCTGGCAGGCTTTTAATGGTATTCAATAAAATTGTAGCCGGAATAGCAACAGAAAAGTTAGAATCGGCAACGACTGCTAGTTTGGAAATAATGGTCGTTTCTAAATTTGTGGACCTTATGGTAAGGGTATTCTTTTTGATCCCAAATAAGAAATCTTCAAGAATTGGTAAAACTGGATTAGAGCTTACAGCACCGTGTACTACTTGTAATTTTTTTAATAACTCTGTTGCAGATACTTCAAACTTCATTTTGACCTTATTATTTCAATGCAATATCTTAAAAAAACTCCTAATAATTGATATAATGCTAATATATAAAGGTCTAAGGACGATAAGCTTTTAGATATACTTGTTGGGAACATGTATTTTACTTATTTACCCAATTTTTTTGATTTTCACTTCCGTAAATTAGACACGGTCGTCAAAAAAGCTTGTTTTCTAGATAACAAGACACTTTTATGGTATAAAATTTATCCTTCATGAATGGTTATTAATGCCACAGTACTTCAAATAATCACTAATATTGCTTTTTATTTGCAGAAAATTACGGCAATGTGATTGATCGAATCAATGGACCAAATATAAAAGAAGTCTCAATTTCTGATTTTCCTAAGCACAGAAAGATCCAATTGAAAAATGGTATGGATCTCTATATTCTGAATGCAGGAACTCAGAATATCTTCAAATTAGAAATAATCTATCATGGAGGTAGAAGATATGAATCAAAATCTTCAGTAGGTCGCATGTGTGCTTCAATTTTAAAAGATGGAATAGATGGTAAAAATGCTGATGAGCTTTCAGAGTTTTGGGATTATTATGGAGCCTTAATCAATACCTTCAGTGATCTAGATACAGCTGGGGTAAATCTTACAAGTTTGAATAAGCACAGTCATGAACTTCTACCCACTTTCTTTTCCATGATCAACAAACCAATTTTTCCAAGCGAAGAAATTGAAAACAAGAAGAAAATATTCTCAGAAAAATTAAAAAGGGAATTATCTAAAAATGATGTGATTGGTTATCGTGAATTAACATCAATCATTTACGGAAGTGAACACTTCTATGGTTATAATACCAATCCTGAAGACTTTCAAAAAATTACTAGAAATGATCTCATTGAGCATTTTGAAAAATATTGGGGAGCCAATAGAGCTTTTGCCATTTTAAGCGGCAAAATATCTCCCTCTCTGGAACTAGAAGTTATCGAACATCTAAGTAACTTACGCCAAGCTAAAACCATTTACAGAAGTGAAGCATTGGTTCCTATTCAAAGCTTGATTAAAAAAGGGGTTTTCAATTACGCCACCTCTAATAAAATGCAAGCGGCTATAAAACTTGGCACGGTTACCATCCATAGAAGTAATCCAGATTATACCTATCTGTACCTATTGATCCAAATTTTGGGCGGTTATTTTGGATCAAGATTAATGAAAAACCTCAGGGAAGAAAAAGGTTTGTGCTATAATATCTACGCTTCTATTGATAGATTAAAATCAAGTAATTATTTATACATTTCAGCGGAGGTAGATGGCGACAAAATAGAAGAAAGTATAAAGGAAATAAAAAAAGAAATACTTCTTCTTCAGGAAGAATTGGTTTCAGAAGAGGAGTTACAAATGGTTAAAAACTATATCAATGGAAAGATAATGGCAGGGCTCGATGGACCATTTAGGTCTTCACAGTTGATCAAATCTTACCTCTCAACTGAAATGTCATTTGATGATTTTAAGATATTTAATACCAAACTGTCGAATGCTAGTCCCATCATACTTAGAGCTATAGCTAAAAAGTACCTAGATATTGATCAATTGATCCAGGTCATTGTTGGGCCATAAAATTGAAGATTAAATCGAATTTGAATAGAAATGGGCTTGCAATAAGGCCTAATTTGTCTATTTTGTGTGAGAATTTTACTGATTGGGTATTTACCGAACCCAATATTATCGATCTATTAATAAGAGGACGATTTTGATGATATTCGTTAATTAATCGAAGTAAGTTCTAGTTAATCCCAATGCCGAACACTTCCTTAATTTAGATGGTGTAAATATTTCTGAGTATATTATTACTTAGGAATAATATTTGTATTAGATATTCCCAATTGATCAATTTAAATAGACCTCTCAAAATATGAGATTATTTCAGTTTTTTCAGCAAGAGTTAGCGGTAGACCTAGGTACAGCAAACACCCTGATTATTCAGGATGGTATTGTGGTTATCGATGAACCCTCAATTGTTGCCATCAATAGGACAACAAATGAAACCATAGCTGTTGGCATGAAGGCAATGATGATGCATGAAAAAACACATGAAAACATTAAAACCGTCAGACCACTGAAGGATGGTGTAATTGCTGATTTCCAAGCTGCAGAAGCTTTAATTCAGGGATTAATCAATATGATCACTGAAAAGAAAAAGTTCTTTACACACCTTAAAATGGTCATTTGTATTCCATCTGGAATTACAGAGGTAGAAAAAAGAGCTGTATTTGATAGTGCTGATCATATTGATTCTAAAGAAACCTATTTGATTCACGAACCAATGGCTGCGGCCTTAGGAATCGGTATAGATGTTGAGGCACCAGAAGGGACCATGATTATCGATATCGGCGGAGGTACGACAGAAATTGCCGTTATCGCCCTATCAGGTATTGTGACGGATCAATCTATAAGAACTGCTGGAGATGAATTTACCAACGATGTTATAGACTACATGCGAAGGAAACACAATCTTTTGATTGGTGAAAGAACTGCTGAAAGTATAAAAATCAATGTTGGATCAGCAATAGAAGAGCTTGAAGATCCACCAGCAAAATTAGCAATTAATGGTAGAGACTTGCTGACTGGAATTCCGAAGCAAGTATTTACCAATCATCATGAAGTTGCAGAAGCCTTGGACAAATCAATATCGAAAATTGAAGATGCCGTCTTAAAAGCATTGGAAGACACACCACCTGAATTAGCAAGTGACATTTATAGAAATGGAATCTGGCTTACTGGTGGAGGGGCACTTCTTCGTGGATTAGACGTAAGGTTATCTAGAAAAACCAAATTAAACGTAAATGTAGCTGAGGATCCATTAAAAGCTGTTGTGCGAGGAACCAGCTTGGCACTAAAGAATACTGACAAGTACTCATTTTTGATCGAACGACAAGTTCTCTGATATCAGATAAACAATGCGGAATTTACTTTTATTAATTTTAAAATATGGAAGCACCTTGCTCTTCATTTTACTAGAAGTAATCTGTTTTTACATAATCATAAGCTTTAATCAAAGCCAAGGAGAAATCTGGAAACATTCCACCAACTTACTTACCGGAAATATTAATCAAAGAGTTCAAAACACCAGCGATTATTTTGCACTCGAAGCCATTAATGATAGCCTACTTACAGAAAATGCCAAATTACTTGAAGCGATCATTAATTATAGGGTTTTCAGTAAAGAGAATGAGTTTCAAACCTATGAAAACCTAGATTCTACGCTGATCGAATACAACTTTGTTCCAGCAAGAATTACTAATAAAACTTTTAATAATAGAAATAACTATATCACACTGAATAAAGGGTATCAAGATTCTATAAAAATTGGAATGGGTGTAGTCAGTAGTCATGGAATAGTAGGAATAGTTAGGTCTGTCAGTAAAAATTATTGCTTGGTCATGACCATCCTTCATAGTCAAAGTAGGATTAGTGGAGCCATTAAAAGTAATGATTTTCACGGTACACTTGTATGGGACGAACTTGATCCGCAAAGCGTGACTTTGATCAATCTTCCAAAACATGCTGAAGTTAGTGTTGGAGATACCGTTATTACAAGTGGATTTTCTACAGTTTTTCCATATGGCATTGACATTGGGACCATTAGTGATTACTCCATTGAATCAAATGAAGATGCCTTTGAAGTTGACGTCAAGTTATTTAATGATATTTCTTCTACTACCCATGCATATATCATCAAATCAAATAAACAAGACGAAAAAATAGAAATAGAATTGGAGGGAAGCGATGAATTATAATTGGTTTTCCATATTATTTCGATTTGTACTATTATTCTCTTTACAGGTTTTGGTATTTAAAAGAGTAAATTTTGAATATGGACTTCTTTCCTATGCACACATTTATGTCTATCCTCTATGGATCATGTTACTTCCTTTTAAAATACCAAAACCAGTTTTATTGATTGCAGGATTTGTTATGGGGATGAGCGTAGATTTCTTCTATGACTCTCATGGTGTTCATGCCTCTGCATTGGTTTTTTCAGCCTATATAAGAGATTTTATTTTACGAATAGTTGAACCAGATATTGGCTATGATCTTGACCAACCTTTTAATATTCGTAGACTTGGTATATTATGGTATATCAGCTACACTACTTTATTTTTATTGCTACATCTTTTCTTCTACTTCAGTGTTGAGGTATTTTCATTTGTTTACTTTTATGAAATCATGTTAAGGACGATAACAAGTTTATTGTTTTCATCGTTTATCGTTTTTATTTTTGTATTGATTATTAATCCAAAATCATAAAAGGATTGTATGGGCAGGTCCCGTCAAATTTTACTTTTGTTTTTTGTTTCTGCTTTGGTTCTGATCGCTAAAGCAGCACAGATTCAATTGTTTGATGACAAATACGAAAAGTTGGCACAAAGAAATACCTTGGACCAACACACGATCTATCCAACCCGAGGAATCATCTACGACCGAAACAATGAAGTATTGGTCTATAATAAACCTGTGTATGATATTGATGTTATCTATAATCAGGTAGATAAAAAAATGGACACGACCCTTTTTTGTCAGTTGCTCGAAATAGAAGTTGATGTTTTCAAAAAAAATATTGAGAAGAACTGGGCAAGTCCTAAATATCACAAATCAATTCCTTTTACTTTTCTAGCAAAAGTAAAACCTGAAGTTTTTGCCAAATTTCAAGAGCATATATATCGTTTTCCAGGTTTTCTTGCCAATGTTAGAAGTATTAGATCCTACCCACATCAAAATGCTGCTCACCTTCTTGGCTATCTTGGAGAGGTAGATCAAATAACACTCAATAAAAACAAAGAAATATATGTTGGTGGTGATTATATCGGTAAGAGTGGCCTAGAGAAAAAATACGAAGAAACGCTGCGTGGAAAAAAAGGAGTACGACATGTTATTACTGACAACCTTGGAAGAGTTGTTGAGTCATTTAACAAAGGAGAACTCGATCAAAAGGCTAAGCCTGGTATAAATATTATTACGGGAATTGATTTCGAGCTTCAAAAATATGGGGAGGAATTAATGCAAGGCAAAAGAGGAAGTATCGTGGCGATTGAACCAGCAACAGGAGAGATTCTCTGTGCAATCTCTGCTCCAGGTTACGATCCTAACTTACTCAACTTGGATGAAGATCGAGGAAAGGCTTTTGATGAATTGCGAGACGATGTAAACAAGACACTATTAGATCGAACCGTGCTGGCCAAGTATCCTCCAGGTTCAATATTCAAACCCATTCTTTCACTGATTGCTTTTCAAGAAGGAATAACTGGTCCTTATCGAGGCGTGAGCTGTCCCGGATATTATGAGTACAATACTTTCAGATACAAATGTCACGATCATCCCTATCCTTCGAATGTAGGCATCGCATTGACGCACTCTTGCAATAGCTACTTCTTTGATATGATTCGTAAGACACTCGAGGTAAATGGCTATAATAAACCAGGAGAAGGTTTGCAGATGTTAGACAATTATCTGAACAAATTTGGTCTTGGGCAGGCATTAGGAATTGATCATCCTACAGAGTCTGCTGGCTTTATTCCTACTCCTGCTTTTTACAATAGAATGTATGCTAATGAAGTCAATGGTTGGAAATCTACTTATGTAATGTCTATAGGAATTGGACAAGGAGAACTTGAACTTACCACCGTACAAATGGCAAATCTTGCAGCGATAATTGCCAACAAAGGTAAATATATAACACCTCATTTGGTAAAAAGCTACAACGATCCCGGGATGAATATTGATCCTAAATATCAAAGTGTAAAGGATGTAGGAATTGACGAAGAACACTTTGCACCAGTAATCAGAGGCATGGAAAACGTTTTAAATTGGGGAACAGGAACAAAAGCAAGAGTACCTGGCGTTAGGGTTGCAGGAAAAACTGGGACCTCTGAAAATCCTCACGGTGAAGATCACTCTGTATTTTTTGCATTTGCACCCATTGATGATCCAAAAATTGCCATCGCTGTATACATAGAAAATGCAGGATTTGGATCAGATTTCGCTGCACCAATTGCGGGATTGATGATGGAAAAATATATTCACAAAAAGATCTCGGAAAAAAGTAAATACAAAGAAGAACAAGTGCTATCCATTCAGTTAATAGAAGAACCAGAAATATGATTATATCCACAATAGTAGCCATGGGGAATAATAGGGAGATAGGAAGAGATAATGATATACCTTGGTATCTCCCGGCAGACCTTAAATACTTCAAAAAAAGAACTTTAGGACATCCAATCATCATGGGCAGAAAATGTTTTCAATCGATTGGTAGACCCTTGCCTAAAAGAACCAATATTATCATTACCAGAAATCCTTTTTACATTGTTAGCAACGCTTTTATCGCACACAGTTTACCTGAAGCTTTAGACATTGCTCAACAAAATGAAGAAGAGGAAATATTTATCATTGGGGGCGGAGGTATCTATGATCTTAGTAAGGAACTATGGGATAAAATGTACATCACAGAAGTTGATATTGACATTCCAGATGCAGACATCTTTTTTCCAGAAATGAATATGGAAGATTGGAAATTGGTCGAAGAAGAAGCTCACAAAAAGGATGAAAAGAATGAATATAATTATGTTTTTAAAACATTCGTTCGCAAAAATTCATTTATTGAATAAGTTGGACTTCTAAAGATTCCTAAACATTCAAAAAAAGCATGAGTGATATCCAAAAACTTTTCTGTAACATCCTATCAATTTACAGAATTTTCAGAAACATTATAGCTTCATTAACTTTCCTGCTGTCAATATTTGTACACCATCTACCACATCATAAAAATATATTCCTGCAGGTAGACTTGACAAATCAATGTTGGATTCTTGATACACTTGAGTAGTAAAAACTTTTAATCCTTCTGAATCATATACATTGAACATGGCTTTTTCTGGTAGGTAATCATGAAAAACCAATCTTGTAAAATCCTCAACAGGATTGGGGTAGATAGATATGTGATATTGCCTTTTTAT
>JAHDIE010000086.1 GCA_020630955.1 Saprospiraceae bacterium
TGGTATGGACGATTACTTAGAGATTAAGTATATGTGTTGGGGAGGTGTAAAGTAATTATTCATAGATTAATAATCATTTAGTTGTTTATGAAGAAAATTACTAATATTTAATAGAAGTACAAACACAATTTTTAATCAGATAATTTCTCAGATGCTTGCTTCGGAGTCCACTGAAATTTTCATTTTTCGCGTGAGCAGGAATCTAAATAAGAGAATTTCGGTTTTTGACCTTTAATTCAAAATGGAATCAGCGTAATATCTCTTAGCTTGCTATAAGGATAGTTGATTTGAAGAAATTCTTTTATTTTTGAATTGATTATTAATCGCTTTCTAATGAATTTGAAATATAGGAAAGCAATAAACTTCTTTAAAAGTAGACACTAAGCTTCATATGTTCAAAGGTAAAATTGAAATCTTTATACACCTTGTTTTATGGCTATTCTTATTGTCTAGTATAAATATTGAGTGGACTTCTAGTTGGTTTGATCCAAGCATAAGACCTAATAATCCAGCACCACTTTCTTTATTTATGTTTGCCTTTTATTTTTATGTAAATGCATTTTGGCTGATCCCAAAATATTTCTCAATAGAGTCTTGGAAAAAATATGTTTTCTATGGTTTTCTATTATTTATACTTCCTGAAGTCATTCGTATTGTTATTTATAAATTGCTTGTAAGAGATATTGGGATCGAAAGCGAACTCTTCAGTAGAGATAGTTTTCTTTTCGGAATGCCAAGTGCTTTTTTCTTTGGGTTAAATACTTCATTCATTTATAGGCTAACCAAAGATTGGTTTAAGAATAAAAAGAAAATTCAAGAGCTAAATGAAGCTTCTCAAGAAAAGAAAAATGCTGTTCCGTACAAAAACGTCAACTTATTAACTGATCAGGAAACGGCAATAATACATCGTGAAATTTTGGATCAATTAGATAATAATGAGATCTATTTAAATCCAGAACTTACCTTAAGAGATTTGGCAGAAACTATCGGAAGTACAGAGAAAAAAGTATCCTATTTTCTCAATCAAAATTTAGATAGTAGCTATGCTGAATTGATCAATAAATATCGTGTAGAAAAATTTAAAATAGAAGTAGCAGATCCTAAGAATACCAGTCTTTCTGTTGTTGGAATAGCACTAAATTGTGGCTTTCCATCTAAAAGTAGCTTCTACAGAGCCTTCAAATCTCAAGTATCTATGACTCCTTCAGAATATATCAAGAAGATAGTAAAACCCCAATAAATACTGGTGGTTCAGTGTCTCAAATCATCTTTTGGGATTAATAGTTTTATGGAATATATACCATAGAATCCGTTGAGACGCTTCGATTGCTCAAAAAATGGATTACTGTAAAATTGAGCTATACATTTAGAGAAAATTAATACAACGATATGAAATTATCTCTGCAAAATGTTACTAAAACTTACCCAAACGGGTTAAAGGCAATTGACAATATAACGCTTAATATTTCTTCTGGAATGTTTGGCTTATTGGGTCCCAATGGAGCTGGAAAATCTTCGCTAATGAGAACTATTGCCACGCTCCAATTACCAGATTCTGGCATGCTGCTATTTAACGGTGATAATATATTTTCTAATAAGTTGGCCTACAGAAAACACTTGGGATACTTGCCTCAAGATTTTGGAGTATACCCAAAAGAATCAGCATTGGAGTTGTTAAACTATTTCGCAGTTCTGAAAGGAATTTCTTCTCACAAAGACAGAAGCATCATTCTTCAAAGGGTGTTGGAAATTACGAATTTGCAAGATGTGATGCATAAAAGAGTGAGTACATTCTCAGGAGGAATGAAGCAAAGATTTGGTATTGCACAACTATTATTAAATCAACCAAAAGTCATTATTGTGGACGAACCAACTGCTGGTTTAGATCCTGCAGAAAGAAGTCGTTTTTTGAATGTATTGAGAAATATCGGTACTGAAAATATTGTCATATTCTCAACACATCTTGTCGAAGATGTAAGAGATTTATGCAATGATTTAGCAGTAATAAATAAAGGAAAACTAATTACTCAAATCTCACCAAAAGAAGCAACAGAAAACCTTAAAGGAAAAATTTGGGAAATAACACTAAGCGAAAACGAATTGATCGCCTCTAATCGACCGTTCGAAAAACTGAGTGATAGATATAACGATATTAATCAATTGATCACTAGGATTTATGCGAAAGAAAAGCCTTTGGAGAATTGTATTTCAGTTGAGCCAAGATTGGAAGATTTCTATTTCTTAACTTTAAATAGATCATAGTTATGAAAAATGAAATTCTTAAATTCGAATTAAAAACTTGGAAAAAGTCACCTATTTTTTATTTGTTACTGTTGAGCTTTTTTCTTTTTTCAATGATCACTATGTTAGGAACTGGTGGTTTTTTTGATGAACCAGTAGCTTTCAGTCAAAATGTAAAATTATTAAATTCACCTTATTCATTAAGTTTTGTAAGTTTTCTTTTTGCAAAGTTTCTTCTATTTGCAATAGCGATTTTTGGTGGCTTTGGTTTATATAGAGACTATAAAAATAAGACTCATTCTGTTTTATATTCATATCCAATATCAAAGTTTTATTACTTAAATGGAAAGCTTGGAAGTACTGTAATCTTAATATCGCTTCTCTGTTGCGTAACTGTACTAGGTGTATTATTAAGTGAATTATTATTGGGCACTAATAATCCCAAAATTGGGAATTTTGATGTATTAGGATATCTTGTCGCGCTTGGAGTTTATTTGATTCCCTCATTAGTTGTTATTGGTGTTTTTGTGTTTGTTACGGTAGGAATAACTAGAAATATATTTAGCGGATTTATAGTTGTAACATGTTTTGTTTTATTCCAATTAATATTAGAAAACTTATTATTTGAGAATAGAGCATTCCTTGCGATACTTGATCCTTTTGGACAAAATGCTTTTCAATTAGCGACAAAGGATTGGGGCATTACAATTCAAAATTCTAGCAATTTACCAATGAGTTTTTATGTTGTAATTAATAGAGTATTATGGTTAATGATTGCTCTTTTTATATATAGTTGTTTTGTAAAAAAATTTGACTTTCAGTATGATTCAATATTGCAATTTAAAAGAAAATCTAATCAACCTAAGAATAAAAATTTAACTCAAAATCAAACAATAGATTATAGCACTGAGATAAAGTTTGATTTCTCAGTTGCTGCTACGGTTAAAACGTTTTTGTTTTTATTGCTATTTGATTTCAGAAGTTTGGTAAAGAACTGGATGTTTATTCTTGTTAGTATTTTTGGTGCAGTTACGATCTTATTAATTCAATTAAAAGTATGTAATACTGGTGAATTGATTTTACAGCCGCTGACTAGAATATTAATTGGAGCACCATTGAGAATTTACATGGTTATACTTACAGTAACAACATTTTTATTCTCTGGAATAATTATGAATAAGTCTCGACAATCAAAGATGAATCTCATGTTAGATGTCACGCCAGTAAATAATTGGCAGCTTATTTTTTCGAAAATTGGAGCAATCAGTTTGCTGCACATTACACAATTATTAATATTCTTATTGGTTTGCCTTGCTATCCAAATCATCAATGGATTTTATCGATTCGAATTTGGATTATACTTTTTTCATATCATAATTTTAGTGTTTCCAATATTGTTTGTTTGGAATCTTACAAGCCATTTTATTCATAGTGTGTTTCCAAATATCTTTCTTGCATTATTTGTTTTACTTGGCATCTGGTTCGGAGCACAATCGCTTGATGTAATTGGCATAAAAACCAATATACTAAAGTTTAACTATTTACCTGCAATAGAATATACAGACTTTGATGGATATGGATATCAGTTGAAAGGGTATTTGGTACTTTTGAGTTATTGGTTGATATTTGGTCTGATACTAGGTTGCGGAACATTGCTTGTTTGGAATCGTGGAATTTATTCTTCAGTCAGAGAAAGGTTTTCTGTGTTGAGATCTAGGTTAACACTATTGATTTCATTCGGTATTGTTTTATTAGCTATTAATTTTGTTTGGATGGCAAGCTTTATTTACAAGAAAGAAAACTTTGATAATGTAAATAATTCTTCAAAAAATACTTTGAATGAGTATAAGCAAAAATGGAAAAAGTATGCCGATATTAAGCAGCCAAAAATAACTGATATTCAGATTGAACTTAATATTAATCCTGAGGAGGAAAGCTTTGATGCTTCAGTACAATACCAATTAATTAATAAAAGCAAAAACCCAATTGACACAATTTTTATCCGTACAGGATTTGATGAGATTACTCAGATTCATATGACCAATTTGGGAGAATTGATTTTAGAAGATACAGTGCTAAAAAGTTATTTGTATAAATTAAGTAAGCCTTTGCAATCAGGTGATAGTTTAGAGGTTTTATTTAATATTAAGAACACACCAAATACTTTTTTTACTAGAAATTCAAATGTGTTAAAAGATGGAACTTACATCAAGCATGATATTCTGCCTAGATTGGGTTATCAATTTATTGATGCTCAATTGACGCTAAATGACAGTTTAGTAAACAATTATAATTTTTATAGTAGAGATGCAGATTATGTAAATATTAAAACGATAATTTCTACATCAAATGATCAAACAGCTATTGCTCCAGGTGAATTGATTAAACATAATATTTATAACGATAGAAATGTTTTTGAATATAAAACTCTGCATCCAGTAAAATTTAATTTCTCATTTCATTCTTCGATGTTTGAAATAATAGAAGAAAAATTTGACGATATAAATATTCAACTTTATTGCAAGAATGGACATGAGCAAAATGCTCCAGATATGATAAAAGGAATCAAAGCTTCTCTTAATTACAATACAAGACTTTTTGGGGAATATCCTTATAGCGAAATTAGGATAATAGAATTCCCACATACTGAGGAAAGATTTTCTGCAACATTAACAGCCAATAATATTCCAACATCAGAGATTTTATTTAATGTAAATGCAGAATTTATGAATGATAATTTCAATTTACCATTCTATGTAATGGCTCATGAAGTAACACATGAGTGGTTTGGGAATCAGGTTATGCCTGCAGATGCTGAAGGTGCTAAAATGCTTACAGAAAGCATCACAGAATATTTGACCTTATGCATTTTTAGAGATTATTATAGTGATGATTACGCTAATAATTTTTTAGAAGTACAACAGGACAGATATGAAAATGGTAGGAAGAAAGAACATAATGATGAAATGCCATTAAATAAAGTACATTCTCATCAAGAGTATATTGCGTATGGAAAAG
Organism: Saprospiraceae bacterium; assembly: GCA_020630955.1. Taxonomy (GTDB): domain Bacteria; phylum Bacteroidota; class Bacteroidia; order Chitinophagales; family Saprospiraceae; genus JAHDBF01. The sequence goes on from JAHDIE010000086.1 coordinate 5,260, forward strand.
GTGCAATCGCTTTTAATGAAATAGCAAATGAAATTGGCATAGAAAAATTAAGTTCAGTTTTGAATATGTATGTTTCTTTGTACAATAATGATGCTAATTATTATCCTACTTCGGATGATTTGATAGACTTACTTAAAGCGCATACTATAGTTGATAAGCACGAGATAATAGATCATTGGTTAACCGAGACAAACCCACTGAATTATTAGCAAAAAAGAAAGAGGCTTTTCTTCATGAAGAGCCTCTTTGCTTATTTATAGCTTTATTTTAGAATTATTGTGATAACTATTCTGAAAATGACGTCTATCTTACTTTTGTCCCAAATCAGCCTATTTCTCCATCTGAAATCA
>JAHDIE010000087.1 GCA_020630955.1 Saprospiraceae bacterium
TTAGAATAAAAAGCCAGTGGGTAACAAATGAGCCTGTTGATAAACTCTAGGTAAAATTTTTACATTGCCACTAATCTTTGTAACTTATGATATGCAAGGATCCAAGAATTTTCATCCAACTCACCGATTATTCAATTTTTCAAAATATCAGCTGTTGCTGTGCGTCATAACGAAAGGCATTTTTTTCTATCCGATAGCATTCACCAAGCATGACATTAAGTAAGCTAATTCAAGAATGGTTATATTCACAAACTTGCCGTTGGCGGTAATTCTATACCCAGAATGGTAACTAAAACGATTAAATTGATCAAATATACTTTTATTTCAATGTTGTAATTAAGATGGAGAAGTGATAATTTGGCATTGGGCGAAGAAGAAAAAAATCAAGTAAGATTGAAAAGATGAAAGTAAGTGAATCTTCCATTTGTTATTAAGAAAACCAACATTTCGTCAAAACTTCAATAGGAAATGAAAAATAGTCAACAATTAATAATTAGAGGATTACTCACTTCCCCGATAATTGCTATTTTGGTTTGTTCTCCTATTTATCTTGTAATAGAAAATCCACTAAGAACATTTTTAGAATTATGGTTGGTCTTTACATTAGGAACAATACTTTGTTGGGGAATCCAAATATTTCTTTTTCATTTTTTAAAGAAAAGAAATTATAAGAATTGGCAGTATCTCATCATTTTGTTATTCATAACTATTATGATTTTGTATGTCACCAATCCAAGTGCTACAATGAGACAAGGCTTTTTTAAATCTTCTTCAAAAGAGACTTTTCTTTTATTTCGATCTGCCTTAGTCTTATCTATTAATTTTATAATTTATTTGATTATTGACTTGATGTATACAAATGAAAATAAAGTTGAAATAATTAAGGAGAATGCTGCTCTTCAATATTCTAATTTAGAAGGCAATTACAAATTATTAAAGGATCAAGTTAATCCGCACTTCCTATTCAATGCACTAAACATCTCCAAGTCTTTGATAAAAACCAATCCTCAGCGTGCAGAAAAATATGTAGTCAATTTATCTGAATTTTTAAGGAGTTCCATAAACAATCAACAGAAATCAATTACACTGAAGAAAGAGTTAGAAAATTGCCAACAATATATAGATTTACAAAAAGTACGATTTGAAGATGCATTTACATTTACAGTTGAGCTTGAAGAAAAGTTCCTATATCATAAGTTGCCTTTCTATGCTTTAATAACTTTGACCGAAAACGCATTTAAGCATAATTCATTTTCTGATGATGAGCCATTGAATATTTTAATAAAGACCGTGGATGATTGTGTTATGGTGAAAAATAATCTTAATATAAAAAAAGGGGTAAATTCGACTCACACAGGTCTATCCAATTTAAGCCAAAGAAGTTTAATGTTATCTAATCACGATATTAATATTGAAAATGATGGTCAGCACTTTAGTGTCAAAATAAAACTTATTGATTCATGAGGATATTGATTATCGAAGACGAAAAAATCACTGCGGAAGATTTAGTGTACTCTATTAAAGAAGTACGTATGAATTTTGAAGTGGTTAAAACTGTTACTTCTGTCAAATCTGGTATTTCATTTTTGAAAACTCAACCTATAATAGATTTGATTTTCTCAGATATTCAGTTGACAGATGGTCTAAGTTTTGAAATATTTAAAGAAGTAGATGTCCAAGTTCCTGTTATTTTTTGTACTGCTTATGATGAATATGCCTTACATGCTTTTGATGCCAATGGAATAGCTTATTTATTAAAACCTTTTACAATTGAAGCCATTGAAAAGGCAATCCAGAAATTTGAAAAACTCACACACCACAAGGATGACAAACTTACCAGACTTTTACAATTCATGGAAAACAATGTTCAAAAGACAAGTCCATCGATTCTAATCCATCAAGGTGAAAAAATTATTCCAATCAACTTTGATAATATTGCTTTACTCTATCTTAAAAATGGTGTGGTTAAGGTACAAACATTTAATAGACAAATTTTTTATGCTTCAGAGACTTTAGAAGAATTGAACAATATTCATTTTCCTGATTTATTTAGGGCCAATCGCCAATGCCTCATTCATAGAAAATCTATTAAAAGTGCTGCTAAGTATTTTAATCGAAGATTGGTACTCCATTTAAATTTCCCTTTCGAAGAAAAAATAATAATTAGTAAAGAAAAAGCCCCTGCTTTTCTGGATTGGTTGACCAAAAAATAATAAATACTTCCTTCTTCTCTTTGTCCGCTTGATCTTCCTTTTTGTCCGCTTCAGCTAAATTTTCGTCATAATTTTCTATCAAATATTTTGCTTTGTGATTATAACATTCCATTTGTATTGGAAGAAATTTTGATGGACGCACACTTATTGAAAGTTCTCCTGAATAAAGTTTTTGGTCTTGGGCCTTTCGGTTTGCTTTGTCAGTAAGATAAAATTTTAAAATGCAATAAGCTTGAGCAAATTCGTACAAAATTTTATCAAAATATTTATGAGGATATTGTTATTAGTCTTACATTTTCTCTTATTGATAATATCGCTTGGTGCTTTTGCATGAAAACAAATGAATAAGTCTTTTAAGAATAAAGCAGACAATGTTTTTAATGTTTTATAAACTAAAATTCATCAATTGTTGGTACTTGGAATACCCACGAGGACATTTCAAGGACTGAAATACCTCATTACATTGTAAGAAGTGTCTTGTTTAAAATTAAAATTATATGAAAAATAAGATTATGAAAATTTTAGCCATTCTTTTAGTAGTTGTCATAATCCTTTTGCTCTTATCCCCAAAAATTCTTAATTGGATGGGATTTCATCCTAAGTATGAAGATAGTCAACAATATAACTTGAAAGGTAAGCGAGCCTTGGTTGTTACAACAAGCCATGGCATTCTCAACAAACCAGGAGAAACTACAGGTAAGCCTACTGGAGTTTTTAGTTCTGAAATGACAGTTCCTTATTATGAATTTTTAGATGCTAATATGGAAGTAGATGTGGCAAGTATCAAAGGCGGTGAAATTCCAATTGATCCACAATCATTTTATTACATGATTAAAGATGATTCAGATAAAAGATACTTAAAAGATGAAGAATTTCAGCAAAAGGTAAAGACATCATTGCCTATTACAGACGTCGATTTTAAAGAATATGATTTTGTTTTTTTTGCTGGTGGCTGGGGTGCAGCTTACGACATGGGTCAATCAGAACTATTGGCAGAAAAAGTAAGTGATGCCTATTATGCAGAATCGCCAATATTTGGAAGTGTATGTCATGGTGCTCTAGCATTTATCCAAGCAAAAGACACCACAGGCAATTTATTGATAAAAGGTCGAACAATGACTGGAGTGACGCATGATCAACTTGCCCAATTGAATATTGAATTCACCCCACTCCATCCTGAAGAGGAATTGAAAAAAGCCGGAGCAAATTTTAAAGCCAATCACCATTCGATAAGTGATTTCTTCGCAACCATTACGGTAGTAGATCATGAAGAGCGCTTTGTTACTGGACAAAACCAAAATTCTGGGCACGAAACTGCACAAAAGATGATGGAAATTTTGTCAAAGAAATAGCAGCATGAAGATTCAATCTATATTGACAGTCGTAATTCTTTTTTCCAGTTTTCAAGCTTGGTCCCAACCAGAAGCTCATCCCAATATTGTCCTCCTACTGGTTGATGATTCTGGACTGATGGATTTTGGAAGTTTTGGAGGTGAAGCACGTACACCTAATATTGATCAACTGGCTCAGCAAGGAATGATGTTTACCAATTTTCATGCTTCTCCGGTTTGTTCTCCATCAAGAGCGATGCTAATAACTGGAACAGATAGTCATTTAACAGGAGTGGCAAATTTACCAGAGATGCTGCCAAGCGGATATGAAAATGAACCTGGTTATGGGGGAGTTTTAAATAATCGGGTGCAAACAATTGCTACTCGCTTGAAAGAAATCGGATACAACACCTATGTTGCTGGTAAGTGGCATTTAGGCCACGATGAAAATACCTTGCCTCCTGCTAGAGGATTTGACCGATCCTTTATCTTGGGTGCCTCTGGTGCAGATAACTACGAGGCCAAAGGTTATCTTCCAATGAAGCCTACTGCCCAATGGTATGCAGATGGCAAAAAGATTGATTTGCCAGAGGACTTCTATTCTTCAAAAGATTATATCGAACAAACAATAGGATTTCATGAATTAGAACAAAATAAACAGGCCCCATTTTTTTCTTTCATTTCTTTCCAAGCGATTCATGCCCCCATTCAAGCACCCAAAAGATTTGTTGAGCCATATCTTAATGTGTATAAAGAAGGATGGGATGTTTTGAGACAAAAGCGATTCAAAAAAGCAAAGGAAATGGGTATCATTCCTGCTTCCGCAGAAATAAATAGCATGTTTCCGCAATTTAAAAAATGGGATGAGTTGGCTCAAAAAGAAAAAGACAGCTATGCAACAGACATGGCTGTAACCGCAGGTATGCTCGAAGCTATGGATTATTATGTTGGCCAATATATCCAATATCTAAAAGAAAAAGGGCTTTACGATAATACAGTATTTGTAGTTACCTCTGATAATGGACCCGATGGAGGCGATTTTAAAGGAAGTATGGTGATGCAAAAATGGCAAGAAAAACATGGTTATCATACTGATATAAAGAGAGCAGGAGAAAAAGGATATTTTGGTTCGATAGGACCTGAATTTGCTTTAGCATTAGCTTCTCCATTTTCATTTTTTAAATACTATACAGGTGAAGGTGGTGTACGAACACCATTGATTATTTCAGGCAAAAATATTCCAAATGGGAAACAGACAAATTCATTTTGCTTCATCACTGACCTTGTTCCTACCCTATTAGAAATAGTTGGAAAAGAACCTAGGAGTAATAAATTATATGCTCCAATTACTGGCAAAAGTCTATTACCTCATATTCAGGATTTGTCGACTCCAGTTTATAACGAAAACGAGGGAGTCGGCCTGGAGGTTGCCAATAGTTCTGCTTATTATCAAGGTGACTTCAAAATTGTAAAAAACAACATTCCTTTGGGAGATAATAAATGGCATTTGTACAATCTGAAAAATGATCCTGGAGAAACAAAGGATTTGGCGAAAGCCAATCCTGAAAAATTCAAAGAATTAAGGAATGCCTATGATGAATATGCTAAATCTGTTGGTGTAATAGAAATGGAGGAAGGTTATTCAGCGGAAGGAGAAGTTGGTCGAAAATCTGCGATAAAAGTATTGAGTGATAACGCTATTTATATCCTCGGAGTATTTGTTTTTATAATTGCTATAATTTGGTTTTGGAGAAAAAGAAGGAACTTTAGTTGAAGTACAAATTTACATAAATCAGATGTATCAAAATCTATTTGCAAAATATTAAATATGAGCTTATTCAATAAAATTTTTGTCGGTGTTTCACTCGCAATTTTAGTAATAGGGTGTGGAAACAAAACTGATTTTTCTGACCGAATTCTTGCT
>JAHDIE010000008.1:0-1274 GCA_020630955.1 Saprospiraceae bacterium
ATTACAGAAACACCATTGGTACTTTCTACCACTCAAACTGAGGTAGATTCGGGAGAATGGTTGTTTTTAGATGTTTCATTAGGAGATATTGATAATCCATTTATTGATTTTTATTCTTTGGCCTTCCAGTTTAACATTGATGAAAATCTAATTGATGAAGAAAGTGCGTGCTTACAAATGGCTGACGGGTCTTGGATTTCTTATGATTCTCCTCTTATTGATGTTTTTCAGCAGCCTTCACCAGGAGAAATGTATTTTGGTATAAGTCGGTTAACTTTGGATCCAATATCAGGATATGGCCCAATTGCTACTTTTAAGTTTATCGTAGAAGATGAGTTAGATGGTTTCAGAGATTCTGATGGTAAATTTATTTTAAATCTTGAGCTTAAAAATGCTATTGGCTACAACCACAATGGTCAGGCAATTGCTTTGACTACCAATAAAGTTCAAGTGGATTTAAACCTCAAAAAGGAGAATGAAAATCAGCTTAAGGTGAATACTTACCCGAATCCTGCTGCGGACTTTGTCACTATAGAATCTAATAAAGTAATTGATGTAATCACCATTACAGATATTACTGGTCGACTGATTGAATCTTTTAAAGCTCCTAAATCTTCGGCTTTCAGACACGATTTATCAAAGTATTCTGATGGAATTTATTTCATCAAAGCCATAAGTGGTGGAGAAACAAGTGTCCACAAAGTGAGTCATTTTAACTCAAATTAATCTCACATTTTTGAAATCCATTGTATTAATTTCAGATACCCATAGTCATCTAGATGATGGGATTCTTTTACATTGTAAAGATGCCGATGAGATTTGGCACGCTGGTGACTTAGGAGATTATAAACTCATTGAACAGTTGAAATCATTAGGCGTTCCAGTCATAGGAGTTTATGGAAATATCGACACGGCAGAAGTAAAGCAGCAATGGCCTCAAAATCAGATCTTCGTTTGTGAAGGAATCAAAGTACTGATGACGCATATTGGAGGCTATCCAGGTAAGTATACCAGGAGGGTCTATAACTTGTTGAAAAAAGAAATGCCAAATCTTTATATCTGTGGCCACTCTCATATTTGTAAGGTTGTTCCTGATAGAGAATTAGATCTATTACATATGAATCCCGGAGCTTGCGGTCATCATGGATTTCATCAAATTAGAACTATTCTAAAGTTTGAAATTGATAATGGCGAGATTAAAAATTTGAATGCAGTAGAGTTGGGACTAAGAGGTGGTCTAGTCTAACTATGCCGATAATGCCTGCTCAAAATCA
>JAHDIE010000008.1:1374-4137 GCA_020630955.1 Saprospiraceae bacterium
GCATTACTACAATGCTTGTCCATTCGAATTGGAAATGTTTTTAATCCATTGTATAAATACCATGCGTCAGTAGGGCTACAATAAGTACCATTGAGTTTCATTGTTTTCCATACTGCATCAAAGTTTTCTTTATCTAAGGTAATAATTGCTCCACCCAAAGCATTACCCATTCCATTGAGGTACTTTGTGGTTGAATAAATTACATAATCAATTCCAAAATTGAAAGGTCTTTGAAGGTATGGACTAGCAAAGGTGTTGTCTATTGCTGTTTTTATCTTGTAAGATTTAGCTAGATCTGACACAGCTTGAATGTCAACACAAGAAAGCAGTGGATTTGAAGGTGTCTCAATGTAAATAAGTTTGATAGTGTGTTCTTTAAGAAGCTTTTCTACCTTTTCAAGGTCAGAAAAATCAACTATTAAAGAATTGATTCCAAACTTTTGCAGATGATTTTGAATTAACTCTGTTGTCCCACCATAAAGGTCTCCCTGAGTTAAAACAGTATCACCTTGGTCAAGAACTGAATATAATAGAGTAGAAATTGCTCCCATTCCTGAACCACATAATAAGGCGTAGCCTGTTTCCTCTAAATCTATTGTTTCTAAAGCTGCAAGTTTCTGCGCAGTTGTTGCTAAGGTAGGATTGTCATATCTAGAATATACATAGCCATCCTCCTTTCCTTCAAAAATTCTAATTCCTTGTTCAATGTTTTCAAAGACAAAAGCAGAAGTATTGTAGATTGGTAGGATATGAGGTTCATTGGCCGTAACATGTGGCCATTCTTGAGCACATATCGAATTAAATTTGAGACGATCAGTTTTCATATATTTGTAGTTATAGCCTATAAAGATGAAAATTTTTGGATTAAGGATTTGTTTTATTATAATATTTGTCAGTTTTACTTGCGTAAATATTTTTTCTCAAGAAGTGGGAAATGAGCGTGTGGATCAAGAGGAGGAAAATTATGACCTATATTTGAATTTGTTTGAGGTTAGTTTCAGTTATCAAATACCAATGGAAACTTTCCGTGACAATTTAAGCGGAACAAGCTTTGGTTTTAGATTTGCTTATTATAATAACTTTTCCAACAAAGACAATCTTTTCTGGAGCTTGCATCACCAAAGTTTCAGAATATCTAAGTTGAGTAATACTTTTACGGTAAGTGATCAGTTTGCTGAGTACTTATTGGATTCTAAGACCATAACGAATGTGATTTTTTCAGGATTTGGAATAAGACATTATTTTGAGGTTTATACTCCAAAGCTAGAACCTTTTTTAGATGTAAAATTGGGTTTAAATTCAGTGTATACTTACAGCTCAAATAGGGTGGATGGTTCTGAAGAAGCTGAAATTAACTTTGATAATTTTAATTTAAGTCTGGCCTATGCTGTGGGATTAGGTTTTCAATATAATGTAAGAAAAGGCCAAGCCTTGCACCTAATGGCAAATTATGCGAGTAGTAACAATTCGACTTATTATATAGTTGAAAGACAAGGATTTGAGTTGCCTTGGGACAACTTCGTAAAGCGAACCACTCAATTGGATTATTTGCAATTTTATTTTGGAATAACCTTCGGGTTTTAAAGAAAAACATGACAGAAAAAGACGTTAAAGAGTTGATGGAAGAAAGAGGTTACGTAGAATATACTTCAGTTGTCGTGGACCCAAAACAAACCCCTACCAGGTTAGATAAATTCTTAATGGACAAACTTGAAAAAGTTTCTAGGAACAGAATTCAAAATGCTATCTCCGAAGGTTCTATTTTGGTCAATTTGAAAGAAGTAAAATCTAATTATAAAACCAGACCAAATGATTTGATCAAAATTTACTTACCAAAATCTGATGGAAATAGAGAAATGATTAGTCCAGAAGATATACCACTTGATATAAGATATGAAGACGACAGCCTTATGGTGGTTTTCAAACCAGCAGGCTTGGTAGTTCATCCTGGAGTTGGAAATTGGAGCGGGACACTTGTTAATGGTCTTAGATTTTATTTGGGGAATGCGGATATACCTACTATGGAAGGTAATGCGCCTGATAGAGCAGGGCTAGTACATCGCATAGATAAAGATACTTCAGGGCTTTTGGTAATTGCTAAAAAACCAGAGGCGATGACACACTTGTCGAAGCAATTTTTTGATCATAATATTGATAGAAAATATGTCGCCTTGGTATGGGGACAACCGGATCCAGAAGAAGGGACCATTTCAGGGTTTATAGGAAGAGATATCTATGATCGAAAGAGAATGAAGTTATATGAAGATGAAAGTGAAGGAAAGCATTCAGTAACACATTATAAAATCATTGAAAAAATGTACTATGTTAGTTTGCTTGAATGTAAGCTAGAAACAGGAAGGACACACCAAATACGAGTACACATGTTATCCCAAGGTCACCCCTTGTTTAACGATATAAAATATGAAGGTAATAGAATAAGAAAAGGAACGGTATTTAGTAAATACAAGCAGTTTGTTGATAACGCTTTTAAAATGTTGCCCCGACATGCACTTCACGCTGCTTCATTGGGATTTATTCATCCGGAGACAGGTAAGAAAATGTATTTTGAAGCAGAAATGCCTGAGGATATGAAAAATGTAGTTGACAAATGGAGAGCTTATGTTAATTCAAGAAAAGAACTATTGTAGATGATTCCAATTAAGGAGCGAATTCAGATAATTGCTAAGGCTGGTGATCATTTAGCAAGCTCGCAAGATGATCCGACTAATGCTCACATTTTTTCCTTAGCAGAAAGTAGCAATC
>JAHDIE010000008.1:4237-62412 GCA_020630955.1 Saprospiraceae bacterium
ATGGAACAAGATGCAAGAGCGATTACATATTTTACGGAAGTAGAAAGAATGAATGAAGTAGACCTTGTAATTGCAACAGGAAGTAATAATACGTCAAGATATTTTGATTATTATTTTAGTAAGTTACCCAATATTATTCGTAAAAACAGAGTAAGTGTTGCTGTGTTACATTCTGAAACATCTATGGAAGAATTAAAGATGCTCGGAGAAGATGTATTTTCTTATTTTGGATTAGGATGTAGGAATATTTCAAAATTATATTTACCTGAAGGATTCAAAGTTGAAAAAATAATGGAAGCATTTGAAGATTGGAAAGAATGGGTCTTGCACAATAAGTATAAAAATAACTTTGATTATAATTATGCAATTTATTTATTAAACAAAGCAAAGTTTTTAACAAACGGAAGTTTGATCACATTGGAAAATGAAAGTTTACATTCGAGGATTGCTTGTTTGCACTATAGTTTTTATAATGAGAAACCAGCTTTAGTAGAAGAGTTGACATCATTGAAAGATGAATTACAATGTATTGTTTCTAACGTTCCTTTACCATCGATTTTAACACAGGATCTTGGTTCTACTCAAGCTCCAGAATTATGGGATTATGCTGACGGAATTGATACTTTGGACTTCTTAATCAAGAATATTGATGAATAAAAAAGAGAAGGCCCTATTTGTTCAAGAAAAACTAGAAGAACTATATCCGACTACACCCATACCGTTGGATCATATTGATGACTATACTTTGTTGGTGGCAGTATTGTTATCTGCGCAATGCACTGACTTAAGAGTAAATAAAACAACGCCCACACTATTTGCAAAAGCGTCTTCTCCGGAAGAAATGATTCTCTTAGATCCTAAAGAGATAGAGGATATCATCCGGCCTTGTGGTTTATCTCCACGGAAGTCAAAGGCTATTCATGAACTCTCACAAATATTGATTGATAATCATAAAGGTTTGGTTCCACAATCTTTTGAAGAATTGGAAGCACTGCCAGGTGTAGGGCATAAAACAGCATCCGTTGTTATGGCCCAAGCATTTGGGGTTCCGGCTTTTCCTGTTGATACCCATATTCATAGGCTGGCATATCGCTGGACATTAAGTACTGGTAAAAATGTAATAAAGACTGAAAAGGATTTAAAAAACTTATTTCCTGAGGAATTGTGGAATAAACTTCACCTACAAATTATTTTTTTTGGAAGAGAATATTGCCCTGCCAAAAAACACAATCCTTTCGAGTGTCCAATTTGTTCTGTAATTGGAAGGAAGTCACTCTTTAATTAAGCGGTTTCTATATATTAAGAAAAATAGTAATCCACAAAATAAGAAATTTACTTACAGTATATTTTGTAACTAACTCTATATCAGTTGGTTGTAATGATATTAAAAAAATATTTAATAAGTTTTATACATATATTTATTTCATATATAAAAAATTGGTTACATTTGGAATGCAACAGCAAACATTAAACAACCAACGTAACGCATGACCAATCCAATTACAATTAACTTTCAAAATTGCGTTAGGCATTTGAAAGAAAGTGGGCAATGTTCTTCTTATAAAAAAGTAGCTGAAAAGTTATCTATGCATCCGCAATGTTTAAGCGATATTTTGCACAACAAAAGAGAAGTTACTTTAAAAATTTTAAACGACGCGATTTCTTTGTTCAATTGTAATCCTCTTTATCTTCATCATGGTACCGGTAATATGTTCAATGGTGAAGACGAGAGCCACTCTGAAACAAAAGAAGCTTTTGGAGAAATAACTTACATCTCCGTAGCAGCTCAAGCCGGTTATGTTGATCAATTTCACGATTCCATTTTAGAAGAAAGTTTGCCCACTTTCTCAATTCCTGATCGAATATATAGCCAAGGAATTTATAGATGTTTTGATATAGAAGGAGATAGCATGGAGCCTACATTGTTTGAAGGTGACAAAGTTGTTTGCAGAATTATTGATCCCTCCCTTTGGTTTAACAATATTAGACCCAATTTTGTGTACGTCTTTGCTACTGATTCAGGATTAATTATCAAACGTGTTTCAAAAGTGGATAAAGAAACTCAAACTATTACGTTGAGTTCAGATAATGATTACTTCAAAGATTTTGAACTACATGTTAGTAAATTGAAAGAAGTAAGTACACTCATAACGACAATAAATCAGTTTCGCCCTTTCCAAAATCTAGAAAAGAAACAAATTGATGAAGAGATGAGAGTTCTAAGACAAACTATCGCTCAACAAAGCCAGTTGATTCAACAGTTAAACGAAAAACTTACTGAGAAAAAGTTAATTCCAGTAGAATCCTAAAATGATTAGATCAATTTTTACGGTTAAGTACATTGAATTGGAAGGAGGGTTTTGGGGTTTAATAGATGACCAAGGGAACCAATACTTACCCCTGAATTTACCAGAGCAATTAAAATTAAACGGTCAAACTGCTACTCTCTCAATAGAAACACTTGATGTAATGGGATCTATGATGTGGGGCGCTCCTGTAAATATTGTAAGCTTTACAACCTCTTAAATTTTAGAAAGTTCGTTCTCCCAGTGATGAGTAGCAATCAATCCTGCTAAAGTTCTTAGCTCCATTTTTTTTCCATCAACAAAATCTTCAAAATAATTATCAACAAATTTTGTGTCGTAGTTTCCTGAGATGAAATCTGGATGATTAAGAACAAAAGTGCCAAAATCTAAAGTAGTTTCAACACCTTCAATTTTGTAATCACTGATAGCTTTTTTTAATTTTTCAATGGCGTCTGATCGATCATGTCCATAGATGATTAACTTAGCGATCATGGGATCATAATAAATGGGAATTTCTTGGCCTTCGATAAAACCATGATCTACTCTAATTCCTTCCCCTTGAGGTATAATATATCGCTCCAGCTTCCCGATGCTAGGTTTAAAACCATTCTTTGCATCCTCAGCATAAACTCTCAATTCTATTGCGTGCCCACATGATTTTAAATCGCTTTGATTAAATGAAAGTTTTTCGTTTCTGGCTACTTTAATTTGTTGTTCTACTAAGTCTATACCTGTAATCATTTCTGTAACCGGATGTTCGACTTGTAATCTCGTATTCATTTCTAGGAAGAAATAATTATTATCTGCATCTACGATATATTCTACCGTTCCAGCTCCTGAGTAATTGCAAGACTGAGCTACTTTAATGGCATCTTCTCCCATTTTTTTTCGCTTGTCATTATCAATTTTAATACTGGGAGCTTCTTCTATTACTTTTTGGTGTCTTCTTTGAATACTGCAATCTCTTTCGAAAAGATAAACCCCGTTGCCGTGATTATCCATTAATACTTGAATTTCAATATGTCTCGGAGATGTAATAAATTTTTCAATAAAGACTACATCATTGCCAAATGAAGACATCGCCTCACTTTTAGCTCGTTTATATTGCTCAACAAAGTCTTGATCATTTTCGACCAATCGCATGCCTTTCCCACCTCCGCCTGCAGATGCTTTGATTAATATTGGATAACCAATTTCTTTAGCAATTCTTCTTCCTTCTTCGGTACTCTCGATTGCACCTTCGGTTCCAGGAACCATTGGAATGTTATATTTTGATACGGCTGCTTTTGCATCCAACTTAGAACCCATAATAGAAATAGAGTAGGGAGAAGGCCCGATAAAAGTCATGCCTTCATCAGTCACTCTTTTTGCAAAATCTGCATTTTCACTTAAAAAACCATATCCAGGATGAATACCTTCAGTATTCGTGACTTTAGCTACTCTAATAATTTCTTCAACATTAAGATAAGACTCTAAAGACGGTGCAGGCCCAACTCGATAGGCTTCATCCGCAGTTTGAACATGAAGTGCATTTTGATCGGCATCAGAGTATATTGCTACCGTTTTGATACCCATTTTCTTTGCAGTATTCATTACTCTAACAGCAATTTCTCCTCTATTTGCGACTAGGATTTTTTTCATTTTACGAAAGTAATGTTTATGGCTTTATTTTCTTTTCAAGAATGATAAATTCTCTAACTCTCTCCGAGATTAATTGATTTAAGCGAGGAATTTCTTGCATTTTCAGTTCATAAAATTGTGCTAACACATCATTTATTTTCCCCGCTAACTCTTCCTTGACAGCTATCATTGAGGCTGTTGGAGGATAATCACCAATTTGGATTAGTGAATTAAGATGAGCCAACTTGTTGGTAAGTTTTATAGGAAAATTCAAAGGATCTTGTCGAGATTGGTTTTTAGTCTGGTAAAGGAGATTTTCTAAAGTGTCTATTTGGGATATAATGATATCAAACTCATTAGTTAAAACAGAATCTTTTTGTGTTTCTTTCAACCCTTTTAACTGCTTTTTTATACTTCTCATTTCTTTAATTGCAAGGTGCGCTTCACTGACTGTGCCATTCACTTCGTTTATAAAATCAAATTGTGCCTTTTGATCCTCTTTGCTAATTTTTAGTCTTGGGTCACCCAAAATTTTAAAATCCTGAGTTTGGCTTTGACCATTAACTTCTAATGATACCTTATAATCACCAGGAGGAGCTTTCGGTCCGCTTGTTGAACCCCACCAAAAAACCATTCCTTCAAACTTCTCAGCATCATCTAATTTCATATCCCAATTCCAAAAATTTGATCCTTGTTCAAGGTCTAATTTTAATTCTTTATCCGTGGCGGAATTTGAATAACTTACTAAGGTGTCCCCTGTTTCATTTGTGTAATGAAGTTTCACCTCGTCTTCATCGGTGTATTTATCAAGATAGAAAAAGGTCATCACACCTCCAGGGTGATTAATGCCAGCCCCTTTTATTTTCTTATTTTGTCTTCCTCCGATTCTATAAGCATCTAAGGGTTTAAAAAGGTGGATATCGTTTTCTAAAACCTTATCCACATTTCTAATTATGCTTAAATCATCTAACATCCATAAGCTTCTCCCTTGAGTAGCTGCAATTAGGTTGTCATTTTTTATTTCTAAGTCGGTGATTGGAACAATTGGAAGATTCATTTGTAAGGGATACCATTGCGAACCATCATTCCAAGAAACATACATACCAGTTTCGGTGCCAGCATAAAGTAAGCTTTCTCTATTGGGATCAGCGACAATGGCCCTTGTGAAATGTTGATTGTTAATCCCATTGGTTATTTTTGTCCAATTTTTACCGTAATCATTGGTTTTGTATAAGTAAGGACTGTAATCTCCGTTTTTATATGAAGTAGCTGCAATGTAACACGTTGCTTTATCGTGAGGACTGGCGTCTATATCATTGATTTGAATCCATTCAGGAAGTTTTAGCGGGGTCACATTATTCCAGTTTTTTCCTCCATCTCGAGTTAAATGTATTAATCCATCATCGGATCCTACCCAAATTAATCCTTCTAAAATCGGTGATTCGGACATCGCAAAAAGAGTACAATAATATTCAACACTTGTATTGTCTTTCGTAATTGGGCCACCTGATGGTCCCAATTTTGTGGGATCATTTCTTGTGAGGTCTGGACTAAGAATCTGCCATGTTTGGCCTTCATCCTCACTTAGGTGGACATGATTTGAAAGGGTATAGAGTTTTTTGGAATCATGTTTGGAAAACGCTATTGGAAAATTCCATTGGAATCGGTACTTCATCCCTTCTGCACCATGGCCCATTGGATTATCTGGCCAAACATTAACAGCACGAACCAAATCATTTTCATGATCAACTCTGGTAAGAAAACCATCGTACGAGCCACCATAAACAATTTCTGGATTATCTGGATTTACTGCAATATGAGCACTTTCACCTCCTGCAGTTCTTTCCCAATCATTTATACCTATGCTAGAACCTTCAGTTCTATGAGGAATTCTTAAAGTAGAATTATCTTGCTGGGCTACATAGATTCTATATGGAAAATGATTGTCGGTGGTAACTCTATAAAACTGTGCTGTTGGTTGATTTTGGTAAGTACTCCAATTTTCGCCTCCGTCAAAACTTATTTGTGCCCCTCCATCGTCAGCAATGGCCATTCTTTGATTGTCGTCGGGTGAGATCCATAGATCATGATGGTCTCCATGTGGAGCTCTAAAACTTTCAAATGTTTTACCACCATCAGTAGATCTGTGGTAATCAACGTTAACTACGTATACAATTTCCTTGTCTTTTGTGTCAGCATAAATTCTAGTGTAGTACCAAGCTCTTTGTCTTAATTTCCGTTCTTCATTAACCTTGATCCATGTTTCACCCGCATCATCAGAACGAAAAACCCCTCCATTTTCATTTTCAATTATAGCCCAAAGCCGTTCTGAGTCCACTGGAGACACTGTGATGCCTGAGATTCCCCATATGCCATTGGGTAGGCCTTTGTTGCTTTTTATTTCTGTCCAAGTTTCTCCACTGTCAACACTTTTCCACAAGGATGAACCTTCTCCACCACTTGATAGTGAATAAGGAGTTCTACGAACATTCCAAGTGGTGGCATATAGTATTCTTGGATTGTTAGGGTCTATTATCAAATCTATTGCACCGGCATCAGCATTTGCAAATAATACTTTCTTCCAGCTTTTGCCCCCATCTGTTGTTTTGTATACTCCTCTATCTTGTGAAGGTTTAAATATGTCACCAAGTACTGCTGCATATACAATGTCTGGGTTGTTTGGATTTATACGTATTCGTGGTATATGTCTACTAGTTTCTAGACCCATTTGGGTCCAACTGGTTCCTCCGTTTTCTGTCTTCCATACACCGTATCCATACGACACATTACCTCGTACCGTCTTTTCTCCTCCGCCAACAAATATGATATTATTATCACTTTCACTAACGGATACAGCTCCAATAGATCCTCCAAAATAACCGTCAGATATGTTTTTATATGATTGTCCTCCATCTTGGGTTTTCCAAACTCCACCACCTGTTGATCCGAAGTAATATAATAGAGGCTTTCCAGGGACGCCTGTCACAGTGCACGATCGACCTCCTCTAAATGGTCCTATATGTCTCCATTCCAGTGCGTCGTAATATTTTTCATTTGGGTTGTTAGATTTTTGGCTTGATTGACCTATGGATAAGTCATGGATTGAAGTCAAAGTCAGTAATATGAAAAGAACTTTTTTCATTAGTTTTGGATTTGAATACTCAATTTATCAAATTATACTGATAGAATTCACAATTAAATTGTAAAATGAAAATATATCATAATCCAAGATGCGGCAAAAGTAGAGAAGCTATACAATTGTTGAATGAAAAGAAATTAGATTATGAAGTTAGGTTATATCTGAAGGAGGGTTTAACACAAAAGGAAATAAAGGAAATATTGGACAAGCTTCAAATGAAACCAATGGATATCATTCGACAAAATGAAAAAGAATGGAAAGAAAATTTCGAAGGCCAGAAGATGTCAAATACTGATTTGATTAAAGCGATTGTTGCTTATCCTAAATTATTACAAAGACCGATTATTGTGAAAGGAGGAAAAGCTGTGATTGGAAGACCTATTGAGCAACTGAAGGATTTTATGCATTAATTAGTTTTGTTTCAACGAAATTTAATATTTGTGAATATTGATTAGGATGGAACTTTGTCGCTTCGTATTTTTTAAACCAAGTAATTTGTCTTTTTGCATAGTGTCTAGAATTCTTTTTTATTTCTTCAATGCAAAATTCTAAATCATATTTCTGATCTAAGTAGGAAAATATTTCTTGATAGCCGACTGTTTGTAAGGCTCTCAGTTTTCTAACAGCATAAAGAGATTTGGCTTCTAGAAGCTGCCCTTCCTTCATCATTACATCAACCCTTTTATTAATCCGATCATAAAGATTATCTCTTTGTCTTTCAAGTAGAATGTTGATCACAATAAAATCTCTGGGTGCTTTGGTTTGATTTAAAAAGCTACTATACTTTTTCCCACTTCCGTAAATGACTTTCAGTGCTCTGGTTATTCTTCTAGAGTTTTTAATATCTACATTTTGAGCATAGGAAGGATCAAGTACACGTAGTTCTGATACAAGGAATTCTAATCCTTTTTCTTTCAAAAGATTATCTACTTTTTTGTCAGTTTCATTATCTATTTTTGGAAAATGATCGAGTCCTGTCAATACAGCATCAATATATAAACCGGTTCCACCAACCAATATGGCTACATTGTTTTTTTGGTAGTATTCTTTAAGTTTGGTTAAGGCCTCACTTTCATATTGACCTGCAGAATAAGTTTCATGAATGGAAATATGGTTTATGAAATGATGCTGTGCCATATTCAATTCGGCAGGTGATGGTTTAGCTGTGCCGATATTCATCTCTTTATATATCTGTCTACTGTCCGATGAAAAAATTTGAGCATTGAAATGCTGAGCAAGTCTGATAGAAATACCTGTTTTACCAACAGCAGTAGGTCCAATAATATTGATTAAGTATTTATTATTATCTGACAAATAAATAGAATTGTCTAACTTGTAATGTACATCGTAAAGAAAAAACATGAAGGTATACCAAAAGTTATTCTCTCTAGTTCTTATATTATCTTTTTATTCTTGCAAAAATAGTGTAAATGAACAAAATCAAAATGATTTAGTATCGGACAATCAACAAGCACCAAAGTACGCGATGGTCATACATGGTGGAGCAGGTACCATTTTACAAAAAAATATGACGGATGAAATGTACTTGGCATATTATAATGCTTTGGACACTGCTTTAATGATTGGGGAGAAAATTTTAAAGTCAGGAGGAACTTCACTGGATGCTGTTGAAAAAACGATTCATTATATGGAAGACAGTCCATTGTTTAATTCTGGAAAAGGAGCTGTTTTTAATCATGCAGGAACTAATGAACTTGACGCTTCTGTCATGATGGGTAACGGAAGGAAAGCAGGAGCAATCGGGGGAGTTACCAATGTAAAACATCCCATTTCTGGTGCAATAGCAGTAATGAATGAATCGGATCACGTTATGATGGTTGGTAAGGGTGCAGAAGAGTTCTGTAGGTTGAAGGGATTGGAAATTGTCGATCCATCTTATTTTTTTACCGAAAGGAGGTGGGATAGTTTGCAAAAGGTTTTGCAAAAGGATCAAGAAAATGACACAGGTTTCTTAATTGAAAATCCCGATTTTAAATTTGGAACTGTCGGGGCCGTAGCTTTGGATGAGAATGGAAATATTGTGGCTGGAACATCAACAGGTGGAATGACTAACAAACGATTTAATAGGATAGGGGATTCACCAATTATTGGGGCAGGAACTTTTGCAGATAATAAAACTTGTGGCGTATCATGCACTGGACATGGAGAGTTTTTTATAAGATATGCTGTCGCTCATGATGTTGCAGCAAGAATGGAATACAAAGGAGAATCAATTAACGTCGCAGCCGAACATGTAATCAATCATACCCTAGTAAAGGCGAAAGGATCTGGAGGATTAATTGCCTTAGACGCAAAAGGGAATATCGCGATGCCCTTTAATACTGAAGGTATGTATAGAGGTTATATAAAACCTGGAATTAAAGAAATTGCAATGTATAAGGAAAACGAAAATAAATGATTAGCTCTTTTTTATTTAAAAAAGACATGAAATTTAGTGGCAAAAAAAAAGCGACAATTACTTGCCGCCACTCTGAGGCCATGGTTAGTATCAACTCACTTGTTAATTTTTATCCCAAAGCCACGTTAAATATATATTAGTGTTACTAATACATGAAGTGGATATTAAGGCATTAACAAAAACATTAACACATTAAAAAAAATCATATAACTTTCTAATTGCTAGGCATTTAGGCCTTGAACTCCTACAATTTTCTTATTTTTTATAACATTTGTATAAAAAATTTAAGATTTCTGTAACTAATTTTTGAGTGACTTCGTTGTACATTTAAAGTAGCAACCAAATAAAATGCAGAACAAGCGACTTCTTATTCCTACCATTGCAGCATTGATTATTAGCATATCATGCTTTTTCTATGTGAAGTATTCTGTGGCAAAGCTTGAACTGGAAAAAGTTGAAAACCCAGTTGAAAATACTGATATTGAAGAAACAGATATCATTGGATTAGGTTTCTCCGATATTGATATAATTCAAAAACTTGGGACTACTTTTCGATTTTTTACTACGCTTAGGTAAGCTTGCTTCCTAATTCAAACTTCGTCCCATTAAGAATATCCATCATTTTCATTCTTTTTTTTCCTTGGATCTGTGCTTCTAATATCTGAACAAAACCATCATTAGATTTAATTAGGAATAGTTTCTTATTATCAGTATAAATTGTCCCAGGTTTATAATTTCTTATTCCTTCAGGAGGAGCTGTTAATGCGCTTTTTAGCAGTTTGATCTCTTTGTTATTGGGTAAAATTGCCCATGCGCCTGGATAAGGGCTTAAACCCCTGATTTGATTATGTATATTCTGGCTAGTTTGATTGAAATCAACCTTACAAGTTTCTCGATAAATCTTAGGTGCCTTGGTAACTTGACTTAAGTCTTGCTGAATAAATTTAACCTTGTTATAGCTTATGTCCTCAATTGTTTGCAACATTAAATCACCTCCTTCTGCCATTAACTTATCGTGAACATCACCTGCAGTTTCGTTTTCGCCAATTTTAACTTTCAATTGATGGATCATATCTCCTGTATCAATCTCATGTTTTAATTTAAAGGTTGTCAAGCCGGTAACCTTCTCTCCAGTAATAACAGCCCAATTGATAGGTGCTGCACCCCTGAATCTTGGTAATAGAGAGCCATGCAAATTGATGGTACCAAAAGGCGGCATGCCCCATACCATCTCTGGTAACATTCTAAATGCAACAACTACTTGAACATCAGCGTTGTATGATTTAAGAAGTTGATTGAATTTTTTTGATTTTAAATTCTTGGGCTGAAGTATTGGGATATCATTTTCTAATGCGTATCTTTTCACTGCTGATTCTAAAAGCACTTTCTTTCCTCTACCTCCGTATTTATCAACAGATGTGACTATAGCAACAACTTGGTGTCTTGATTTATGGAGGGTATCAAGCGTTGGCACAGCAAATTGAGGAGTACCCATGAAAACGATTTTTAATGATTGTCCATTCATAAAATTTATTGCATTTTGCTCCTGTCAGCCTATTTACTTAAGTTTATCCAAATTTTAAGCTAAATAAAGAAAATTAATCATGTTAAGAACTATCATTCTCCTAGTAACTACATCTTTCTTATCTTCTGCGCTAGTTGGACAAGCTAATATCATTGAGGGATATGTGTTCGAGACCGGCAACAGAGGTTACCTTGGAGCCGTGCAAGTTGATTTAGTTTCCCAAATAAACGGTGAATTACTAGATACAAAATTTACAAAATCAGATGGCTCCTTTAAGTTCGAGATTCATGATATTGTAGATTACAAAGTTGCGGTATCAAAAAAAATGTTTGAGCCACAAGAAATTACAGTTTTAGCCTCTGAAATTAAATCAAACGATAAAACTTTTTTAAGTATTAAAATGCAACGTGCACCAGGTTATCAATTTGAAATCACCTTGGCACCTAAAAGGGAAAATGATGAAATTCCGATCGATGCAGTTAATGGTGCTTTGATTGAAGTTTATAATAATACAACAAGGGAATCAGCCATGGTATTAGATAGACATCCTCAACCTCATTTTGATGTTGATTTAATCAAAGGTAATCATTATACCATTCTGATAAGAAAAGAAGGATTTCTTGCAAAACGTATGGAAGCATTTGTAGATGTAGAAGGTTGTATCCTTTGTTTTGAAGGAGTTGGATCTGTAACACCGGGTGTTGCTGATAATCTTACGGCCGGTAACCAAATGGGGGTTCTATTGGCGAATGTTGAATTAGAACCAGCATTTTCTGGAAAAAAAATGGAAGTTCAGGATATCTACTATGATTTTGGAAGCGCCAAACTTCGTAAAGAAGCCTACAAAGAATTAGACAATGTGGCCATTTTGATAAAGGACAATCCAGAAATTACTATTGAGTTAGGAAGTCACACAGATTCTAGAGGCACCTCGGAAGAAAATCAAATATTAAGTCTAAAGAGAGCCAAATCAGCTGTTCGCTATTTAATTGAAGAGGGCGGAGTACCTTCAGCTAATATTATTGCTCGAGGATATGGTGAATCGAATATTAAAAATGGCTGTACTAATGGGGTAGAATGTTCTGAAGCAGAGCATCAAGAAAATAGAAGGACTGAATTGAAGATCACTGGAATTTTGGCAAGTCCGCCTCCACCTGTGCCTCTAGCAAAATTGAAGCAGTTAGAAAATATGGATGAAATTATTGCTGAACTTCAAAGTGAAGGACAAGTTAGATTGACTGAGGGGCAAAGCTTTGATGAATTGATTAAACAATCTGAAAACCCTTCTAGAGATATTGTAGTTGAAGAAAATTTAGAAAATGTAAATGAAGCCATCGATAAAATATTTGCTGAAGCGGATTCTAATATTACTGCTGAATCTGAAGTAAAAAAAGTCCAAAATGAAAATCTTGGTGGCCAATCTGAAGATTTAGATAAAGATGAGAATTTGGTAGAAGTAGAAAAACCAAACCAATTTAGTTACATAGATGGTCCTAAGATAGTAATCATGGAAACCAATGAATTCCTGTCGACGGAACATCCCATCTTTGAAAAACATCAACAAGTATTTCAATATTTATTGGATGAAAAAATATTATATATGATTGGTGATTTTAATGAAATGAACAAAGCAGAAGGGTTTCTTAATTCTACAAAATTAATGTATCCCGATGCATACATACTTAATTTTGATAAGGGTACTATTGTAAAATAAAAGTTCTATTAAAAGCTATACAGAATACCTATCAGGGTAGCTGAAAGTAAAGATGCAAGTGTCCCTCCTAAAAGTGCCCGCATTCCAAACTCTGATAAGGTTTTCCTTTTACCTGGAGCAAGAAACCCAATTCCTCCTATTTGAATACCGATAGAAGCAAAATTTGCAAAACCACAAAGCATATAGGTTGCCATAACAATGCTCTTTTCATTAGCAAGATGAAGCATGTTTTCTGGATTTTTTAGATCGGCTAGCTGCATATAGCCTATAAATTCACTTGCGGCAAGTTTAATTCCAAGAAGTTGTCCCATCAATGCTGTATCTTCTCCAGAAACACCTATTAACCACATCAAAGGAGCAAACAAATATCCCAATAGAAACTCCAAAGAGAGTGCTTGATAAGGTGTATTGGAAGCTATGGCATGGTTTAATGATGTTGTTTCTCCCACCCACCCAAGAAATCCATTTAACATGGCGATAAATGCTACGAAGACCAACAACATTGCTCCAACATTGGCCGCAAGCTTCAATCCTTCTGTTGTTCCTGTGCTTATCGAATCCAATATATTCGAACCAATTTGTTCATTACTTACTTGGACATTTGAATCAATACTTTCCGTTTGGGGATATAAAATTTTTGAGACAACAATTGCACCCGGTGCAGCCATTACACTTGCAGCCAGCAGATGTCTTGCAAATTCTTGTCGGAGTACGGGGTCGTCACCTCCTAAAAAACCAATATAAGCGGCAAGTACCCCTCCGGCAACAGTAGCCATCCCACCAATCATAACCAATAGAATTTCAGACTTTGTCATTTTTTCTAAATATGGTTTAATCATTAATGGAGCTTCTGTTTGGCCAAGGAAAATGTTACCAGCAACACTCAGACTTTCTGCTCCTGATATTTTTAAAAATTTAGTCATTATTCTGGCCAACAAGCTTACCAACTTTTGAATAATTCCTAAATAGAATAATAAAGATGTTAATGCGGAGAAAAAAATGATGGTTGGCAAAACCTGAAATAAGAACACATATCCAACCGAGTTAACGTCAAGGAGATGATCGCCTAATAGAAATTTACTGCCTTCTAAAGTAAAATCTAAAATACTTGTAAAAAATTTACCACCTATATCGAAAATCTTACTTATGAAACTAAGATCTATCCGAAAACTACTTGAAATATTGAAACCAATGTCAGAACCTTTTAGAATGCCCACCGCAAGTAATAGTTGGGCCAAAAGTCCGAAGCCAACAGTTTTCCAATTGATTGCTTTTCTATTTGAAGAGAAAAAATAGGCAATGCATAACAAAACTAGCATACCAAGCCCTCCTCGTAAAATTGAAATAACTGCGTCCATTAGAATTTTTTAATAATTAAAGATGGAAAGAGACCTGCCAATTCCATCATTATTGTTTTATTGCGAAAGTAAAATAGTAATTTTATTCAAACTATAGACAAAGTATGATAATCATTGGGATTTCTGGAGCAAGTGGATCTGGTAAAACTAGATTTATTAAAGATGTGCATGCTCAATTTAATGAAGATGAGATCACCTTGCTTTCCCAAGATGAATATTATCATCCTAGGGAAAAACAATTCATTGATGATAAAGGAGTTAAGAATTTTGATCTACCTAGTTCAATAGATTTGGATGCTTTTGTGGCGGATATAAAAAAATTACAGAATGGAGAAATAGTTAAGCGAAAGGAGTATACCTTCAACAATAGCATGAAAGAAGCAAAAATGTTAGAAATAAAACCCTCTCCGATATTGCTGGTGGAGGGGTTATTTGTTTTCCATGAATCTAAAATAAGAGATCTGCTTGATTTGAAAATTATGATATTTGCAAGTAGCGCAATTTCAGTAATTCGAAGAATTCATCGTGACCGCGTTGAAAGAAATTATCCTCTAGATGATGTGCTTTATCGCTATGAGCATCATGTTCTTCCTTCATTTGTAAAATACATCGAACCTTATATTGATACAGTAGATGTGGTCATTAATAATAATAAAAACTTTGATCAAGCTTTGAAAATGCTTGTTGGGTATTTAAAGTCACTTTAATGTTCTAAAATTGCATTCGAGGCTCTGGAGCAATTGATAAATCAGTAAATTCTTTTTGTAAATATTTGAACCAAGCGGCTATTCCAATCATTCCAGCATTGTCTGTGCAAAAACTGATGTGAGGAATATAACCACGATAATTTTCTCTTTCACACATATCCTTAAATAAGGTTCTCAATCGAGAATTTGCAGATACACCTCCAGCAAGCGCCAAGTTATTGATATTATTTTCTTTAGCAGCCAATACTAATTTTGTGATTAAGGTATGGCAAATATTCTCTTGAATCGATGCACATAAATTATTTTTCTCTCTTTCAATAAATTGATCATCAAGTTTCATTTGATCTCTCAAAAAATAAAGAAATGAAGTTTTCAGTCCACTAAAGCTAAAATCTAACCCTGTGATTTTAGAGGCAGAAAATTCAAATTTGACCTCTCCCATTCTTGCTAACTTGTCAATATGTGGTCCAGCAGGATAGGGAAGTCCCATTAATTTTCCGGATTTATCAAAAGCTTCACCTGCAGCATCATCGATTGTTTGACCTAAGATTTTCATCTTTAAAGGACTTTGTGCTAGTACCAATTGAGTATGACCTCCAGAAACGGTTAGACATATAAATGGAAATGTGGGTTTAGGATCTTCAGCAAAGTTAGCTAGGACATGCGCATGCATATGTTGTACTTCAATAATTGGAATATTGAGACCTTGGGCAAAGGATTTGGCAAATGTTACTCCTACAATTAAACTGCCTAAAAGTCCAGGTCCTTTGGTTACAGCAATTGCACTTAGTTGTTCTTTCTGAATTCCAGCTTTATCTAAGGCTGCTTTAACAACAGGTAAAATCTTTTGTATGTGCTCTCTCGAAGCCAATTCTGGGACTACACCTCCGTAACTTTCATGGACTACTTGGGTTGCAGTTACATTGCTAAGTACTTGACAGTCAGCGATAATAGCTGCTGAAGTGTCATCACATGAGGATTCTATTGCAAGGATATAGTTCATATTTAGGTTGATTTTGTCAAAACTAGGACGTGATTTTGGAAAAAAATATTAATATTGTTACACCAAAATGAGGTTTTAAAGCATCAATTAATAAAAATTCCGACTCGATGAAATCGATAATTAGCATTCTTCTTGCACTTGTAGTAGCTTTTTTAGCATATATGCTTTACGCAAATATAAATGAACCAATTTCATTTCATGCTGAAAAAGAGATAAGAGAAATGAAAGTTCAAGACAAATTAGAGCAAATTAGAGATGCTCAGAAGATATTTAAAGACATTACTGGTCAATATGCACATGATTTTGACACCCTATCTTCTGTTCTTAAAAACGATAGTATAGAATTTGTAAAATTTTCAGGAGATCCAGATGCTGGTATCGAAATCGTAAAGACATATAGTTATACACCAGCTATAGACTCAATAAATGCTTTGGGAATTAACCTTGATTCGTTAAGATATGTTCCTTATTCTGAAACTGGGCAAACCTTCAATATTACCGCTGATACAATAACTTATCAACAGACTTTGGTTCATGTGTGTGAAGTTAGTACACGTTATAAAGAATTCATGGGTAAGTATGCTAATGGAAAATATGCTAGGTTCGATAACTTGTACAAACCTGATGGTCGATTAAAAATTGGGGATATGAATAAACCAACCTTAAACGGAAATTGGTAAACATCAATTTTGAAAAATTAGGATTAAATACCTCAAAATTAGCATATCCAATATTTTCAGGATATGCTAAAGATAATGATTTGCTATTTGGGCTCTGGGATGGAAAATCTTTGGTCAAAGTTGTTTCCTTAGGAAATGCTGAATTTGAGAAGATAGATCAATTTTTCAATGCCACTCAATTTAAATCAAAACATTTAGTCTACCAATCCGATATTTTTGAACATGTTGATTTTGAAAGCTTTGAACCACATCTAATTTCAAGTTATTTCAAAAATTATTCCGCTGCAGAATTAGATTCTGTTGACCTACGATATGAAAAGTTGAAGCAGCAAAAGATTTTTACCCTGTCAGGAGAAAATCAAAATATAAAACAATCAAGTGCTCTTTTTGACCAAGAAGTGAATTTGCATCACCTTTCTACCGGCATGGCAAATTTATTATTAGATCAAAATGATCAAATTTTAATCATGATTTCTGATCATCAACTTGACCTTGCAGTTCAAAAAGATAAAAGCTTCTTTCAATATGATCAATTTGAAGCATCTACCGCAAATGATTTTTTATATTATATCATATTGACCATTCAAAAACTTGGGATTCAATTGACGGATATTCCAATTTTGATCGGTGGTAATATTGATATCTCTTCTTCACTATATAAATTACTAAAATCTTATCTCCCTCAAATGGAGCTTTTCAGGCATTCCAATTATAAAGTTAATGGTACTGATCAACCATTTCATTATTATCTTCCTTTGATGATAGCAAGAGCATGCGCATAACTGGTGGTAAATTTAAAGGATTACGCTTCAATCCACCTGCGGATAAATGGCCTACCAGACCTACCACGGATTTTTCTAAGGAGGCAATGTATAATATACTGACGAACCGAATTGATTTTGAGAAAGTCAGATTTTTGGATTTATTTGGAGGAACAGGGAATCACTGTTATGAATGCATTTCAAGAGGTGCACTTAGTGCTACCTATGTTGATAAATTTGGACCAGCCGTGAGTTTTGTAAAATCTATGGCATCAAAGTTTGAGATCGAAGATCAATTACGGATTTTGAAAATGGATGTTTTTAAATACATCAAGACAAGTTCGGATACATATAATTTAATCTTTGCAGGTCCTCCATATCCTCTAAAGAACATACCCGATATTGCAAAAATCATCATGGAAGGAGATCTTTTAGAGAAAGATGGAACCCTAATTGTTGAGCACAATCCAAGGGAGAAGCTCGAAAACATGCACGGATTTGTCGAAATGCGAAAATATGGACAGACAATATTCAGCTTTTTCCAACATTAGTAGACTTTATCCTACCTTTGTAGACGATGAAGAATAAAGGTATAATTGCAGAAATTCAGGTGCTTATTGCAAATGGCATATCAAACATTTATGGAAATGAGATAAATCCTGATTCCGTTGTGATCAATCAAACCAAAAAAGAATTTGAAGGTGACTACACAGTAGTTCTGTTTCCCTTTGTTAAACAGCTTAGAACAAGCCCTATGGATCTTGGGGATAAACTTTCAGAATACCTAAAGTCAGAAAGTTCAAAAATAATTGGAGTATCTCTTGTTTCTGGATTTTTGAATGTTCAATTAAGTGATCAAGCCTGGAAGGATCAACTTTCTCTAATTTCAAATCAAGAGAATTATGGAGAAAGGGTAGGAAATGGAAAAACTTTTATGGTTGAATTTTCTTCTCCCAATACCAATAAGCCGCTTCACCTTGGTCACATACGAAATATTTTACTTGGAGATTCCTGCGGTAAAATATATAAAGTAATGGGCTACAAAGTGATCGTAACTCAAGTAATCAACGATAGAGGAATTGCTGTATGTAAAAGCATGTATGCTTGGAGTAAGTTATCAGATGGCGAAACTCCGGATTCAGCAAATTTAAAAGGAGATCATTTTGTTGGTAAATATTATGTTAAATACAACCAGTTGTTGGAGCAAGAATACCAAAGCTGGCAAAAAACAGATACCGCTAAAAATCTTTATAAAGAAAAAGCAAAAGAGGGTCAAAGTGTAGAAGACTATTTTAAATCATATAAAAATCAATACTTCAACGAATTTAGTAAGATTGGAGCTGAGACAAAGGAAATGTTATTAAAATGGGAGTCAGGGGATAGTGAAACAGTAGCTTTATGGCAAAAATTGAACAGTTGGGTTTATGAAGGTTTTGATGTAACCTATAAAAATCTTGGTGTTGAATTTACCAAAAACTACTATGAATCTGACACCTACAAACTTGGAAGATCTGCGGTGGAAGAGCATTTGGAAAAAGGTTTGTTTGAGAGACGTGAAGATGGCAGTATTTGGGTAAATTTAGAGGACATTGGAATGGATAAAAAGATTTTACTGCGTTCGGATGGAACTTCTCTTTATATAACACAAGATATTGGTACTGCAAATGTTAGATACGAAGATTTTCATCCTGACAAAATGGTTTATGTAGTCGGGGATGAACAGGATTATCATTTCAAAGTTTTGTTTGAGATTTTAAAGAGAATGGGTAAACCTTATGCGGATGGAATGTATCATCTTTCCTATGGTATGGTAGATTTACCAACAGGTAAGATGAAATCTAGAGAAGGGACCATTGTTGATGCAGATGATTTACTGGTAGAAGTAATTAAAGAAGCTGCGGATGCAGCGAAAGAAGTTGGGTCGTTAGATGACTTACCCATTGGAGAACAAGAAGAGATTTTTAGAAAGATTGGAATGGGTGCGTTAAAATATCAACTGATCAGAATCAATCCTCGAAAAAGAATAACTTTTGATCCTGCGGCATCAATTGATATGCAAGGGGTGACTGGTCCTTATATTCAAAATGCCTATGTAAGAATTCAATCAATATTAAGAAGGTTAGGAGAGGGTTATAATCAAAATGAAGGTGAATATACGTTGTTTGAGGACGAAAAAGAATTGCTCATTTTGATGAATCATTATCCTTATACCATCAAGGAGGCAGCAGATAATTATGACCCGTCAATTGTTGCAACTTTTTCATATAACTTGGCAAAGGCATTTCATAGGTTTTATCAGGAAAGGTCATTGCTGAACGCAGAAAGTGAGGAAGCGAAAAACTTTAGAATAAAACTTATAAGAGAGGTTGCTAAAGTGCTAAAATTATCCATGGCACTGCTGGGAATTGAGATGCCAAACAGAATGTAATATTATCAAATACAAAGTAATAACTTGGAACTAGAAAAATCATATAATTTCATTGAGCAAGAAATAGATAACGACATCAAAAACGAGCGTTACCCAAAACATGTACATACTAGGTTTCCACCTGAACCCAACGGTTTCTTGCACATTGGTCATGCAACAGCGATTTGTTTTAATTTTGGTATCGCTAAAAAGTTTGGAGGAAAAACCAATTTGAGATTTGATGATACAAATCCAACAACTGAGAAAACACTGTATGTTGAATCGATTAAAGAAGATATCAAATGGTTAGGATTTCAATGGGAAGGGGAGGCTTTATTCGCTTCGGATTATTTTGATACCTTGTATGAATATGCAATAAAGCTTATCAAAGATGGTAATGCCTATGTTGATGATTCGACCGTTGAAGAAATTGCAGAACAAAAAGGTACACCAACAGAACCAGGAAAAATATCTCCCTACAGAGATCGAAGCATAGAGGAGAATCTTGAACTTTTTGTAGGTATGAAAGAAGGCAAATATGAAGACGGTTCAAGAGTCTTAAGGGCAAAGGTGGATATGAGTTCACCAAACATGCACATGCGTGATCCCATCATATATAGAATTAAAAAGGAGCCACACCATCGAACTGGTGATGATTGGTGTATCTATCCCATGTATGATTTTGCGCATGGTCAGTCAGATTCTATTGAAAATATAACACATAGTCTTTGTTCTTTAGAATTTAAACACCACAGACCTTTGTACAATTGGTTTATTGATAAACTTGATATTTTTCCATCTCGTCAGATTGAATTTGCAAGACGGAATTTGTCTTACATGATAACTTCTAAGCGAAAGCTGAAAAAATTGGTTGATGAAGGGGTAGTTACAGGTTGGGACGATCCTAGAATGTCTACAATATCTGGTCTCAGGAGAAGAGGTTATCCAGCACAGGCAATTAGAGATTTCTGTGACGAGGTTGGAATGGCTAAGCGAGACAATGTGATTGAAATTGAGTTGTTGGAATCCTTTGTCAGAGATGTTTTAAATAAAACGGCCAATAGGATCATGGTAGTTGAAGATCCCATCAAAATGGTAATTACTAATTACCCTGAATCACAAAAAGAAATCTTATTGGCAGATAATAATCAAGAAGATGAGACAGCAGGAAAGAGAGAGATCCCTTTCGGTAAATATGTTTATATTGATCGAACAGACTTTATGGAAGACCCACCTAAAAAGTATTTTAGATTGGCTCCGGGTAAATTGGTGAGATTGAAAAGTGCTTATATCGTTGAGTACGAAGGACACGATAAAGATGAAGATGGGAATGTGGTAGAAATCCGAGTAAAGTATTTTGATAATACCAAAAGTGGAGAAGACAATAGTGGAATAAAAGCCAAAGGGGTATTGCATTGGGTACCAGCCGATGAGTCTGTCAAAGTTAAGTTAAACAACTATGACAAATTGTATACTGATCCAACCCCTGCCTCACATGAAGGGAAAGACATTTTGGAGTTTATTAATCCAAATTCTTTGATTGTAAATGATAAAGCCTTAGCGGAGCCTACAATCAGAAATTCGAAGGAGATGGATCAGTTTCAACTTTTTAGGAAAGGTTATTATGTAGTAGATAGAGAAAGTAATGAAGATATGATAACTTTGAATAAGACAGTAGAGTTAAAAAGCTCTTGGGACAAAAAAAAGAAAAACTAAAAATTGGCATCAGGCAGAGTCATATTATCACCCGAAAGATTTAATCTTATATTACACAGATTAGCTCATCAAATTATTGAAAACTACAATGAATTTGAAGATGCATGTATAGTTGGAATCCAAGAAAAAGGAGTAAAGTTAAGTCAAGAACTGATAAACCTATTGAAGCAAGAACTTGGAGACAAGATCAATATACCTTTTGGTAAACTTGATATTTCATTTTATAGGGATGATTACCGATCAAGAGAAAAACCAATTAAGGTATCACCTACAGATTTGGAATTTTCCTTAGATGGAAAGAGAGTCTTGTTGATAGATGACGTATTATACTCCGGACGAACCATTCAAGCTGCCTTGTCAGCCTTGCAAGATTTTGGAAGACCATCCAAAGTTGACCTTTTGGTTATGGTTGATCGCCGATTCAATAGGGAACTTCCAATCAAACCAAACTATCTTGGTATCACAGTTGATGCTGTCGATGAAGCTTATGTCAAGGTAGCCTGGGATGATAAAAGGGAAAAACATAAAATTCAGATTTTTTCAGCCGATAAAGACAATGTATGAGCCATCTGGAAATGAGTACAAAACATTTGTTGGGGATTAAATACATTACAAAAGATGATATTGATCTCATTTTCCAAACCGCCGACAACTTCAAAGAGGTTATTAATAGACCCATTAAAAAAGTTCCAACCTTAAGAGACATTACCGTTGCCAATCTATTTTTTGAAAATTCAACTAGAACAAGAATATCATTTGAATTGGCAGAAAAAAGGCTGTCAGCTGATACAGTAAATTTTTCAGCCAGTAGCAGTTCCGTCAAAAAAGGAGAAACTTTATTAGATACAGTAAACAATATTTTATCTATGAAAGTAGATATGATTGTTATGAGGCATCCAGCACCTGGAGCCCATTTGTTTTTGTCTAAGCACATTGATGTTAATATTATCAATGCAGGAGATGGAACCCACGAACATCCAACTCAGGCATTATTGGATGGTTATTCTATGCGTGAAAAAGTGGGAGAGATTGAAGGAAAGAAGGTCGTGATTGTCGGAGACATACTGCATTCCAGAGTAGCTCTAAGTAATATTTTCTGCTTAAAGAAACTTGGAGCAGAGGTTATGGTGTGCGGCCCTCCAACTTTGATTCCAAAACACATTAAGAAGCTTGGAGTCCATGTTAGTTATGATATTAACGAAGCATTAAAATGGTGTGATATCGCTAATGTGTTGAGAATACAATTAGAAAGACAAAATATAAATTACATACCATCTTTGAGAGAATATTCCATGTATTATGGTATTAAGAAATCTATGTTGGATAGATTGGATAAGGATATCATCATTATGCATCCAGGGCCCATCAACAGAGGCGTTGA
Source organism: Saprospiraceae bacterium (assembly GCA_020630955.1). Lineage (GTDB taxonomy): Bacteria > Bacteroidota > Bacteroidia > Chitinophagales > Saprospiraceae > JAHDBF01. The sequence goes on from JAHDIE010000008.1 coordinate 26,974, forward strand.
ACTCTCCAGCGATGTAGCTGATTCAGAACACTCCATCATTCTAGACCAGGTAGAAAATGGTGTTGCTGTCCGAATGGCTGTATTATATCTGTTGGCAGGAAAGCGAAATCTGGCAAAAACTTAAAATTTACTTAAAGTGCTAAGCTTCAAGAATCAATATCATTACAAATACATTATGATAGAGAATAACAATATTCAATGTAGAAAAAAACAATTCATGCGATATCTTCTGCCAATTGTCCTGACTTGCTTGATGATCTCCGTCAATGCTCAACACGATATTAAGATCAAAATTAACGATTACCCAAATGATACTTTGATTGTAGGATATTATTTGGGAGACAAACAGCTGGTGCATGATACCTTAATGGCCTCAAAGCCTGGCCGTTTTGAAATGAAGGGAGACAGTACTTTAAATAAAGGGTTTTACCTTTTATTGACCATTCCTGACAATAAAATAGTTCAGTTCTTGATAGATGACGATCAAGAGTTTGACCTGGAAACCTCCAATAACACGCTTGAGGTTGTAAAATTTAAAGGTTCAAAAGATAATCAATTATTTAGTGAGTATGTGTCGTTTTTAGCGAAGCATAGACCTAAAGCTGATGAACTAAGAGAAAAAATAGAAGCCCTTGAGTTGGATGATCCATTGAGAGAAACATACATGAATGAGCTAGATGCTTTTGATAGAAAAGTAGAAGCAGAGCAAAACATCATTACCAAAGAATATCCCAATAGTTTGACTGCCATGTTGATTAATTCTAATACAGGAATAGATTTTCCAGATTTTGAAGGTGATGAGAAGGAGGTAAAAATGAAAACTTGGCAGTACTATAAAAAACATTACTTTGATCATATTGATCTAGGACATGCAGCATCATTAAGGACTCCATTTCTAGATAAAAGGGTAAAGTACTACCTTAAAAATCTCACTCCGAATATGCCAGACTCCATTATTCGAAGTATGGATTATTTGTTAGAACAGATGAGGCCTGCACCGGAGACTTTTCGGTATTATCTTAGCAGTTTTCTCAATGAATATATTCAATCAAAGATTGTAGGAATGGATGCTGTGTATGTACATCTTGCAGAGAAGTACTATGCAAATGGGGATGCCCCTTGGCTTGATGAAGAAACTACCAACACTATTGTTGACAATGCTATGGATATCAAACCAGTGTTAATTGGGGAAACAGCAGCAAATATTCAGGTCTATTTAGAAGATGAAACCCCTCTGAAAATTAGTGATATTGATTACGAATATCTTGTTGTTATGTTCTGGGCACCCGATTGTGGCCACTGTAAAAAAGCAATGCCGGCAGTCGTTGAGTTTTATGAAGAATATAAAGATAAAGGGGTCAAACTTTTGGCGATATGCACAAAACACAGGGATAAAACACAATCCTGTTGGGATATGTTAGAAGATAAAAATATGACTGGATTTATTAATGCAGCTGATACCAATCACCGATCATTGTTTAAAATTAAATACAATGTCAAAACAACTCCTAAGATTTTTATTCTTGATCCAGATAGGAAGATTTTAATGAAAAATATTGGAGGTGCACAATTAAAGGAAGTGATGGAAGAGCTGTTTAGAAGAGAGAGAGAGGGAATGTAATCTTAATATTGCTGGTGTATAGAACATTTAGATAAAACTTCACGTTTATTAAGCAGATATATGGTATTTTTGTAATATCTGATTCCAACTGAGAACAAACATCCATTATTAATCAACAAAAAGAGAAGTAAGCAATGGCTTACTAGAAGCTATAAAATATGTCGTTTACTAAATTGAAGTTAATTGATCCTTTATTAAAGGCAATTGAAGAAAGAGGGTACAAAGAAGCAACATTCATACAAAAGAAGGCAATCCCAAAAATCTTAGAACGTAAGAATCTTTTGGGCATCGCAAAGACTGGAACAGGCAAGACTGCCTCTTATACGATCCCCGTTGTACAGCTAATCCATAGAATTGATAAAAAATCGACAGGTAAGCCGACTTTACGTGTGCTGGTGTTAACACCAAATGATAAATTAAGTCTTCAGGCGGGAAAAAGTTTTAGCGATTATGCAAAACACACAATTGTAAAACATGCTGTAATTACTAATTTGAAGGATCAAGATCAAATGGGTCTTCTGTCGAATGGAGTAAATGTATTGATTAGTAACATTGATAATGTCAATCCACTTAAAAAAGATAACCAAAGCATTTTTGATGAAATAAAGATTCTGGTTTTGGATGAATTTGACAAAATGCTTGCATCGAACTCTAATAAAGAAATCGAAAATATATTAAGTTTTGTGCCCAAGGACATTCAAACCCTGTGTTTCAGCGGAAAGATGGGAGACGACATTAAATCACTTCTTGGCGAAAGGTTAAAAGACGCCGAGAAATTTGAAGTCAAAGCCCAAGTTAAAAAGGGAGAGAAAAATAAAAAGAAAGATAAAGGAAGTCAAAGAAATGGGGATAATATAAAAGGAAAGTCCAAAAAGAAAAAAGTCAAAAAGAAAAAAGGCGGTAGACAAAGTACAGAGATGTCAGATAAGTTAAAAGCAAAGTTTCTCTGGCCATTGGAGAAGTAGTTGGCAAACTATTATTTTTTATTCCACAATTCTCCCATCCACAATATCAAAACTGATATCACAAACTTGAGCGAGATAGGCATCATGCGTAACAATAACAAAAGTCTGATTCATTTCATTTTTTAGTTTTTGAATAAGATTGTGAACTTCTTCTGATGTTCCTTGATCTAAATTACCAGTAGGTTCATCTGCAAAAACTACTTTTGGATTGTTGATCAATGCTCTTGCAAATGCAACTCTTTGTTGTTCGCCGCCTGACATCTCATTGGGTTTGTGTTCAAATCGATGTGATAATTCGAGATAATCTAATAACTCCTTTGCTTTTTTGAATGCTTGGTTTTTGTTATTTGAATTCACCATCGCAGGGATGGCAACATTCTCAACGGCTGTAAATTCATTCAATAAATGATGGAATTGAAAAACAAATCCAATTTTATTGTTTCTTATTTGAGCTAGCTCTTTGCTTTTTAGTTCAGCTACGCATTGGTCCTCTAGAAATACCTTTCCTTGATCTGGGTTGTCTAAAGTTCCCAATATTTGCAATAAGGTACTTTTACCTGCACCAGATTTGCCCATTATTGCAACTGTTTTACCTTTAGGAATGATCAAATCAATCCCTTTTAATACTTTGACATCCTCATAGGATTTATGGATGTTTTCTGCTCGTATCATTTCAATTGACCTAAATTATTGTGTTTTTATTAAATTTAACTGCTCTCAAATGCCCAACTAAGCAATAGTTTGGATTCTTTGGCTCCACAATGTATAACATTATAGGTATTTAATTATTTTTGGTACAAATATCTTATGATATATGCGAGTACTCCAACTCTGTAGAAAATTCCCTTATCCATTAAAAGATGGGGAGTCCATTGCTGTTAATAGTCTTAGCAGTGCACTTGCACGATATGGTTGTGAGATTACCTTGCTTGCAATGAATACAGAGAAGCATTATTCTGAAATACCAGATCATTGTGCAGAGCTTTCCCATTATCACAGAATAGAAAGCGTATATGTAGATAATACCTTAAATGCTGTTGATGCATTTGTTGATTTAATTTCAGGTAAATCTTACAACATTACACGATTTGATAATGAAAAATATAGAGATAAATTGATTTCAATGCTGAATGAAAACCAATATGATGTTATTCAGTTAGAGTCAAGTTATCTTTCTGTTTATGTAGATTCAATCCAAGAAAACTCAAATGCTAAAATTGCTTTGAGAAGCCACAATCTAGAGTATGAGATTTGGGAGCGGATTGCTGAAAATACCAAGCGAGGGCTTAAAAGTTGGTATTTAAACAAATGTGCTGAACGCCTTTTCAAATTTGAAGTAGATCAGTTAGAATCTTATGATTTACTTGTAAGTATCACTGATAAAGATTTACAAAAATATAAGGAGCTTGGATATTCTAAGCAAGGAATTTCATCACCGGCTGGATTAGATCTAGATAAATATGAGTTAAGCAATATTCAGCAAGAGATGTCGCTTTCTTTTATTGGTTCCTTAGATTGGATGCCAAATCTAAATGGGTTGAAATGGTTTATTGATAATGTTTGGCCTATTGTATCAAGAAAGAATCCAAATTTGAAATTTCATGTCGCAGGAAGAAATATGGATAGTATTCTTAATAATCTATCATCCTCAAATTTAGTCATTGAAGGAGAGGTAGATTGTGCGAAAGAATTTATCTCCAGGCATAATATCATGATAGTACCATTATTTTCTGGAAGTGGTATAAGAATCAAAATTCTAGAAGGATTAGCCATGGGTAAAACTGTCATTTCTACTTCCTTAGGTGCTGAAGGGATTTCCGTTGTAAATGGTGAACAGATTTTGCTTGCCGATAATATTCAACAATTTGTTGAGGCAATTCAATATTGCATCAGTGAACCACAAGTACTTAAAGAATTTAGAGAAAAAGGAAGGAAGTTGATTGAGGAAAAGTACAGCAATTTTAATAATGGGAAAAAACTTGTTGAATCTTACCATAATTTATGTGGAATCCCAATGAAAACTCCTAAACACGTCCATAAGTAAATGAAAATGTATTGGACAAATCATTAGAACTCTTCTTCTTCTTTTAATACTTTTGATACAGTAAAAGCATGATTGAGTGAGACTACTTGTGGTAGCTAGCAGATTCCCTTATCCCCTTCAAAAAGGAGATAAATTGAGATTATATCATCAGATTAGATGTCTATCCGAAAAGATGGACATTTTTCTCTATACGACAAGTGTAGCGGAGGTTTCCGAAACAGATATTGAAGAACTAAGTAAATATTGTATAGATATTCGTGTCCATCAATTGAATCAGGCTTCCATGATTAGTAATGTCTCACAATCATTGTTTACGCCTTTGCCACTTCAAGTTGGACTGTTTACTACCCGAAAGATAAAAAGCGAAATTAAAGCATTTGCTGAGGAACACAAGGTAGACCATATTTATTGCCAATTGGCTAGAATGGCGGAAAATATAAAAGGATTAGAATATCCAAAGACTTTAGATTATATGGATGCCTTTGGGTTTGGAATGACCAAGAGGGCGGAGATGGGTGGATTGATGAAGAGATTGACTTATACCTTTGAAGCCAAAAGGATGAAAAGTTATGAGCGAGAAATATATCCTTTATTTGATCATCACACCATCATAACAGAACAAGACAAAACACGTCTTGGTATTCTTAATGAAAAAGTGACCATTGTTCCGAATGGAGTAGATACTGAGTTCTTTAAAAATCATGGTGGACTACTTTCTTATGATATCGTTTTTGTGGGGAATATGGGCTATTTGCCAAATATTGATGCTGCTAAAATGTTGGTTAATAAAATACTTCCAAAGACAAATAAGAAACTTGAAAGACAGCTTAAAGTGTTGATAGCAGGAGCCAGACCATCCAAGGAAGTGATTGATCTTGCAAAAGTAGAAGGAGTAACAATCGGTGGTTGGATGGAAGATATCCGATCAGCGTATAAAAATGGTAAAATTTTCGTAGCACCCATTTTTAAAGGTATTGGTCAACAGAATAAAATTCTTGAGGCTATGTCTATGGAAATTCCATGCGTTGTAAACAGTCATGTAGCAAATGGACTAGGTCTAGAAAATGAAAAGCATTGTTTGATTGCTGACAGTAGAGATGAATTTGTGGAAAAAATAATTCTTTTGCTAGAAGAGCCCATTCTTTATACCAACCTATTGGTCAATGCGAAAGAATTAGTGATGCAAAAGTTTGTTTGGAAAAAACAAACTCAAGCTTTAGAGGATCTAATTTTAGGAAACTAGAAATCTGGGCAAAAAGTACCTGCCGACTCATTATAATAATCGCCGTGAAATCGGAATGAAACTTCAAAGGAATTGAATCCTCTAGTACCACTGAATGTTTGTTGCAAATTAACATCATAACTCACACCAATTAAAAAGTTTTTTAATTGGAATCCCACAAGTGGGCTCAATGCATTGAAGCCAAAACCATCAATATTATCGATCATTGATAGGTAAGCTCCAAAATGGAAAGCATTGAAATAGCCTTCAAGGAAATACTTCAAATTGGTACCTAATCTTAGTTCAGAATCATAGCCCTGAGTTTGGTACAAGGCTCTTGGAGAAAGTACCATACGATCAGTCAATTTTTGATCATAACTAACATGAAACACAAATCGAGAATTTAACTGACTTTTTAAATCTGTAGCAGGGTTTGGGTTGTTCTGATTTTTATAAAAGGATACATTGGGTGTAGTAATATGATGGATTGCTGCACCGGCAAAAAATGCGGTGGTTTTTGATGGGCGTATGTGATAATTCAATCCTAATGTTATGTCAACGAAGCCTAAATTGTTTGGGGGAAGTACTTCTGCTGTAGATTCAGTATATCCATCTAATTCGTTGAATTCATCTCCAAAATAGAGTTGATCATAATTGATATTTCTTTGGAATATACTAATCTGCGCACCAGCACCTAAATATTGCTTACTTTCTTTTGACAGAAGCTTGTGATAGGCTCCACTGATCGAAATTTGAGACGTGTTTAGGGCTATTTGATTGACTTGGTCATTAGCGAAGAATAAACTGATACCTGCTCGATCTGTAAGTTTCTTGTTTTGGCCTACATCAAATTTCACCTCACCTCCCACTGCTGTCGTAGTATATGGATTATCTACACCACCTCTCCATTGATCTTTATAGACCATACCAACACGGTAGGTACCATCTATGGTCCCCGTCAATGCTGGGTTTATTTGATATGGGACAACATAAAATTGGGTAAAATTAACATCTTGGGAAACGGCGTGATTTATGCTATAAATAGAGCAGAGTAGAGCTGTAATGAACCAGATATAATGCTTCTTCATCTTCATACTTTCATTTAACTATCAAAGAACGATTGTATTGTGATTAGGCAAATATTTTGTGAATTGAACAGTTTTAGCTGACAGTCAGGCACAAATTTACAATAGTATAATGTGATTGACTAATTTTATCGACCTAAGGTTTAATATCTAAAAATTATTGATCAATTAAAGCGGATATAGAATACGGTATTTGTCGAGTCTCAATCAGTCCAATGCGTAATTCTGCGGATGATAGATCTGAGATGATTTCTCAATTGCTTTTTGGGGAATTGGTCGAGATTTACAAGAAAAAGAAGAAAACTTGGCTTAAAATAATAAGCATACATGATGATTATCTTGGATGGGTAGACAAAAAACACATCCTTAACATCACGAAGAAGGAGTTTGAAAAACTGAAAGGATGTAGCACTTTGTCTTTGGATTGGGTAAATCATGCTACGTCAAAGGGAATGTCCATTCCAATAGTAGCGGGCTCAAATTTGCACAATTTTGATGGACTTACGTCAAAATCGCCTTTTGGTAGATTTCAATATAGTGGACAAATCATAGATGCTACCCAAATAGAGATCACTGGCGAACTAATTTCTAAATTGACAAGGAAATACCTTAACGCTCCATATCTATGGGGCGGCAGATCTCCTTTTGGTATAGATTGCTCTGGATTTACCCAAATTATTTACAAAATGCTTGGGTATGATATACCCAGAGATTCTTCTGATCAAGTAGAACTTGGAGAAACTGTTGATTTCAGTATTGATACGCAAATTGGCGATCTGGCTTTTTTCGTAAACAAGGAAAATAGGATTATCCATGTAGGAATTCTTTTGGAAGAGAATCTGATAATTCATGCTTCAGGATGGGTGAGGGTGGATAGCTTTGACCACTTTGGAATTTTCAACAATGAAACCCAAAAATATTCTCACGTCCTACGAATAATTAAAAGGATATTGCCAATTCGGCTATAAGAAACCTACTGATTTCATCCATTCGTCGCTGTATACCTTGCCAAGGTATCGACTTCCATGATCATGAAACAAACAAACAACAACATCGGTTGGCTTGAGTTCATCCTTTAATTGTCTAATACCAGCCAACACAGATCCTGCAGAATATCCTAAAAATAATCCTTCAGTTGCCGCAAGTTCTCTAGCAGCAATTGCTCCATCTTTATCTGTAACTTTTTCGAAATGATCTATGATAGGAAAATTAATACACTCTGGAATAATGTCTTCGCCAACACCTTCGGTGTAGTAAGGATGGATAAGACTTTCATCGATCTCTCCAGTGAGGTGATAATGTTTTAAAATGGATCCATAAGTGTCTATGCCCCAAAGTTTTATGTCTGGGTTTTGTTCCTTAAGATACTTTCCTGTCCCTGAAATAGTTCCACCAGTACCAACAGCGGTAATAAAATGGGTGATCTTTCCATCTGTTTGTTCCCAAATTTCAGGACCTGTACTTTGATAGTGTCCTAAGGCATTTGCTTGATTATCGTATTGATTCATCCAAACAGAATTTGGCGTTTTCTTATGGATGCTTTCCGCCATCGAATAGTATGATTGTGGGTCTTCTGCATCAACATTATTTGGACAGATAATCACTTCTGCGCCAACTGCACGAAGGATATCAATCTTATTTTGCGCCTGTTTGTCGGTAGTTGTAAAAATACATTTATAACCTTTGACAGCTGCCACCAAGGCTAAGCCCATCCCCGTATTTCCGGAAGTACATTCTACAATAGTACCTCCTGGTTTAAGGGCACCTGATTTCTCTGCTTCTTCAACCATAGCAAGCGCCATTCTATCTTTAACGGAGTGTCCTGGATTGAGATACTCCACTTTTGCAAGCACCAATGCTGGAACTTCTTCAACTGTTTTATTAAGTTTGATAAGTGGGGTATTCCCAATTGCTTCTATAATATTATTGTGGTATTTCATATTTTTATTTGAAGCCACAAATATATAGAATCAAAAATTCTATTTTAACTTAAGGTTTATTTATTTGATAGGTCATAGAAATTTGTACTCGAGAATCAAAAGCCCCAATTTTCTTAGCAACAGCTGGAGACATAACAACATCTATGTCCTTTTTGAAGGCATTTTCAGGTATTCTTCCAACTACTCTTGCAAACGTGCTTAACCCATTGACTGGATTTGTAATTTTAATCAAGGTATTGACTTTGGCCGTTTTGTGTAGAACCATTAGATTTTCATAGTCTTTTCCCTTTTTATCCCAATAGGCAATACCTTTCAAGGATTTAGAAATAACGCTACTTTCTGTTTCTTTCGGACTCTCAAAATTGGCGCTGTCGGTGGCCATTCCTTGATCATTTGATAGTATCCCTTTGTTAAGTACTGAGTCATTAGTTGGGACAATTTTCTCAAATTTTGCTTCATTTTTTATTGCTGGTGCACCTTCTGTCGATTTTGTTGTCGATACCAATTCTTCTCTTTGGGCTTTCGCTAAATTAGCTTCGTTGTTTTGCAAATATAGATTGTCGGTTTCTTGTGCTTCTAAATAATCTTTTTGAGTATTTGGAGAATTATAGATTGGTTTCGCTTTCTCAAAATGTGTTGTTTGCTGTTCAAGCGCTACATTTTCAGGAGTTGAGTTCATTTTTGAAGATTGGTTTTTATTAACTTCTCTTTCAATCAAAACCAATTCTTCTTGTTTTATTGTGCTTTCATTATCTTCCAGCCTGTAGTACCCGACCAGCAGTTTTTGATCAATAGCTAAGGTAAATCCAGAAAGTCCATTCCTTTCAATCATGTCTTTCACATCTTGAGAAAAGTAAACTTTTGAAATTCGAAATAAGGTTTCTGACTTTTTGATTTTATAATATACAGGAATGTATCCTTCTGTAAAGGCATTGTCGACTCTAAAAAAACTTTTGTTGAGGGGGAGGATTAATTCTTGACCAATGCTAATGCTTTCTGGATCCGAAATATCGTTTAACATCATTGCATCAATGGTCGCCACATGATATTTCTTACAAATGGAATATAGTGTACTACCTTTTTCAAATTTAATGGAAAAATAGGCGTTAGAAGATTCATCAACAACTACTTCAAGTGATTTCTGATTTAGATTAACTTGTGATTGTCCAATACTTGGCATTATTGAAAGCCCAAAATAGTAGAATATCAATGTGCCTAAAATCTGTATATTACGCATGGTTTCTGGATTAAAGGACAAAAATATTAAATATATTTATAATATAAAACTCATTGTTAATTAAGAAGTTATTAAAAAAGTTAAAGAAATACTAGCCATAATACCTGCCCGATATGAATCTTCAAGATTCCCTGCGAAGATGTTAGAAAAAATTGGTGATTTAAGTCTTGTTCAATTGGTTTATAGTAATGTTGTAAAGACTGGATATTTTAAAAGGGTTATAGTAGCTACAGATCACAACGAAATTAAACATCAGATTGAATTATTAGGTGGGACTGCTATTCTGACTCCATCTGATCTTCCAAGTGGGACCGATCGAGCACTTTATGCTTTAAATAAATTAGACGATGAATATGACTTTGTGATCAATGTTCAAGGCGATGAAGCACTTATCTCGGGAGTTCAACTAGGGCCTTTAGTACGTTTGTTGAATTCAGAAAAGCAGATTGATATTGCGACCTTATGTACTAAAAACAAGTCACTTGAAGATTTTGAAAACCCAAATTGTGTTAAATTAGTCAAGACCAATGAAGGTAAGGTTATTTACTTTTCTAGAGCCCAGATTCCTTATCCACGAGAGGGTAATTTCGATTCCTTTCTCCAGCACATTGGTGTTTATGCTTTTTCAAAAAGAGTGGTTCAGCAGATCAAAAATTTGCCAGAGAGTAAAGTAGAGAAAACAGAGAAATTGGAACAATTGAGATGGATGGAAGCTGGATTTGACATTTACGTAAGTGAAGTGAAAGGAAAACTAATTGGCGTGGATACAAAAGAAGATTTGAAATTGGTTAGAAGCTTACTCGCCTAAAACTTTACCAGAAAATTGGTAGGGAAGAAGAAGTTCTGAATTATCAAATTGATAAACGATATCTGTTTCTCCTTTCAGAAAAATCTCTATAGGAGATGATTGTTTTTGTTCAAATTCAGCAATTACTTGTCGACAGGCCCCACAAGGGCTTACTGGCAATTCTAATTTCTTACTAGGATTTTTCGCAATAATGGCCAAGGACATCACTTTTAGACCGATGGCATTAACATGGGCATTATACAAAGCCACTCGTTCACCACAAATACACAAAGGATACGATGCATTTTCTTGGTTGCATCCACCATGAATAGAGCCATCTTCCATAAGAGCTGCAGCACCTACATAAAAATTTGAATAAGGAGCATATGCAACCATTAACATTCTTTCAGCCTCTTTTATTAAGGACTTGGCATAATCGTCTAAATGGATAAACTCTAGCTTTTTAATAATAGATTCTAATTTGTTATCAATATTATAAATTAAAGCAAATAATATTCCTATTAACAATAATATGTCTTACTTCGCTGTCAAAATGACTAAATATGGAGTTTTTTTTACGATTAGACAATAAGTAGTCGCTTTTGAGCTTTAAAATTAGAACTGTTAATTCTTTGAAAGAGTTTGATATTATATTCTGACGCTGGTTAATAAATTGATTAAGATTTACCGAAAAAAATCGAATGAAACAAACATCAATGAGCATTCTGCTCTGCTTAATGGTACAAATGATATTTTCTCAAGAAAGCTATACCATAAGCGGGTACATTGAAGATGAGCAGAGTAGAGAAGCACTTATTTCAGCAAATGTATTTGAAGGCAAATCGAAACTTGGGACTGTTTCTAATCTCTATGGATTTTACAGCATTACTTTGCCAAAAGATTCTGTATATCTAAGCTTCTCTTACATTGGTTATCAATCAAAAGTGATTGGAATTTATTTGGATAAAGATATATCCATAGATATTAAATTAAATTCTTCAACAACCTTGAAACAAGTAGAAATTGTTGCTGAGAACTCAGTAAAAATTGAAGAAGATTCCCAAATGAGTTCCATTGAGGTTCCTATTCAACAAATAAAAAAAATACCAGCTTTGTTGGGTGAAGTTGATGTTCTGAAGACCTTGCAACTTTTACCTGGAGTGCAATCAGGAGGAGAAGGCCAGTCCGGATTATATGTGAGAGGAGGTAGTCCAGATCAAAATTTAATTCTATTGGATGGAGTACCCGTTTACAACGCCAATCACCTTTTTGGTTTCTTTTCTGTCTTCAATGCAGATGCTATCAAGGATGTCAAATTAACCAAAGGTGGTTTTCCGGCACGATATGGTGGTAGGCTGTCATCGGTGTTGGAAATTAACATGAAAGAAGGTAATAAACAAGAGTTTCATGGTTCAGGTGCAATAGGGCTGATTTCTTCCAAATTATCCATAGAAGGACCAATTTTAAAAAACAAGGCCTCATTTATTGTATCTGGAAGGAGAACCTATATTGATCTTCTTGCAAGACCAATTATTAAAGCTTCTTTGAAAGCCCAGGATACCGAAAGCAGATCGACCAATGGAAACTTAGGATATTACTTTTATGACTTAAATGCTAAAGTAAATTATAAAATTTCTGATAAGGATAAATTATACTTAAGCGCATACACGGGGGATGATAAATTTTATGTTGATATCACAGAAACTTTTGAAGAAAACAACAAAGATCGAATACAAACAGAGCTAGGTTGGGGTAACTTTACCTCTGCTTTAAGATGGAATCACCTTTGGACAAATAAATTGTTTAGCAATTTGACAGCAACCTACACCAAATACAATTTTGGTACTTTGTTAGGATCAGAATTTGAAAATAATGCAAGCGGAACAATGAGTAAGGAAGCTTATTTGGTTTCTTATGACTCTGGGATTAGAGATTTTGCTTTGAGATTGGATTTTGATTATTTGCCAACACCAAATCACTTTATACGATTTGGAGGATTGGCTATCCAACATCAGTTTAATCCTGGCGAATTTAATTTAAGATCAGAAACTAATTTTGGCGGTACCAATGCTATCTTGGATACGATATTTGGTCAGACCTTAGTAAATGCTTTAGAATACAATGTATTTATTGAAGATGATTACAAAATTACACCAAGTTTAAAAGTAAATGCTGGGTTGCATTTTTCTGGCTTTAATCTCAAAGAACAGGGGTACACCTCTTTGCAACCGAGAATATCGGTTAGGCAATTATTGCCTGGCAAGGTTGCCTTGAAAGCTTCATATGCCATTATGAGGCAGTATACACAATTTCTTACAAATGAGAATATTGGTTTACCCTGGGATCAATGGTTGCCAACAACAAAAAATGTACTTCCACAGGATTCATGGCAAGCTGCAATCGGTTTTGCAAAAACCTTAAATGGCGGTTATGAAGTAAGTCTAGAAGGCTACTATAAAGAAATGGACAATTTGATTTCTTATAGGGAGGGAGCATCATTATTTAGCTTAGAGTCTTGGGAAAATTTGGTTACTCAAGGGAAGGGACGGTCCTACGGTGCTGAACTCTTTTTACAAAAGAAACAAGGTAAGTTTACAGGATGGATCGGATACACCTTATCGTGGTCAGAAAGACAATTTGAAGATAAAAATTTTGGGGCTTGGTATCCTTTTAAATATGATAGAAGACATGATCTGTCGCTTGTAGGTATTTATGAATTATCGGAAAGAATCAATATAGCAGCAACTTGGGTCTACGGAACTGGGAATGCAGTGACTTTTGCAGAATCCAGAATTCCATTACTACAAGAGCAGGGTTTTGGTGAGTATGTTTCCACGGTGGATATTTTTAGAAATAGGAATAATTTCAGACAAGAAGCATATCATAGGCTTGATGTGAATGTAGACTTCATCAAACAAAAGAAAAGACACAAAAGAATTTGGTCTGTTGGTGCTTACAATGCATATAGTAGAAAAAATCCATTCTTCCTTAATTTAGAAGAGGACTTTGAAACCGATGCCAATGGCAACGTTAGCACCAAAACAGTGCTTAAGCAATACAGTTTATTTCCGATTATTCCTTCAGTTAGTTATAGATTTGAATTTTAAATGATGAAGAAATTAATTTTATTTTTTGGTTTACTTTTTCTCTTCACATCTTGTGAAAACATACTTGTCAAGACATTGGATATAGATGATTTTGACTATGAAAAGCAAATGGCTGTCTCAGGAACTATAAGTTCTACACACGAAGAGTTACGAATTTTAATTTCAGAAAATCAAGCCATTACAGATCCATTGGATGGATGGAATCCCTTACAGGATGTTGATGTTTCATTGTTCAGGGGCCCAGCTTTATTGGGAAACCTTGAATTCCAACCTGTTGCTGAAGAAGAGAATGACATCGATGGAGTATACACCATGGATTTAAGTCCAATAAACATTGACCCTGGAGAATATAGATTGGAGCTAAATCACCCAGAATTAGGAATGGCAACTGCAACAACGCAGGTACCTAATGAAGTTAAGATCGATGATATTGTATTTCAAAAAGATTTCGGAATTGCTCCTAACCTATTGCAAAGAACGGACGCAATTATTATTACTTTTAATGATCCGCCAGAAGAAAATTATTATCAAATAAAGATTGAAAATAATGCGACCTCTTTTGATACGTTTATTTTTGAAATGGATACTATTATTTACGAAGATTCACCTTACATACAATTGGATGTAAAAGAACAAAATGCTCAGATTGGAGGGAATAATATTCTTTTAACTGATGTTTTTTTTAATGGTGAAACTTACGAGCTTGTGATTTATATTACCGACTTTTCAGAAGAGGGTGTATCAGAAATTATTGAAGATATGCGAGTGTCTTGGGAGGTTTTATCTAAGGATAAATATGAATTTGATAGTTCCTTAGAGCTTTATTTTAACTCACAAGGTTTAGGTCCTTTTAGCGAAGCTGTCAGTGTTTATAATAATGTAGAAGGAGGGTTGGGAGTTTTTGCTGGAGTTAACCAGACTTTCTATGACATTCCAGAATGAGTAAGTTGGAATTACGAATGACTTTGCTTCTTTTTTATATTTGCAGAAGTGAAAAAAAATAAGAAAGGAGATTTCAATATTGATGGTTTTATAATTGGTGGGAGTCCAAGCACTGGGAGTTCATTGTTGAGGCAAATTCTTAATCGGCACAGTATGATTGTTTGTGCTCATGAAACACATATTTGGTCTAAACCCAAGATTGTTGAAGCTTGGTCTGTTAATAAATTCAAATTGACAGGATTAAAATTTTTGCAATCAAAAGATAAAGGCTTATTTCCTTTTAGAGGGATCAATCACCAGGAGATTCCAGCATACAACTCGGCTTTGTTTCAAAAGCTCGCAAATGATTCGAGTGACTTAATTTCTTTTTTTAAATCCTTTATGAAAACCTTTTACAATTTAAAAACTGATCAGTTTTTTGGTGAGAAAACACCTGCCAATGCATTGAATTTTAAATCTATAATTGAAAACTGCCCTAGCTTACTTTGTATTCACACGGTAAGAAATCCATATGATGTTATAGCCTCTCTGATTGAAAGAGGTAAATCTGTTCCAGAAGCAATCGGGTTCTATTTACTCAACTGTTCTTCCGCCTTAAATGAATTAGATTCTGATCGAATGATAAATATTCAGTATGAAAAATTAGTCGATAATCCTGAATGGGAGATTAAAATTATATTAGAATTCCTTGGTTTGAACTTTGAAGAACAAATGCTTGAGGCCAGGAAATCACACCCTAATGAAATTACAAAAATTGAAAGTTGGAAATATGATGAATCAGAAAATATAGGAAATAAAAGCATTGGCAGATTCCAAGAGCTTCCGATTGAAATTCAGAATGATGTCAAAGTACAAGCTTCAAAGATAAGATTGAAAAATGCCTCCAAATTTATTTCAATTGAAGAAATATGCACTTTTTTAGCATATGATTTTCTAATGCCCAGCCAAGAAGTAGGGCAGGGTGAGAAGAAGTACTATTTGAACATTCTGAAGCAAAGAAGATTTTCTAAGTATTTTGTTCATTAATTTGAAATGTGAAAATGGATAAAGCGTTTATTAAGGAGCAACTGAGTTTGTCCTTGTCTAATTTAGAACCGAGAGAAATTAATAATCTTGCAAGGATATATTATGAAGACAAAGAAAACAAAGGTGAAGAATCTTTAAAGTTAGATATAGACCGATTGAGAAAGGGTGTTCCTATTCAATACATAACTGGATGGGAATATTTCTTTGATAGAAAATTTAAGGTTAACTCAAATGTATTAATTCCTAGGCCTGAGACTGAAGAACTTGTCTATTGGATAATACAAGACTATAAGAATGAAAAGGATTCGAATAAATGCCTAGATGTTGGCACAGGTTCTGGAATAATACCAATAATTTTGAAATCCCAATTTGATCATTGGCATTGTTGTGGAATTGACATTAGCGAAACTGCTTTGGAGGTTGCTAGGGAGAATGCTAAAATTTATGACACAGAAATTAATTTTATTGAACATAATTTTTTGTCAGAAGATTTCTCTTGGTCTGATGTTGTTAATCTAATCGTTAGCAATCCACCTTACATTGGGTACGACGAATCTCAAAAAATGAAATCAAATGTCCTTGATCATGAACCTCATCTTGCTTTGTTTGCAGAAGACCCATTAATTTTTTATAAACACATTTGTAGGTTTAGTAAACAAAAATTGAGTGCAACTGGATCTATTTACCTTGAGTTAAATGAGTATTATGCTGATGAAATAAAAGCCTTGTACTCATCACATTTTGAGGATGTTGTATTGAAAAATGATCTTCAAGGAAAACCAAGAATGTTACGTGCTAGGCACCAGCTTTTTTAACATCCTTTATACCTAGCTTTTGAAGGTGTGCTATTATTTTGTCTCGTTGATCACCTTGGATGATTATTTCATAATCTTTTACAGAACCGCCAACTCCACACTTTGCCTTGAGCTCTTTGGCAAGGGTTTTCAGTCTATCTTCAGAAATCTTTAAGCCTCTGATTATTGATGCAGTTTTACCGCCTCTATGTTTTTTTTCAAGGTGAATTCGTGCTGACAAGGTATTCCAGTTCATATCTTGATTTGATTCTTGTTCATTGGGAAGGTCTGGAGCATTTTCAGGATTCCCCATTTTTTGAAAATCTTCCCAAGATAAATTTTTAAATTTATCACCCATTTTTTATTTGCTTTTAGCCTTGCTAGTATTAACCATGTTTAAAATAGCTAAGGGCAAATGTAATATTCCTTTTCCTGAATTTCTCATCATTACGACTGCTGTTTCATTTTCTTTGTCAAAACACACGAACACCGAGTGTATGCTGGTGGTTCCAGAAAAGCTATATATATTTTCTGACCTTCTTGGAGAAAGGACATACCATGGTGCTTGAAATGATAAGTTTTTTGAGATTTTTATTTTTTCTAGATTTGACTTGGGTTTTTTCATTTCCCATCTTACAAAGTATGTTAAATCTAGAATGTTTGCACTCAGTCCTTCACTTGAAGCAAAGCCGGGAAAGACCCATGCGCTGGTTTGGAAGCCGCTTTTATCATATCCATTAATGAGGTTTTTTGCCTGGTCACTACATTGGATGCTAGGATATAAGTATTCATATTTTTCTTTTACCAATTCACAATATGTTTTTTCTGAAATGGATTCTATCGCTAATCCAAGGAGAGCATAATTGAGATGTCCGTAAGAAAAGTTCATTTCTTTTCTTTGATCATAATAAGATGAATATTTATTTAATTCTGGCACTATCAATCCATCGGTATATAGTTCATATGGATTTTCTGGATTTGTACTTCTTTTGCCGAAAAAATAAGGTTCTCTAGGGAGGTTTGACTGATGTGATATGAGCTGATTGAAGGTAATCTGTGAATATGCCTCCGTCAAACCTAGGTAATTTTGAATTTTATTTTGAAAAGCAATGCCATTTTTAGCTAATTCTTGTCTTACAATTTGATAAGTGAATACCTTTGAAACACTTCCAAGCTGAAATTCTATCAAGCTATCTGCCAGCATGTTTCCAATACTAAAAATGAAAGTTGAATCTCCATCGATTACACCAATCCAAAGTCCCTCTTCTTCTTCAATGTCAAGGTCGTACTCAAACTCAATCATTTTTTCTACCTCGTGTTTGAGATTTGAAAGATCTTGTCCAGATAGAGTTCCACAAAAGAATAGAGAGAAAAGTAGGAGATAGTTAAGATGCATATTTAGATTTAGGCATAAAAAAAGTACTTAGTAAAAACTTACTAAGTACTTGTTTTATTTTTTGAGATGATGTTTAATTATCTCTGTCGTCTTCAAATTTTTTGCCGTTCCACTTTCCTAACCATTCCACTTTCTTACCAACTTTTTCGTAGTTAGAAAAAACATCAAGTGCTGATTTTTTTTCAGCTCTATGTATGGTTATTGATTGAATACCATTTGATACATTGAAATAGTATTTACCTTCAGCAAAATCAAACTTCTTCTTACTTCTCATTTGAAATAGATTTTTATGTCTTGCGACATTTAATTAATAAAAATGCGGTATTTGAGGCTTCACAAGCTTTCGTCTGATATATAAAGCCTAGAATTGAATAAAATCTAACACCAACTTAAGACTTAACGAAAGAAGCCAAATAATAGTTTCTATTTTACCGTTTTTTCCTTAAAAAATTGGTTTTTACTATAATTCATGTCTTTTTTTGCAAATTTTGGGTAAAATTCATCAGTCTAAGCAGAGTTGTAGCAATATCAATCTTCTTTATAAACCTTTCCTCCTTTCATTACGAAATCTACTTTTTCCATGACACTTATATCCATGACTGGATCTGATTCAACCGCTATAATGTCAGCCATTTTGCCAGCTTCAAGTGTGCCATAATCATCTGAAATTCTCAAAAGATCTGAGGCATTTACTGTGGCAGATAAAAGCGATTCAATAGGACTCATTCCAGCCTCCACCATGTACCCAAATTCTTTCCCATTATCTCCATGGTATGAAACGCCGCTATCTGTTCCAAAGGCTATTTTTACTCCATATTTATATGCTTTGCCAAATGTTTCTTGAATCTTTGGACCGATTGCCAAAGCCTTTGGAACTATAATCGCAGGATAATATCCAGGTGTTGCAGCCTTTTCGGCTACAAATTTTCCTGCAATAATTGTCGGAACATAATATGTGCCTTTTTCAACCATGAGCTGCATGACTTCTTCGGTCATTAAAGTTCCATGTTCGATACTGTGAATACCTCCCAGAACGGCTCTTTTCATTCCTTCAGCCCCGTGTGCATGAGCAGCTGTTACCATCCCATAATCGTCAGCAGCTTTTACAACTGCTGCAATTTCATCAACTGTAAATTGCGGACCTGAGCCATCTTTTGCAACACTGAGAACACCTCCTGTTGCAGTTATTTTTATTACATCAGCTCCATTTTTATAGCGCTGTCTCACAGCCTTATAAGCATCTTCTACGCTGTTTATTACGCCTTGCGCAGGACCTGGATCACCTCTTAGTTCAGTTTTAACTCCATTTGTTGGGTCTGCATGACCACCTGTGGTTGCCAATGCCTTTTCACATGTGTAAATCCTTGGACCTAGAATGTACCCATTGTTGATCGCATTTCGCAATGAAACATTGACACCAGATCCTCCCAAGTCTCTTACAGTAGTAAATCCTGCCATTAAAGTTTTTTGGCAATATTGGGTCGCTTTCAAAGCTACATCAGCCTGTTCTTTTGAAAACCTCTCCATATATCTGGTTTTACTTGACTGATTTTCGATATGTACATGCATATCCATCAAACCAGGCATTACAACTTTGTCTTTTAGATCAATGATTGAGGCATCCGCTGGAGCATCAACATAACCAGGTTTTATTTCCTTAATTCTTTCGCCCTCTACAATGATTGTCATTTCTGACTTAGACTTTTTAGAGGTCATATCATAGATAGAGCCGCAATGCAAGTAACTTGTTTGACCATTAAGAAAGAGAAAACACGCTGCAAATAGGAGGGTAAATATTATTTTTGTCATGTTGGTACTAAAAAAATTATAAAATTATGGGTTACTATTTCTCAAAATAGACATTTAAAATAAAATACCATTTAATACCCCGTAAAATCTCCAAAAAATGAATTCTCAAATTGGTTTTACTCAGACCAACCCACCACCAAAACTTTCAATCAAAGAGCTTGAAGTATTATGGCTCTATGATTGTAAGTTTTCAGATCAAAAGATTTTAGAAATGCTATATCTCAAACAAAATGAATTTGTCGATTTAAAGTTAAGGCTGTTCGAGATCTTTAATGTTTCTGACACAAATAGTTTAATTAATTCAGCAATTAAACAGGGTTTTGTTCATTAGCTATGCAATTCTGTCACTAATAATGAAATTTACCTAAGTGTTATATCTTAGATAAAAATTCATCAAATGCTTTCGAAGAAAATTGTTTTTATCTTCATTTTTAGTCTAATTCTATTTTCTTGTCATTTCCATTTTTATAGAGTAAGCGATGCTCAAATTCAGAATTTTGAAAAATGGAAATTGGATAGGGTTAACTCTCTCAAGCAACCTTTTGGTTGGTTATCTTTGGCCGGATTATATTGGGTAAAAACTGATACCATTCAAATAGGAACAAATTCTGGTTTTGATATTAATTTCCCCTATGACACTTCCGTAAATTTGGGTTCGATTTTAAAAAGTGATAATGGCTGGAGATTTTCACCCGTTCAGAAAAATTTCATTAAAGTGGAAGGACAATATGTCAATAATGAAATCAATTTAAAAGATGACCTTTCAGGTACTCCAACCATACTAAATTATGAATCCTTATTCTTTTATATGATTAAGCGGGAAAATAATGATGGAGTAAGATTGAAAGATACTTTAAATAAGCAGAGACTTGATTTTACTTCTATACCAATGTTTGATTATGAACCTAAATATCAAACAAAAGCAAAAGTCATTAGAGCAGGAGCGAAGGACTCGATTCTGATTACTAACGCTCAAGGAGTAGTGAGTAATATACCATTAATGGGTTGGCTTGAATTTAAATATAAAAAGAAACCTTTTAGGCTTGCAGGAACCCACGGAGGGGATCAAACGTGGTTTATAGTTTTCGGGGATGAAACAAACAGCGGGGAAACTTATGGAGCAGGAAGATTTTTATATGTAAAGGTCCCAGATAATTCTGGTGAGATCATACTTGATTTTAATCGTGCAAAAAATCCACCATGTTACTTCACCGAATTTGCTACATGCCCTTTGCCTCCAAAGCAAAATAAACTCCCTTTTGAGGTAAGAGCAGGCGAAAAGTCAAGTCATAATTAATTAACAAAATTGTCTTCCATGCCTTTGTAAAGCCTTTCAAATTAGACTAATTTACAGTTTTATTGCCTATTTTAAAGTTGCCTATTTTTAATTTTGGTTCAAATTCATCGCATGAGAAGGCTTACTTATATATTATTAATATGTTGTTGCTTTTCTAAAACATTTTCACAATTAGAATTGCCAGAAGGCTTTTACAGAGAATGGCTTGATATTGAATTTGAAGGATTGGTTGGTCTGACCTTTGATGAAAAAGATCGAATGTATGCTTGGGAACGGTCAGGTAAGGTCTGGCTAATAGAAAACGGCATAAAACCCAATCAGCCTTTTTTTGACATTAGTGATGAAGTTGGCAATTATGGTGATTCTGGTTTTTTGGGTTTCGTATTAGATCCAAACTATGAAACTAATGGATTTTTCTACTGTTTCTATCTTGTCGATAGTTATCATCTTTTATTTGCTGATGAGGCGTTTTACGATCCTAATGAGAATTTGTATAATAGAGCCACAATCACCAGATGCACAAGGTATACAGCAACAGGGTATGAATTTGATCCAGTAGTGGATTATGAGTCAAGGCATGTATTATTTGGACAACAGGCAGGTTTAGGAGGGCCATCGCTTAATCTATTTCATGTAGGTTGCGGAATGGACTTTGGCGATGATGGAACACTTCTATTGTCAACTGGTGATGGGTGCGGTTATGAGGGGCCTTATTTTGGAGATGGACCTCCTTACCATGGAAATTTCATTGATCAAGCTTTGGATGATGGGATCATCCTTCCTGAGGAAAATGTTGGTCAATTAATGGCGCAGCAAAAAAAATCTTTAGCTGGAAAAGTGCTAAGAATAAACCCTGAGACAGGTGAAGGAATGCCATCTAATCCATTCTATGATTCAGAAAATCCCAACAGTAATGAATCTAAAGTTTGGGCACTAGGGTTTCGTAATCCATTTAAATTAAGAGTAAGACGAGGATCAGGTTTAACAGACCCAAGTTTAGGATTGCCAGGAGTAATCTATCTTGCGGATGTAGGTAATGGACTGTGGGAAGAATTGAATATTATTAAAAAAGGTGGTCTTAACTTTGGTTGGCCATTATATGAAGGTTGTGACAAGAATGTTCAATTTTTGGATAATCCCCAAGTTAATAAATTTACTAAAAACCCATTGGCGGAATCCGGAGTATGTGCAGACTATTTTTCTTTTAAAGACCTCTTGAAGCAGGAATCATTAAACGAAATCAACTTTCCTAATCCTTGCGATCCAAGTGAAGTTAT
This sequence comes from Saprospiraceae bacterium, assembly GCA_020630955.1. Taxonomy (GTDB): domain Bacteria; phylum Bacteroidota; class Bacteroidia; order Chitinophagales; family Saprospiraceae; genus JAHDBF01. The sequence goes on from JAHDIE010000008.1 coordinate 49,523, forward strand.
TCCAGAGGATTACCAAATGGTTCATTCTCGGCCAGCACTTAATTTAGCGCATATTACTGCCGGTTTGGGTGTTTTTTATGGAGCATATAATGAAGAGGGAGATGCCATTAATCTGTCAATTTCTGACGACAATTCAATCATAGAAGGTGATCTTTTTGATCTAAGAGCTCAAGCAGTTATTGGTGGTGATTTTTATGATGGAGTCACTTATCCGGAAGAATTTGTCGGTAATTATCTTGTTGGTGATTATAATCAAGGATGGATCAATTCTGTAGAATATGACTTGAATGATGATATAAAAAGTGTACGAGCATTTTATCGTGATTCTTTCCCAATTGTACATATAGAAGTAAATCCAAATGATGGTTGTACCTATATAGTCAATTATAATTATAACCGCATCGGCAAAATTTGTTATGGTGATAAGCTTCCTCCAATTGCTACTTTTCAACATAGTGTAGAATTTGGATCTTCGCCATTGACGGTGCAATTTGATGCAGGAGAATCATACGATCCAAATGGTGAGTTATTGGAATATTATTGGGAATTTGGTGATGGGAATAATAGTATAGAAAAATCTCCACAACACATTTTCACAAGTGAAAACAATCAGCCAAAGTCTTTTGAAGTAAAACTGACCGTAACAAACGAATCGGGTCTTATGTCAGAAGAAAGAGGATTGATCTCGATTAATAATTCTCCTCCTCAAGTTAAAATTACCAGTATCGTTGATGGTCAATTATACAATATGACTGGAGTTTCTATTTACGACTTAGAAGCACATGTTGAAGATTTGGAACATAAGGATAGTGAACTCGATTATCGATGGGTTTGGAGCCTTCGACATAACACCCATTCACACCCAGAGCCTCCAATTGAAGATCATATTTCTGAAATTGAACTTTGGCCCATTGGTTGTGAGGATGAAGTCTATTTTTATGGTATAGAATTAGAAGTAACCGATAGAGTAGGATTAAGTGGCAAGGATGAAGTATTTCTATACCCGGATTGCGGTTCAGAGTATGTAGAATTGCTTGACTTTAATGCGAGATTACAAGGTTCCAATGCTTATTGCACATGGCTTGTAGAAAATGAAATTGAATTGGATCGTTACGAGTTGCAGAGAGCAAGGATTGATAGGAGATTTATATCCATTCAAAGCTTTTCATCAAACGGAGTAAGTGGGCCACAAGAATACGATTTCTTAGATGATAACTTGTTGCCAGGATTTAATCTTTATCGATTAAAAATGATCTCTTCAGGTGGTAAAGAAACATACTCTCAAGATCAGCTGGTTTTGTTAGCTGAAGAGGATGAAGTTTATATTTATCCAAATCCAGCTTCTAATGAATTAAAAGTATTTTACGGCAAATTAAATTCTGCTGCCTTTATAGAAATATTCAATAGTGAAGGTAGAATTATTCGTCGTGAAGAACATAATGGTAGTGGAACTCAAATCTTAACCATCGACCTGACAGGTATTCATCCTGGCACTTACCATTACCGAATTGTTAACAGTGACCTTATCAAAACAGGAAGTTTTATTTTGATAAGAGATTAATGATTATCATTGTAAAATTACAAATAACCTAGAGTCAATGTCAACCTCTAAAAAGACCAAACAGGATTCGGAAAGCTTAGATGTAAGTTCCATCAAAATTAATCTGAAGGCATATTTTAGCTCACTGATTGATGATATTTTTCACCTTGAAAAAGGAGTGAATAAAAAGGCCACTATACGTGAAATTAAGTCGAATCAATCCATGAGCGGTGCGAATGCATGGATGCTGTTTTGTTCTATCATGATAGCTTCTATAGGACTTAATTTAGATTCTCAGGCGGTCATCATTGGTGCCATGTTAATTTCGCCATTGATGTCTCCCATCTTGGGAGTTGGCTTAGGTGTCGCCATCAATGATAAAGATGCTCTAAATCACGCTTTAATGCATTTTGGAGCTGCAATTATCATTGCTTTAATAGCATCAACATTATATTTTTGGATTACTCCCCTTGATGATTTCACGCCTCAAATTGCAGCTCGTACGGAACCCACTTTTTTAGATGTGCTAATTGCCATTTTTGGAGGTGTTGCTGGTATTATTTCAATAGCAAGAAAGGATGTTTCTACAACTCTACCAGGAGTTGCCATTGCAACTGCTTTGATGCCACCATTATGCGTTACGGGCTATGGTTTAGCAAATGCAAATTTTGATATTGCACTTAAGGCATTTTATTTGTTTTTTCTGAATTCATTCTTCGTGGCATTTGCAACCTATATCATTTTAAGCATTATGGATTTTCCACATAAGGTGTATGCTGATAAAAAAGAAAGAAGAAAAAATTTAGTCTTCGTTTTTATCTTTAGCTTATTAATGCTAATTCCTAGCTTTCTTATTTTTAAATCCGTTTTTAATGAATATAATCAAAATCAAATGCTTGATCAATTTATTAGCAATTCATTCCAAGGCGCTGAATTTGATTTGATAGATGATTATAAATTAATACCTCCTGAAAACCCAAACAAATTATTATTGAAAGTTTATGGAAATACAATCAATGATGGAAGATTAAACGCGATGAAATTGGAATTGGAAAATGTTGGCTTAGGTTATATAACTGACATTGACATAATACCAACATCGGAGATAGATTTAGATAATTTAGATCAATTGAAAACACAAATTTCAGGCTTAGATGAAAAGTTTAAAAATCAGATTAACGAACTTTCTAGCGAACAAGAAATTAGACAAAAAATGATTGAAGAATTCAATAGAAAAAATGACTTTTTTGCACAAGATTCTAGTCAATTTTTCCAAATTTGTCAGGATCTTAAGCTATTTTATCCAGACATATCTGAAATTAGTTTTGCAGTATCTCAAACGACTAATTTTACTGAGCAAAAAAGAGGCCTGCCAACCATCATACTTGATTGGGAAAAATCTTCGCCGTTAAAAATGGAAAAATTAAACCGTTTCATTATGCGTAAGTATCAATTGGATACATTGAAAATGGTAATTATTAAGTGATTCAATTATTTGCTATCTAATAAAACCCACAATGCCAACATCTTTCATTGTTCTCAAGCCAGGATTAGCATTAATTACATTTGGAATGGCATTTAAGACAATACTACAGGTCGCTATGTCTCCATGAACTCCTCCAGAAATTTTGGAATGAATGTTAGGATTTCCTTTAATAATAACTTCATCATAAGAATCACCCAAACCAACAGCTGCTTCAAAGACAAGTTTTATTTTCTCTTCTCCTTTGTAGGTTGCTCTACCTATTTGGCGCACGCCCATTGCATCTCCTTTTGGAATGGTCATGTGTTCAGTCGTGATTTCTTCTTCAGCTATAATTGGACTTATAACATCTTCAGTGCTGTCAAATTTGAAACCTACTAATTCTGCAATAAAATGCATGGACTCAGTCAATCCAACATGCCTTAAGGAGCCATCAGTTTTTTTCATCTCAAACTCTTCAAGTATTAAACCCGCTCCAATCTTTTTTTGAAAAGGCAAACGTCTTGTTCTTGCATCTTGGACTCGATTAACTTGAATATGATCAAGATCTTTGCAGACACCACTTAAAACGCTTGGCAAGGTATCCATCAGGAAGCCAGGATTGACACCGGTAGATAGGATAGCTACTTTTTTCTCTTTTGCTTTTCTATTTAATTTAGAGGCGAGTTCATAATCGGTCACCCACGGAAATACCAATTCTTCACACGTTGATATGATCGGAAGATTATATTCTAATATTTCATTGATTTGATTACTAATTGCTTTTAGACTAGAACTTGTAGTCAAGATAACAACATCAACCAAAGCGATATCAGAAACATTTTCTAAACAACTTTGGATAATTACATCTGTTGGATTGTCTGAAGTTAAACTCCCTAAATCTTTACCTTCTAATTCCGGATTGATGTCAACTGCCGCGATTGTTTCTAAGCTTTCCTTTGCAGCAATATATTTCGCAATATTTAGCCCCAATGGACCTAGTCCAACTTGTAAAATTTTTATACTTTTCAATGTGTTTTGATTTTGTTCAGAAAAACCAAAGTAAGATATAATTATATTTTATAAAGTAGATGCACAATTAATATATAATCGCCAATATATTGATAAAATTTAATGTCGGCTCTTAATTGTTTTTCAGAATTATTTTAGTAATGAAACATACTTGAATAATTTAATTGAAATTTTTTATTTTTTTTCCATCCTTTTTATGAAAAGCGGCTGTCTATATGTAGTATAGAGCTTTAGTTTTCATGGAAACATGAAAAGTATTATGCTTAGCTGAAGCTTCCAAAATCTAAAAAACTACATTGGAATGGTTTGTTAAATAGCTATTTTTCTTAAATTTAACAACTACTTTCAAGTTCATAAACGAATATGAATCATAAATCGAAGGGAGTCTAAGGAGCTGATTTGGTGATAAAGGTATGACCAAACCAATGAATAATCCTCCTTTTTATTATTAATTAATCAAAACAAATCTATGAAAAAAGTAACTCTACTTTTTGCTATGTTCTTTGTTTGCGTCGGTATGACTTTTGCCCAAAAAACTGTTACAGGGACAGTCGCCGACAACGAAGGAATTCCAATAATTGGAGCAAATGTTCTCGTCAAAGGAACAGTAACTGGAACCATTACCGATATCGATGGTAACTTTTCATTAGAAGTGCCAAGTGACGCCCAAATGCTTGTTGTCAGTTATACAGGTTTCGGTACTCAAGAAGTTGATATCTCAGGTGTTTCAAATGTAAATGTTGTACTTGCTGATGGTGTTGTATTATCAGAGGCAGTAGTAACGGCATTAGGAATTAAAAGGGATGAAAAAGCCCTAGGTTATGCCGTTCAAGAAGTTAATGCAGAAGATATTACTCGTTCTGGTGCAACAAACCCTGTAGATGCACTTGTTGGAAAATCATCAGGTATTCAGGTTACAAGATCTTCAGGATCTGTAGGTGGAGGTTCCAGAATATTAATCAGAGGTGTAACTTCCATGGTAGGAGATAATCAACCTCTTATTGTAATTGATGGTGTAAGAACCAACAATGATACTAACCTTTCACAAGGTTCAACTTCAGGAACATCAGCTTCAAACAGATTGATGGATTTGAATCCAGAAGATATTGAGTCAGTAAACATATTAAAAGGTGCTGCTGCAACTGCATTATATGGAACAGCAGGAGCAACTGGTGTTGTATTGATAACCACTAAAAAAGGAGCGACTGGAGGAGATTCATTTGATATTAACTTTTCTTCATCAGTAGGTTTTGATCAAATTACACAAATGATTGATCTTCAAGATACTTATGCCCAAGGATCAGGAGGAGCATATAGAGGACCATATACTGGTGCTTCAGGATCTTGGGGACCTTTGGTTTCTGAACTTGAATATTCAACAGATCCAAATCACCCAGATGCTCCTGTAGCAACTGGAAGTAGAATTGCATTTAATCCAGATGGTTCTTATGCTTGGGATAAAAATGGTTTCTTGGTGCCAAAAGGTACAGGAAATGGACAGGCAGCCAACGTGTACAATAATGTTGATGACTTTTTTCAGACAGGTGTTTCTTTAAACAACTCTTTAGCAATATCAGGTGGAGGAGAAACAGCAACATTTAGACTATCACTTTCAGATTTGAGAGCTTCGGGAGTTGTTCCTAATGAAAGTTACGACAGAAAAACAGTAAAGTTGGCTTCAACTTTGACTCCAACAGATAAATTTTCAATGGGAGGTTCTGTAAACTATACAAGAGCTGATAATGTTAGAGTTCAACAAGGATCAAACACTTCAGGACTTTTGTTGGGAATGTTGAGAACACCAGTTTCATTTGATAATGCAAACGGATTCAGCGCAGCAGATGCAGTAGATGAAGTAAGTTCTTATCAATTTGCAAACTTTAATCAAAGAAATTACCGTGGTGGTGGTGGATATGATAATCCATATTGGGTTATTAATAACGCCTTAGGGTACGATAATGTTGATAGAGTTTTTGGTAATGTAAAAGCAGATTATAGATTCTCTGATTGGATAGGCTTCGGTATTAACTTAGGTTATGATATGGCCAGTGATAGAAGAAAGCAAGATTTCGAAATTGGATCAAGAACCAATGCAAGTGGTGCAATCTTAATTGATGAGTTTGCAACCAAAATATTGGACAATAACTTCAATATTACTGGTAATGGATATCTTAATGATGATATTAACTTAAGTTACTTATTGGGAGCTAACACTTTCTCGTATAAGTACAATCAATCAAATGTTGACGGATTTGGTTTGACTTTCCCTGGATTCTTAGACATAAGTAATGCGACAAGTTTAACTTCTTTTAGCAATGCATTCAACTATAATACATTAGGATTTTTCGGTCAAGTTGAAGCAGGTTGGAGAAGTATGGCATATTTGACCTTGTCTGCAAGACAAGATTATGATTCAAGATTAGGAGACCCGACAAATTTTGATTTGTCTAAAACTGGATTCTTCTATCCTTCAGCGTCATTAGCTTTGGTATTCTCTGAAATGATGAATAACACGGGGCCATTGTCATTTGGTAAGTTAAGAATGTCTTGGGCGCAAGTGGGATCTGGTCCACCTAATCCTTATTCTACTGCATCAGTTTTCGTTTCTCCTTCAATTGGAGATGGATGGGGAGATAATATTGGATTCCCTATTTCTGGAGTTTCAGGATTCGACCAATCTTCATTGTTAGGAAACAATGAATTGACACCAGAATTATCAACAACTATTGAATTAGGAGCAGATTTAAGATTCTTAAGAGATAGATTAGGATTAGATGTTACGGTTTATAAAACCAATACAAAAGATGCAATATTAAATGCATCATTGGCTCCTTCTACTGGATACAACAATGTTTGGTTGAATTCAGGAGAAATGACTTCAAGAGGTATTGAGTTGACTCTTAATGCGAATCCAGTTCAAACAAGTAAGTTCAATTGGAATACTCAAGTTAACTTTACGAAGTCAGAAAGCATCGTTGATAAATTGGCTCCAGGAATTGAAAGATTATTCTTGGCAGGTTTTAGTACTGCAGGAACCTACTTGGTTGAAGGAAATCAATATGGTGCAATCTTTGGAGGTGCTTACTTGAGACAAGAAGCTGGTACTGACACAGACACGAGTTTAAATATTCCTGGAGGACCAGTTGTTATTAATGATGACCCTGATAGTGCAGAGTATGGATTTGAAGCTACTGATCCAACTCAAAGAGCAATTGGAAATCCAAATCCAGATTTTATCATTGGATGGAATAATACATTCTCATTTGGTAATTTCTCAGCTAACTTCTTATTAGATTGGAGAGAAGGTGGTGACCTTTGGAATGGAACAGCTTGGGCACTTTCATTCTTTGGAAGATCTCAATTAACAGCAGATACAAGAGTAGAAACACCTACTCCTATCGAAGGAGTTTTGTCTGATGGTTCACCTAATAATATTCCAGTTGTAAGAGATCAAAGCTACTGGCAATCATCATTAGGTGGTTTCGGTTTTGTTGGAGAGCAATTTGTACAAGATGGTGGTTGGGTTAGATTAAGAGAGGTTGGACTTTCTTACCGAATTCCATCAGTAGAATGGATGAAAGGAGGAAGTATCGGAGTATCAGGAAGAAACCTTTGGTTGAAAACTGATTATGATGGTATCGATCCTGAAACAAGTTTGACAGGAACAGGAAATGGTCAAGGTTTTGATTACTTTAACATGCCTGCGACCAAATCAGTTATTGTCAAGTTATCTCTTAATTTTTAAACCGTGAACACTATGAAAAATATAACTAAATTTTGTTTGATGTTTCTTATGGTTTTCACCTTTGCTTCTTGTGAAAATTTCATAGGAGGGGACATCAATAAAGATCCGAACAATCCTACGAGTGTACCTGTTTCAGCACAAATGCCTGCATTAACAATTGCTTTGGCTGATAACTATGGAGGTATGTTTTCTAGGTTCTGTTCAATGCTTACACAACAAGTAGAAGGTGTAGCTAGACAATGGACTTCATTCAACCAATACACTGGACTAGCGCCAAATAGATTTGATTCTGCTTGGAATAATCACTATGAAAATACAGTGAATGAAATCAAGATTGCTAGAACCACAGCAGTAGATGGTGGATTGAATTATTATGTTGGTATACTTGATATCACAGAAGCTTTTGCATTAATGATGGCTACTGATGTATGGGATGATATGCCGTACTCAGAAGCCTTTAATGGTATCGCAACTTCAAGTCCAGCATTCGATTCCCAAGCATCTATCTATGATGTAATTTATACTAGATTGGATAGCGGTTTGTCAAGTTTAGCAGGAGCACCTGGTCCAGCTACTCCTGGAGGAGATGATGTTATCTATGGAGGTAATACTGCACTTTGGGCGAAAGCGGCTCATGCAATTAAAGCCAGAGGTCTATTACATCAGGATAATTATTCTGGAGCAATGGCAGAAGCTGAAATGTCCTTCGATTCTCCGTCAGAAAATATGGCTTTCCAATATCCAGATGCTAATAATGCTGGGGGATGGTATAGATTCAATAGAGACAGAACTGGAGATATTGAATTCCACCCAACATTGAGAGGTATTATGACAGCTCTTCAGGACACAAATAGACTTAAGGAGATCGATCAGATTTTTATAACTGATCATACTTATATGGTACCTGACTTTAATCAAGAGTTAATAACCTATAGAGAAATGCAATTTGTAATTGCTGAATGTGCCTTCAGAACTGGTGATTCAGAAAAAGCTCACGCTGCATACCTTGAAGGTATTAAGGCATCCTTTGGAAGAATGGGAGCAGCTGGCTATGATGAGTATATTGCTCAGTCAGATGTTGATCCTGGTGCTGGAAATCTTACACTTGAGCAAATTATGACTCAAAAGTATATCGCTATGTTCTTACAGCCTGAAGTTTATAGTGATTACAGACGAACAAATATTCCTGAGCTTGAGCCAGTATCTGGTTCAAATGTACCAGTAAGATGGGATTATAGTTCTAATGAATACTTATTTAATTCAAACCTTACAGAAGGATCAGTAAATATGTTTACGGATAGAGTAGGATGGAATAGATAGTTTAGATAATTTATATTCCACTTTATGTGAAATAAAACGACAGGGGTAAGTTCTTTTGAATGAAAGTACTTACCCTTTTTTATATGTTCTGAACCAAATATCATTATATGAAATACGTAAAAAACTTCATGTTGTCTTTTTTGCTAATAATGACAATAACTTCGTGTGAAAATTTTATTGGAGGGAATATTAATGAAGATCCAAATCATCCTATCAAGGTTCCCATAAATGTACATTTGCCAGCCATAACGATCAGTATTGTAGACAGTTATGGTGGATTGTTTTCAAGGTTCTGTAATATGTTAGTTCAACAAGTCGAAGGGGTGGCAAGAGGATGTTATGCATTTAATACTTACCTAGGTATGGAGCCCAAAAGCTTTGATCCTGCCTGGAATAATCATTATGAAAAAATATTAAATGAAATTAGGCTGGCAAGAGAAACAGCACAAAATGATGGATTAAATCATTATGCAGCAATATTAGATATAACCGAAGCTTTTGCTTTAATGATCGCAACTGATGTTTGGGATGAAATTCCATATTCTCAGGCATTTGACGCATTAACTTTCCCAAATCCAAAATTTGATTCTCAAGAAGAAATATATGCGATAATATATGAAAGAACGGAAAGCGGTATTTTGGGTTTACAAAATGCACCAGGAGATGCAATACCTTCTTCTGACGATCTTATTTATCGGGGGGACTCCTCTTTATGGATAAAAGCAGCTCATGCTATTAGATCAAGAGCTTATTTACACCACAATAACTATACGCAAGCCCTTATGGAAGCAGAAGCATCATTTGAGTCCAATCTAGAAAATTTTGCATTCCAATATCCTGATGAAAGTAATGCAAGTCCTTGGTATAGATTTAATAGGGACAGAACTGGAGATATAGAATTTCATCCTACAATGAGGTCCATAATGGTCTCTTTGCAAGATACCAGCAGATTGAAAGAATACGATCAATTATTTAATACAAACAATTCCTACTTGGTTGCAGATTTTAAGCAAGAACTTATTAGCTACAGAGAAATGCAGTTTGTCATTGCGGAATGTGCTTTTAAACTTGGGGAAATTAATAAAGCACATGAGGCCTATTTAAGTGGGATAAAAGCTTCTTTTGAAAGAATAGATGCAAATGGATATGATCAGTACATTACTCTAGCATCTGTTGATCCTGGTGAAGAAAATCTAACCTTGGATCATATATTAACTCAAAAATATTTAGCTCTTTTCTTACAACCAGAAGTATACAATGATTATCGAAGAACCCACATTCCCAATTTAATTCCAGTTACCGGATCCATAATACCTGTAAGATGGGATTACGCTCAAAAAGAGTATGATTTTAATTCAAATCTAGTCGAAGGATCAGTTGATATTTACACCGATAAGGTGGCTTGGAATCGATGAAATATTTTATGAAATTCAGCTTGCTCTTTGCTGGGTGTTGGCCTTTATTATTTTTTATATTTGACTGAAAATTAACTACAAGTAATTATCTATTGATGAAACTTCAGAACTTTATTGTCTTTTTAAGTTTATTAGTATCGACAAATGTCTTTGCTCAGCAAACCATACTTATCCCTCAAACCTATGAAGAAGCACTCAGAAAATCTACCCATTCAGATGTTAATTTTTACATGTACCCATATGAGAGCTCACGTGTGGATTTACGAGATATAAAAGTAAAATACCCTGATTTAGAAGTTCAAGATTTCTTAACGATTATTACTCCAGAATTGACTGCCTTTGAGAAGGTTACAACTTTGATGGCAATTGTTGAAGACTCTAGTACCGATAGTCTAGCCTTGTTGATTTGGTTAGATTGTAAAAGAAAGCCAAATGACCATGTGTATTTCATTGATAAATATTCAACCAGAAATTTTCGAGAATCGCAAAAAATTTATCTTAAAGGGGGTGCAAAAGCAAAAAGAATTGAAGTCTTTCCATTTGGAAGAGAAAGTAAAATTGCAACAGAGTTATTTCTTCAATTACCTAGAGTTCCAGATAATGAATTGGATGAATTGATAGAGTCTAGAAAAAGTAAGATTAGAATGTCGAACAATTTTGCAATTGGAGTAAATCTAGGTTTTGGTTCAGCCAATGTAAGTCATGACTATTTAAGTACAGTTACGAATTTTCCGGGTTGGTATAATGTAGTCCTTGCTGAAAAATTGGTTGGTTTATCTTTTGGTAAATATTTTAAGAGAATCAAATTGGAATTGCGTGGGAACTATCAAAATATATTTCAATATACTTCTTATTTTAATTTAAGAATTGATGAGCCAGAAACTTATTTTACGGAATCTGGTAAAAGAGTTGTAAATGAAAATCTTCAAACGGAAACCAACCAAGATAGACATAGTAAACATCGGATCAAACTAGGAATGCTTATGGCCCCAAGAATTAAATTGACAAATTTGATGGAAATTCAACCATCAATTGCCTCTGGTTTCATTTTTTTTTTAAATGAACCATATGTTGCAAATAAATTTGAAAAGGAAACATACTCCTACACACAAAATAAATCAAACTTTATTGAACTTGGATTAAATTTTGAGATGGCTATTGGAGACTACAAATCTCTTTCAATTGGCTTCTTTTATAATGATGTAAATTGGAAACCAGAAGGATTTTTTGAGTCAATTGAAGGAGTAAACCTAAATAGATCCTACAAAAGTTATAATTTTTCTGTTGGTTACATTTATGGGATTTAATTTTTAATTGAGCGCATTCAGAAGTAAGCGCATACCAATCCCAATCATCAAATTATCAATATTGATTTTTTATTGATTTTAAGCTGTGATAGCATTTGATTTTGCCATTCACTTTCCAATTTGGATTGCATTTGAGGTATGGATGCAAAGAGATCCATCCATTTATTAAACTATTAAACTTAGTTCTGGGTCTTCTCTTTCCAAGAATTTGGCTACAATTTACAAGCATCTTGTAATTCCATTCTGTAGCTTCCCATAATAATTTTATGTCTGTAGGATATCTAATTGCACTTTCGTAACATGTTGCATCACAAACCATGCAATCTAAATTAGACATATATGGTTTCCAATTTTTGGCCAAAACCATTTGTTGTTTATCAATGTCTATACTATCTGCCAATTCACATTTAATCTCGCTCACAATTTTAAAATTCGTAATTGGATTACGTGGAGCTATTATGATATCCAAAAAGAGGATTAAACTTTTTTTTCACTGATAAATCTGAAATCAGCAACTCTTGTGGGTGGCAATCCAAAGTGAGAAATAATCCATTATAAGAGTATTATAGCCTTTTCTAATAAGTAAAGATCACGATTTTTTGAATGCTATAAGCATGGCAAACAAATTCCAAATATTTTTATTAACATTCTTTGAAATAATCCCTAGGAAATTTGATTGTGAATTCAGAAATAATTCAACATGATACAATTTTTTATAATTGATTTGTATACCTATAAAAATTTACTTTAATTTCTTTTTACACTTCGTCCAAATTTCAAACTTAGTAAAAATTCCCATTATTATTCCAAAGAATAAGGCTGCCAATATTAAACGCCATAAATTAAACTCTTTTCCATCACTATAATAAAATGCAGCCATCATTGCGGCAAAAAAAATACCTTGAAAAATTCCTGAAAATAATATTTGTTTTGTTTCTGCTTTCATTATTTTATTTAAATATCAATATTGAAAAATGAAAATACAATGATTTTTTTTAGTTTTCTTTCATGTATTTACAAAATAAATTTAACTCTTTAAGAGAATTACCTTTTTATATAAATTAATCTC
>JAHDIE010000008.1:62512-120221 GCA_020630955.1 Saprospiraceae bacterium
TTACAAAATAAATTTAACTCTTTAAGAGAATTACCTTTTTATATAAATTAATCTCAATTTAATTAAGATTTACAATATATCAATTAGAGTTCATCAAGTTTTAGTCTATTGTCTTTTCCTAAAGTAGGTTTACACTTTTCAAATTTTAATAAAGTAGTCATTCTTGACCAATTTGGATGGCATTTGAGGGGTGTTTCCTAAACAAGGTCTATAAGAATTCAGTTTTTAGTTCTTGCCTACATTTCAGGATAAAGTACTCTTTGTCAGTTCAAAACTTCCCTCTGATCGTGTGGCCTTTTACTTTGTTATTATATAAGCCAGCTGGTCAATGAGTGGTTTTTAATGCTATGTTTACTCACGTAAGTGCGATTTGCACTAATCGCATATTTACGATCAGCTCTTACCAATTTCAATTTTGTTTTGAAAAGCTTTTGTATAAACCAGATACTTCTTTTAAGCCTTTTTAAAATTAGCTCAAACTTTCAGTAACAAAGAATGTTTTAAAATTCAATTGAACACAGTAATGCCGACATGATATAGCAAATTGACTTTAACTTTTTTAAAATTATAATTTATTCTCATCAATAATATTTTGAAGTCTATCCCGATACGATTTCCCTACCGGTATATGTTTCATTTTACCATCTACCTCCATTTCGACAACGTTGCCCATAACAGCATGTATTTTTTTAATATTTATGATGTAACTCCGGTGGATTCTTAGAAAGGTCTCCTCTGGTAATTTTTCCTCCAAGGACTTCATGGTTTGTAAAGATATGACTCGACCATCGATTTTTTTAATGATAACATAATCCTTGAGCCCTTCAATAAATAAAATTTCTTCGTGCGCAAGTTTGATTAATTTTTTATCTGCTTTGACGAAGAAATATCCATCATCTTCAGATTTGGGTTTTCGATTAATTAAAATATCTGATGCTTTGTTGATAGCTTTCATAAACCTATCCATCGGAATTGGCTTTAGCAAGTAATCCACAGCTTCAAGTTCAAACCCTTCTACTGCATAGTTTTCATAAGCTGTGGTAAAAATTACAAGTGGTGGGTTGTTCAATGATTTGACCAACTCAATTCCGGTGAGTTGTGGCATTTGAATGTCAGTAATCAATAAGTCTACTTCCTGGCTTTGTAATATTTTATTGGCTTCAAAAGCATTATTGCAAGAGGCAATTAGTTCTAAATCATCCAACTGTTCGATGTAAGTTTGTAATATTTCTAAGGCTAGGGGTTCGTCGTCAACAATTATGGTTTTGATCATTTTCGATGTATTTAAATTAACTGAATATTGAGGTTAACTGTATATATATTTTTAGTTTGTTCAATTTTTAGTTTATGTTTATTAGGATAGATAAGTTTTAATCTTCTTTTAATATTGATTAAACCTATCCCACCACTATTTTTTTTGCTTTCCTTTTTTAAAATTTCATTTCCACTGTTATTAGTTATTTTCATCCAAATAGCTCCTTCTTCTATAAACAATTTTATGTGAACAAATCCATCTGAGATTAAATTATTCATTCCATGCTTAAAACTATTTTCTATAAATGGAATAAACATTAGCGGTGCAATTTCCAAGTCTCCAACACTTCCATGGACGTCAAATTGAATGTCGAAGTTTTGTCCAAGTCTAATTTTTTCTAGCTGTAAATAATTTTTCAAATAATTTATTTCTTTCGAAAGTGGTACTTTTTCAACATTGCACTCATACAACATATATCTCATCATTTCAGAAAGCTTTAATACAGTTTCTGGTGCCTGATCTGATTTTTTTAAGGATAAAGCGTATAGATTGTTTAGCGTATTAAATAAAAAATGAGGGTTGATTTGAGATTTCAGAAAATTTAATTCAGAGGCAAGATTTTGACTTTGAAGTTCTTTTCGATCTCTTTCATGACTTAACCAATCTTGTGTAATCTTAAATGCAGTAGAAGAAGCCCCTACAAAAATTGCCTGAAAGAGCAGAATGTTTTGTTTTTCAAAAAAAGCTTGCTGGAATTTTGGATAGTCTTCATAAAGAAGAAACAAAGCAAATACTTGAGGAGGGGTAACCAAAAAAGCCAAAAAAATTAAACTGGTGAGATATAAAACCCAATTTCTTTGTTTTAAGAATTTAGGAATTAAAATATTCCAATTGATGTATACTATCAAAGCAAAGAATCCTACAGATATAAAGGAACGTGTGATTCTTATCCAATATTGACTTTCAGTTTTGTCCATAACAAATAGAAAAACACACATCAAAATCCAGAAAAGGAGATGTAGATTCCTATCCTTTTCAAAAACCATTTCGATTTTTTGTTTTAAGCCTATTTTTCTAGTCAAACTTCTATTCATAACCAATAACTAAATTGCCCATTAATAACTTTGTAATCAAATTCCATAGACTAAAGTTTCGATTTTCTTTACCAATGTTAAACTAAGTTTATTTTTAATTAACATTTTATCTAGATATTGATTTTCATTTATATATAGAGATATTCTTATATTTTATGAACTTTGTGAAGTCTAATCCATTATGATATCATACATAATTCTTAATACAAACGATGGGATATAGAAAAATTGAAGAATATGATCTTGAAATTACAGATTCATTAAAAGAATCATATCTAAATTTAATAAAGAAGGTTGGAGAGGATCCAAATAGAGATGGTCTACTTAAAACTCCAGAAAGAGCTGCAAAGGCAATGCAATTCCTCACACAAGGTTATGACCAGGATCCAGTGGCAATTTTAAGAGGCGCTATGTTTGATGAAAATCATCAAGATATGGTTGTAGTAAAAAATATTGAGATTTATTCCCTTTGTGAGCACCATATGCTCCCATTCTTTGGGAAAGCTCATGTTGCCTATATACCTGATGGTAAAATTGTTGGATTGAGCAAAATTCCACGAATTGTCGATGTTTTTGCTAGGAGGCTACAAGTTCAAGAAAGATTAAATCAAGACATTATTTCATGTATGACTGAGGCCCTAGCTCCTCTAGGTGTGGCTGTTGTTATTGAAGCGGCTCATATGTGTATGATGATGAGAGGTGTCGAGAAGCAAAATTCAGTAACAACTACATCTGGTTTTACAGGAGCCTTTGAAAAGCAAGAAACTCGATCAGAATTTTTAAATTTGCTGTCAGCAAACTTAAAATAGAATGAAATCATACGTCTTTCCTGGGCAAGGAGCTCAGTTTGAAGGAATGGGGAAGGATCTTTATGAAACAAATAAAGATGCTAAGAACCTCCTCGATAAAGCAAACCAAGTACTAGGTTTTGAAATAACCAAAGTTATGTTTGAAGGATCTGCCGAAGATCTTCGGCAAACTAAAATAACCCAACCAGCAGTATTCTTATATGCTTTGGCAAAATTTAAAGCTGGAAACTTCTCGATGACCGAAGATTCCGTTGTAGGTGGGCATTCATTAGGAGAAATCACCGCTCTTGTAGCTGCTGATGCTCTTGATTTTGAGGATGGTTTGAAGTTAGTAAGCGAAAGAGCTTTAGCAATGCAAGACGCATGCGAAATAAACCCAGGGACGATGGCAGCGATTCTTGGCATGGAAGATTCTCTGGTTGAAGAAATTACGGAAGGTATCAATGAAGTAGTTGTACCAGCTAATTATAATACCATTGGGCAATTGGTTATTTCTGGTTCACACGAAGGAATAGAAGAAGCCGTGGCCAAATGTACAGAGGCTGGGGCAAGAAGAGCTATTGTTTTGCCTGTGGGTGGAGCATTTCATTCCGAATTAATGCAACCTGCACAGGCGCGTCTTTCAAATGCAATAAATGCAATGACATTTAAAACTCCAATTGTACCCATATTCCAAAATGTAGATGCAAAAGCTCATACTGATCCTAATGAAATTAAAGAATTATTAAAGAGACAGTTGACTTCACCCGTAAAATGGACTCAAATTATGCAGAATATGATCAAAAGCGGAGTGGAGCAACAAACAGAATTTGGTGCAAAAGTATTGACAGGATTTATTAAAAAAATAGACCGTAAATTTGCGACAGAAATCATTTAATCAATGAGTAGTTTGGCTATTGGAAAAGTGCTGACAGCACAACCATTTATGTTGGATAAAAACTTTAAAAGATCCGTAATTCTTATTACAGATCATAACTCTGATGATGGTAGTGTCGGTTTTATTTTAAATAAGAAATTTAACATGAAAATCTCAGAATTGATATCTGACTTTCCAGATATCGATGTTCCTGTGTATTTTGGCGGTCCCGTGGCAACAGATACTATTCATTATATTCATAATGTAGGCCAAGTTTTAGATGATAGTCGAAAAGTAATTGACGGATTATACTGGGGAGGTGATTATCAAAAATTAAAGTTTCTAATAGAGAATAAATTAATCCTTCCGGAAAATATTAAATTTTACATAGGATATTCTGGTTGGTCCTCTGGACAATTGGCTGATGAATTAGCAAGTGGATCATGGGTCCTTAGTGAAGGACATCCTAATTATGTATTTAAATCTAAACCAGATGTTCTTTGGAAAGAAACGCTAACCAATAAAGGTGACAACTTTTCTATCATAGGCCAAATGCCAGAGGCAAATAACTTAAATTAATGTACTACGTACGAGAAATTGGATTGAGCTTTGGAGGAACTCAAATTCTTGAAAATGTTTCCTTCATGATTAATCCAAACGAAAAAATTGGTTTAATTGGTCGCAATGGAGCTGGTAAAACCACATTGTTTAAAGTAATTAGTGGAGAATTAAGACCTGACTCTGGAAGTATAGATCTACCAAAAGGTACAAGCATTGGTGTATTAGCACAATTCCTTCCAGAAAATAAAGAGAATTCAATCATTAAAGAAACGATGTCAATTCTCACAGAATTTGTTCAAATTGAATCAAGTATAACAGGTTTAGAAAATCAGATTGCATCTGCAAAACTAAACGATGACCAGATGACAAAAGCCATTGAATCGCTTTCAGATTTGGTTGACAGAAAGACCTTGATGTATGATTATAATCCTCGAGCAGAGGCAGAAATCCTATTAAAAGGACTTGGCTTTAAACCAAGCCAAATGAATGATGCGATTGGTACTCTGTCTGGGGGTTGGCAAATGAGAATTGAACTAGCAAAATTACTACTCACTCGACCGGACATATTACTGTTGGATGAGCCAACAAATCATCTAGATATAGAGTCAATTATTTGGTTTGAAGAATACATTAAAAATTATCCGAAAGCAGTAATTCTTATTTCTCATGATGAAGAATTTATGCAAAATAGTATAGGTCGTATAATCGAATTATCAAGCGCTGGTGTTTTTGATTATAAAGGCACCTACCGTAAATATTTGGAGCACAAAGAACAGATGTTAGAGATTAATGCTTCAGCTTTTGAAAACCAACAAAAACTCATCAAAGAGAGAGAAATGTTAATTGATCGATTCAGAGCCAAAGCTACTAAAGCAAAAATGGCTCAATCTATGATCAAACAATTAGACAAACTGGAAAGGGTAGAATTGATATCTGAGGATAATTCTGCAATGAGAGTCAGATTTCCTTATGCTGGTAGATCTGTAAAGGTTGTTGCAAAAGTGGATAATTTATCAAAATCATACAGCGACAATAAGGTCCTTATTGATGTAAATTTGGAAATCTTAAAAGATGAAAAAGTAAGTTTTGTTGGCCAGAATGGAATGGGAAAATCAACATTGTTAAAAGCTATTCTAAGCAAAATTCCAATTGATCATGGCAAGGTAGAAATTGGAGATAATGTTGTTTTAGGCTACTATGCACAAGACCAATCCGACACTCTGGATGGATCTCTTACAATTTTAGAAACTATTGAAAAAAATGCCCATCCAGATTTTTATACCTCTTCTCGAAAAATATTAGGTTCATTTTTATTTTCAGGTGAAGAAGTTGATAAAAAAGTTTCGGTACTGAGTGGAGGAGAAAGAGCTAGGGTTGCATTGGCCTGCATGGTGGCTCAGCCTGCTAATTTCTTGGTCTTTGATGAGCCAACCAATCATCTCGATGTTTCCTCAAAAAAAATCTTGAAGCAAGCTATAATGGATTTTGAGGGAACAGTTTTAATAGTAAGCCATGATAGATCTTTTCTAGAAAATATGAGTCCACGAACCATTGAGTTTCGAGATCATCAATTGATAGAACATCTAGGAGACATTAATTATGTTTTAGCAAAGAGAAAGGTTGATAACTTGCGTACGTTTACGCTGGCAGAAGAACTAAAATTAGACAAAAAAAAGGAAGTCAAATCATCAACTTTAAATTATGAAGAGCGTAAGAAACTACAAAGGAAAATTAATTATGTAGAAAGAGATATCGCTAAGATAGAAGTAAAAATTAAAGAACTTCAAACTGAAATGAATGACCCAAAATTTTTCATGCAAGCTGACTCGGATTCAAAAATGAAAAGCTTATCTGATTTAGAAAAAGAGCTTGATGCAAAAATGATTGAATGGGAAGAATACACAAATAAAATGGAATCTTAAGGTTCAAAATCTCGCTTATTCCATTTCGTTAATTGATTTTTTAAAGCGGTTAAATCTTTCGGATATTCTGAATTAAAACTTATTTTTTCATTACTGATTGGATGAGTAAATCTTAGTTGTTTGGCATGAAGGGTATGTCTTGACAGAAGAGGTTTTTCTTCTGTGAATTTTTTGATATTATATTTTTTCTTTCGCTTTATTTCAGAAATTTTAAATTCATTCCTATTTCCATAAAGTGGATCAATAATTAATGGTAGGCCAATATGTTGCAGATGTACTCTAATTTGATGCATTCGTCCTGTTTCAGGTCTGCATTCTAGCAATGAAAAATCTTTCCATTGCTCTAGTAGTGAGAAATGTGTAATTGACTCTTTACCAGATTTATGAATGAGCACCTTGGCTTTGCTGCTGTTTGAATATATAATGGCTTGATTTACTATAAATTGGTTTTGATTTGGACTTGATTCAACAAAAGCATGATAAGTTTTTTTGACCTTTCGTTTTTCAAATTGTTCCGAAAGAATTCTATGGGCATTTTCATTTTTTGCCCAAACCATCACACCAGATGTATCTCGATCCAAACGATGAACCACAAATATTTGATCTCTATAACTTGAAAGACTTGTTAAAATATTTTGTTTGCTTTCATCAAATCTATCTGGAATACTAGACCAGTTTGCCGGTTTATCAATTACAATGATATGATCATCTTCAAATAATATACTCCAACGATTTTTTTTCATTTTTAAAACTCGCTGAATTTGTTTTTTCCATGAATAAAGTGTTTCCAAATTAAAACACCTCGTAATCTTCCTGCATGTCGTTCAGGGCCTTTTTTACTTTTTTCTATATATTCTTTTTCACGTTTTTTTCTTCTGATGATTTTAAATATTCTCGCATACAGTGAAAAGTGCGCTTTAATTATTCCCCAGGTATGTTTAGGCTTACCTGAAAACAAAAACTTGATACCAGCTACTCCATCTAAAACAAATCTTACAGGGAGTAACCATAATAATTTGCCGTAAGGCTCATTCTTAATTATTGTCGTTAGATTATTCCTGAAGTTTAAGTAAGTTTTATTAGGGCTTGAATAAGCAAGAGAACCTCCACCAAAATGATAAACCACAGAACTTGGAATAACCATACATTTTAATCCTGCTCTTTTCATTCTCCAGCATAAGTCTATTTCTTCCTGATGTGCAAAAAATGAATTATCAAATCCTCCTAATTCAATAAATGTTTCTCTTTTCATAAGCATCGCGGCTCCCGATGTCCAAAATACTTCTTGCTCATCATCATATTGACCAATATCCTTTTCAACATGATTGAAAATGCGACCTCTACAAAATGGATAACCCAAGCTGTCAATATAACCTCCGCATGCACCTGCATATTCAAACTCATCTTGGTTTTCGAGCGACCGAATTTTTGGCATAACTGCTCCTATAGAAGGGTCAGATTTTAACTTCTCGATGAGTGGTTCTAACCAATTCTTAGTGACCAATACATCTGAATTTAATAAAACGATGTAATCTTCTTTTAGGATTCTAATCCCACGGTTATATCCTTCTGCAAAGCCATAATTTTTTGTCAATTCAATTAATTCAACCTCAGGAAACCAGTCTGAAATTACCTCTTTTGTATCATCAGTGCTTGCATTATCAATCACATAAGTACGACATTTATTCTCAGAATATTCTGCAAGAACTGGAAGATATGATTGAAGGAATTCTGAATTATTATAACTCAATATTGCCACGGCACACTCTGCAGGATTTTTGGCAGGTGAAAGCTGATTTAGTATTTCTTCTGCATTTATTTTGTCTAACTTAAGTTGATTAGTCATTAATTCTAAAGATTCAAATTTTTCGTCCTCTCGAATTAATTTAATGAATTCAATAGTTAGTTCTTTTGAATAAATATTGGAATCAAACTCAAAGATGTTAACTTCTATTGTTTGATCAAGATTCTCATCTATTGTTGGCCTTCTTCCGATATAAACCATGCAGCCACCTTCAATTCCATCGACTTTTACCTTTGCCGCATAGATTCCTTCTTTAGGTATGATTTTGTTGGGATTAGACAACGTTAAATTAGCAGTAGGAAAACCTATTTTGCGTCCAACTTTGTCACCATGAACTACCATTCCCTTAAGCTGATAATTATAACCTAATAATAGGTTAGCAGCTTGCATTCGACCATCTAATATTGCTTGTCTGACTTTTGTTGAAGAAATCGTGATTTCTTCTAATTCTTGTTTCCTAATTTTTTCAAGTGCAAATTTACCCTCATTTGCATATTGCGTTAAAAGCTGAAAATCTCCTTGACGATTTAATCCAAATTTGTGATCATAACCAACGACGATACATGATGGATTGAATTTTTGAATAATGAATTTTTCAATATATTCTTGTGCTGACAATCTAGAAAATTCAAAAGTAAAAGGCACTACCACCACATGATCCAAACCCATTTCCTTGAAGAGTTCAATCTTTTCATCTAAACTGCTTAGGAGTTTCAAGGATTTGTCTTTCGGATAAATGATAGAGCGGGGGTGTGGGTGAAAAGTGACCAATATACTTTCTCCTTTTAACTCCTTTGCAAGAGCGATAATTTTAGAGGCTATTTTTCTATGCCCATGGTGAAACCCATCAAACGTGCCAAACGTGATGACTGAATTCTTAAACACCGGTAAATTATCAATAGATTTGTGAATCTTCATGGATTATGCTTATCAAAGCAATACAAAAATAAGGAAACTAATTTTACTTAATATTGTTTTACCTTTGAATTCTAAGGAAGAATAATGGATAATAATATAATAGTCTCAATACTACAATCTATTAAAGACCCTGCTACAGGTCAAGATCTTGTGAGCATGCGAATGGTTTCTGACCTTAAACTCTTAGGAAATAATATTAGCTTTTCAATAGCTACAAAAACTAGAGACCCAAATGTTAGATCAGAGCTTTACGGTTTGATTGTGAACAACATAAAAGCTAAATACCCTGAGTCTGCTGTAGATATTCATTTTAAAGACGCAGAAGGAAATGCAACTCCTTTACCACAAGTAAAAAATATTATTGCGGTAGCCAGTGGAAAAGGGGGAGTTGGAAAATCAACAGTCAGCGTGAATATGGCACTCAGTCTAAAAGGGTTAGGGTATAAAGTAGGTATTTTAGATGCTGATCTTTATGGTCCATCTGTACCGACAATGCTTGGTTTGCAAGGCCAACGCCCAAAAGTAACCAAACTGTATGGTCGTAATGTAATAGTACCTTTGGAAAAGGATGGCGTGGAAGTAATATCCATCGGTTTTATTGTTGAACCAGAACAGGCGGTGGTGCTTCGTGGACCAAGATTAGGAGGGATCATCAAACAATTCATCAATGAATGTACTTGGTCTCAACTTGATTTTTTAATCATCGATCTACCCCCAGGAACAGGAGATATCCAATTATCTATGGTCCAAACCATTCCAGTTACTGGGGTAGTCATGGTTACAACGCCACAAGAAATTGCTGTAATTGATGCTATCAAAGCAATGAACATGTTCTTATTGGATAATATCAACGTTCCAATTCTTGGTGTTGTTGAAAATATGTCTTGGTTTACGCCAGAAGAACTTCCCGATAATAAATACTTTCTTTTTGGAGAGGGAGGAGGTCAAAAACTTGCAAAAATGGCGCAATGCAATTTATTAGGTCAAGTGCCAATCATCCAATCTGCGCGCGAAGGTGGAGATCAAGGAAAACCTGCAGTTTTGACAACAGGGCATGCTTTTGAAGCCATATTCTCTCGAATTTCAAAGAAATTGGTGCAGCAGGTAGCCATAAGGAATGAAGTGGTTGGACCTACTTCAATTGTGAAAACTAACTAGAAATAGCCACAGTTTTTAACAGCATCATTCTTTCTACTCGAAATTAAAAGGTTAATCAGCTAATAAAATTAGGTATACAAATTCTTGATTTTGGTAACTCTATTAAACCATTGATGAGTATTAGAGCCATCAACTTATAAAGTAGGAAGGCTTTATTAGATTCTTGCTTTCTATTTCAATCTATAATATTAATTCAAAGTGTTTATTTGATAAAATCCTACCCTAAAGGATAGGATTCTAGGTATTGAAATTGTTGAAATTTGAATAATGAAAATCATTATGCATTAATTTCTTTAACTTAAATCATTTATGAAGATGAATAATTACAAGCTAATATCAATTCTTCTATTTCTTTTGGTATGTGTAATCCATGATAACTTACATGCTCAAAACTTAGCAGAAGTTGAGGGTACTACTGAAATCAAAATGAATTCAACAACAGGAGTACCTCATATAAACTTAATTGAAGATGATACATCCACAGGAGGTTCGACAAGAATTAAAATGGAGCATGTATTGAATAATTCAGACTATTTTGAATTAAGATCATTCCTTGCGTCTGGAAATCAACGAATTGGATGGTATTTTAATGGAAGCCCTAAAATGGTTTATAGCGAATTTTATAACGGTCTTGGCATTGGGACTGCAAGCCCAGAAGCAGGGATTCACGTTTTAGGAGGTGGCCTATTTGAGTTTGATTCAAATGGTACAACTCCAACTCTGGAATTAAAGGAAACACAAACCGATGACTATTCACGGTTGTTTTTTACAAATACAAATTCATCTAATAGGTGGTCTTTAGCTGGTAGAGTAGGAACTGAAAATTTATTTGGACTTTTTTATGACGGTTCAGCAAGAATCATATATAACGAGGACAATGAAGGACTCGGAATTGGGACTTCGAATCCATCCCAATTAGTACACCTCAATTTTTCTGGTACCAACGGTATTAGGGTGCAAGGAGATGGTACCGGAGATGTTAGAGGAATGTATATTACCAATGGAGGCGGCGCTCATTTTGTTTTTGATGATAATAGTGATGAAAATAATTTGAAGATCCAAAGTGCTAATGAATTGGCTTTTCTAACGGGTGGGGTGAATGAAAGAATGAGGATCAGTGCACTAAATGGAGAAGTAGGAATTAATGATGGATTAAATGTCAATAGAAGGCTAGGAGTACAAACAGAGAATGATTTATATGGTATTTATAGTGACCAAAATGGAACAGGTACAGCCTATGGAATTTTCGCCTCGACTGAAAGCAATGGAGCGCAAACTAAGTATGGCATAAATGCTTCTATATCAGGAACAGCAGGAACAGGAAATTCATATGCCTTAAGAGGGTTTGCCTCAACTACTCCTGATAACTTTTGGGCTATATATGCAGCTGGAGATTTGTGGTACACAGGAACCCTGAAAGCTCCTTCTGATGAAAGGCTAAAAAAGAATATTGAAGATTTAGACCCTGTATTGGATCGCGTTATGCAATTAGAAACAAAAACCTATGAATTTGATCGTGAGACTTATGCTGGGCTAAACTTAGCCAAGGGTACACAGGTAGGATTTATAGCTCAGAATGTACAAAACTTATTCCCAACTTTGGTTGAAGAAGAGAGACATGTTTATGAAACAAATGTTAACCAAGAAACTGGACAAGTAACAGAAGTTGAGGTAAATATTCTTGGTATGAGCAGTGTCGAGATGATACCTATTCTTACTAAAGCACTACAAGAACAACAACTCCTGATAGAAGAATTGAGAAAAGATTTGGAGGAAATAAGAGCTGAAAAATAATTGCCGATTAAAGGAATAGATAAGAAAGCACAAAATAATATTCAAAAGCCTCCATCATTACTTTGGAGGCTTTGTCTTTTTTTACCGAACAATCGAATTCTTCAACTTAAAAGAGGCCTATTACATGGTTTTAATGAGTTTTAAACCGTTCTTTTTGTGCAATCATTTCAATTTATATTCCTAATCCCAAAACAAGAGAGGATTGCTATATTAAATCTATCAAAGATTTCAGTAATTTAGGATATATTTGCATAAATGTCTTCAGAAGAAAAAATAGAACTTATAGCAAAAATCAATCTAGCCCTCGATGAAGTCAGACCTCATCTAAAAGTTGATGGTGGTGATGTAGAGGTAGTTGATGTTACTAATGAATTGGTAGCAAAGGTAAGATGGTTAGGAAATTGTCAAGCCTGTTCTATGTCGGCAATGACGATGAAGGCGGGAATTGAACAAGCAGTAAAACAAAAAATCCCAAGCATTACGGCTGTTGTTGCTATAAATGGAATAGGAATAGATGGATAAAGAAAAACTAATTGATCTTATCAAGTCAAGAGGATCATACCTCTGTGTTGGACTTGATACTGACCTCGATAAAATACCTTCCTTCCTTCTAGAAAAAAAAGACCCAATTTTTGAATTTAATAAGGCAATAATAGATGCTACCAAAGACCTTTGTGTTGCATATAAACCAAATACTGCTTTTTATGAATGCTATGGTGCTGAAGGATGGGCTTCATTGAAAAAAACCATTGAGTACATAGGGAAGGATCATTTAATTATAGCAGATGCAAAAAGGGGAGACATAGGCAACACCAGTACAAGGTATGCCAAAGCTTTTTTTGAAGACCTTGGCGCTGATGCCATTACCGTTGCCCCTTATATGGGAGAAGATTCAGTAGTGCCATTCCTTGGTTATGAAAACAAGTGGGTCATCCTGCTGGCATTAACATCAAACAAAGGTTCATCAGATTTCCAAAATGAATTGCTCAATAGCGGTGAAAGCTTATATCAAAAAGTAATTCAAATCTCTTGTAGCTGGGCGAGCGACAATGAATTGATGTATGTAGTAGGTGCAACTCATCCGGAGCAATTAGGAGAAATAAGAAGAATGGTTCCAAATCACTTTTTATTAATTCCAGGTGTTGGTGCGCAGGGTGGTGATTTAGTAGCTGTTTCCAATCAAAGTATAAATTCAGAATGCGGAATATTGGTTAATTCTTCAAGAGGAATAATTTATGCTGATGAAGGGGAGAAATTTGCGGAAGCGGCAAGGAATAAGGCGAAATCTATGCAGCTGACAATGGAAGAAATTTTAAAAGCAAATAAGGTTATCTAATGAAGAAAGTATTATTAATTATTGTAACTATTTGTCTTTTATTTTTATTCAATGCATGTAAAACCATTAGTATTGATAGTCCAAATTTCAATTTTGAAAAAGAAGCAGAGGCTATTGAGGAGGTTATGCGTAAACAAGAATTTGCTTGGTCTCAAGGAAATATTGAAGAGTTTATGAAAGGTTATTGGAACTCAGAAAAGCTGAGTTTTGGTGGGAGTAGGGGGTTTACCTTTGGATATGATAAAGTGCAATCAAACTATAAAAAAGGGTATCCCACAAAAGAGATTATGGGAAAGCTAAGCTTTAAAATCATTGATATCGTTCCTGTATCCAATGATGCTGCCTATGTTCTTGGTCAATACCATTTAGAGGTTAAAGATGATTCGAATCCCAGTGGTTATTTTACCTTGGTGTTTCGCAAGATAGATGGCGCTTGGAAGATTGTTACTGATCACACAAGTGGATAGGTCTATTGTTCGACATATTCTGTCGACTCTATAGCAGCAATTCCTGGTAACTTTTTCCCTTCTAAAAATTCTAGCATTGCTCCTCCACCTGTGGACACAAAACTCACCTCATTTTCAAGACCAGCTTTGGTTATTGCAGCAACACTATCACCTCCACCAACCATGGTAAATGCACCATGCTTCGTGGCGTTAGCAACAGCTTGAGCAATCGCAAAGGTTCCTTTTGCAAAATTAGGAAACTCAAATACGCCAACAGGACCGTTCCATAGTATTGTTTTTGAATTTTGAATGACTTCTGAATATTGCTGAATAGCTCGTGAGCCGATGTCTAAGCCCATCCAATCTGAAGGAATGACATCACTTTCTATAGTTTTATAAGAAGCATCATTGGAAAATTCATTGGCAATAACAGAGTCTTCTGGAATCAAAATGTCTACTCCTTGATCATTTGCTTTTTCTAATAACTCAATTGCTAAATCAAGATGGCTATCTTCAACCAGCGAATTTCCAATTTCACCACCTTTCGCTTTTATAAAGGTATAACTCATTCCTCCTCCAATGATGATTACATTTACAAAATCAATTAGACGCTCTATTAGTTGAATCTTATCAGATACTTTAGCTCCTCCTAAAATTGCTGTGGCAGGTCTTTTTGGGCTATCTAATAATTTTTTAGCATTGGCAATTTCAGTCTCCATCAATAAACCAAGAGAGCGATGTTCTGGTTTAAAGTACTTAGCAACTGTTGTGGTTGATGCATGTGCTCGATGAGCAGTTCCAAATGCATCATTAACATAGATGTCGGCAAGCTTAGCTAATTTTGCAGCCATGGCATCTTCTCCTTTCGATTCTCCTTTGTGGAAACGTGTGTTTTCTAGCAATAAAATTTCACCTGGTTTCAAGGCTAAGGATTTATCAAAGGCATCACTGCTTATACAATCTTCAGAAAAATAAACTTTAGTCTTGGTCAATGTAGAAAGATGTTCTACCAAATGTTCAAGACTAAATTTATTTTTGTTGATTGTCCCATCTTGATTAAGCTTTTTTTGGGGTCGACCCAGATGGGACATTAAGATTACTGAGGCGCCACAATTGAGCAATGTTGTGATGGTTGGAATAGCTTTCCTAATTCTTGTATCATCAGTAATATTGTGTTCAGCATCCAAGGGAACATTAAAGTCAACCCTTACTAAAACTTTTTTGCCTGATACCTCAGTAATCATAATTGTTAATTTCTAATTGGTTATTTATACTCTTCTTACAAGGTCGGCAAGTCTTGCTGAAAACCCTGCTTCATTATCGTACCAGGATACTACTTTTATAAGCTTACCTTTCTTTAGTGTAAGAGCAGAATCAAAAATACTAGAATGGGGATTTCTCACAATATCCGAAGATACTAAAGGAGCCTCTGAATATTGAAGGATACCTTTCATTTGTTTTTGTGCATATTTTTTAAATGTTGCGTTTACTTTTTCTATACTTACTTCTTTTTCCGTTTCGACAGTCAACTCAACTAGTGAGCCTGTAATCACCGGCACTCTGATTGCCATGGCAAAAATCTTATCTTTAACTTGGGGCAAAACTTTTCCAACCGCGCTGGCTGCACCAGTCGTAGTTGGTATGATATTATAGGCTGCTGCTCTAGCTCTTCTGAGGTCACTATGCGGAGCATCTTGAAGTCTTTGATCAGCTGTATATCCATGGGTAGTTGTCATCGTCCCAGTTACAATGCCCCAATTTTCTTCAAATATTTTCATAACAGGAGCTAAGCAATTGGTAGTACATGAGGCATTGCTCAACAATTTGTCTTTTTTTGTGATGATGTCATCATTTACACCAAGTACAATGGTCTTTACTCCTTTACCCTTTGCCGGAGCTGATAATAGCACTTTTTTTGCTCCCGCTTTTATATGCAGCTCCATTTTTTCTTTAGTTCTAAACACACCTGTACATTCTAGTACAACATCTATTTTAAGTTTTTTCCAAGGCAATTTTGAAGGATCTCTTTCAGAAAAAGCATGGAAGGATTTTCTATTTACTTTAATAGTATGTTCATCTGCTGAGACTTTTGCATCTAGCTTACCGTGTGCGCTATCGTACTCAAGCAGGTGAGCTAAAGTGTGATTGTCTGTAAGATCATTGACTGCAACAATTTCAACGTTTCTATCGGCTAACAAATTTCTAAAAGTTAGTCGTCCAATTCGACCAAAACCATTGATTGCTATTCTTTTCTTTGCCATGTTTAATATTAGTTAGTGTATTTTTTACAATATTTGCAAATGTAAGGTAAATTCTTAATGTTTGCTGGGTTTTTTATAAAAATCAATCAAGATCAGAAGGCTATTCATGTATGATTTGTTTTTGAAACATACATCAAGATAATACCACCAAAAAGCATAACTAATTTGATAATTAATGAAGTTGGAGAACCAATTCGATTAATCCAAACTAAAATGCTTAGGTCTATCCCCAATAAACCCAATAACAAGGCCAAAAATCCTAAAACAAATAATAAGTATCCAATAAGTGTGAGGTATCCCTTCATTTTGAAATTTTAGTTACTATTAATAACCAATTGCTTGTAAGAAAGTTAAGCCAATCGTAACTTGCAATTGTGGAAAAATCAGAACACACCCTTAAGATAATTGAATGTCCTCGAGATGCAATGCAAGGAATTCATCAATTTATTCCTACAGAGTCCAAAATTAAGTATATAAATCAACTTCTAAAGGTTGGCTACCATACTATTGACTTTGGATCTTTTGTTTCTCCTAAGGCAATTCCTCAGATGGCCGATACCAAAGACGTTTTAGCAGGTCTTAATTTAGAACACTCCAAGACAAAGCTGTCTTGTATTGTTGCCAATTTGAGAGGGGCAAATGATGCGATTCAATATGAAAAGATTGAGATTCTAGGTTTTCCATTTTCTATAAGTGAGACCTTTCAACGAAGAAACACAAATACAAGCATTTCAGAGTCTTTTGATACCGTGAGAAAGATTCAGGACCTTTGCCTTTCGGCAAATAAGAAGCTGCTTATATACATCTCAATGGGATTTGGAAACCCTTATGGTGATCCATGGAATGTAGAGATTTGCCAGGAATGGGTTGATAATTTAGCAGAAATTGGTGTAAAAATTATAGCTTTATCTGATACCATTGGTGTGGCAAATCCACAAAGCATAAAGTACCTTTATAAAAATTTAATTCCACCATATCCTGATGTTGAATTTGGAGCCCATTTTCATACGAGACCAAATGAATGGAGAGAAAAGATCGAAGCTGCGTACTTTGCTGGATGTTATCGTTATGACGGAGCAATAAAAGGTTATGGGGGTTGTCCAATGGCGAAAGATGATCTCACTGGTAATATGCCCACAGAGAATCTTTACTATTTTTTTGAAGAACAAAATGTTGAAACAGGATTATCTTCAAGTGCATTTGTGAAAGCGATGGGTATGGCTTCGGAAATTTTTCCAATTTAATTTGATATCATCTAAACTTAAAACAGCTTAAGAACCTAGTGAACTGGAAAAATGAAGAAGGCTATAAAAATCTTTTTAATGCATATTATAATGTATTATGTAACTATGCTTTTAAGTTTCTCCAAAACGAAATGGATGCTGAGGATGCCGTTATTGAGGTATTTGTCCACTTTTGGACCAACAAAAATTCGATTTCTATAGAGGAAGGGAAACTAAAGTCCTATTTGTTTAGTTCTGTTAAAAATAAAGCTCTAGGTTTGATTAGATCTGGAAAAATTAGAGATAAACATAAGCAGCATTATTCTGAAGTGTTAAAGTCTGTATCCATTGATTCTAGTCACGATGAAGACTTATTTTTGTTTCGTGAAGCCCTAAAGCGTTCTGTGCGACAATTGCCGACTAAATCAAGGGAGGTTTATTTGTTGAGGACACAAAATGGACTAACTTTCGCTGAAATTGCTGATGAATTAAATATCAATAGAAGGACAGCTGAAAATCATATGGCAACAGCCGTTAAGAAGTTAAGAATATTAGTAAAAGATACCCTGAAATTATTTGAAGACTAAATGGATATTCAAGAAGTTATATTAAAAATATTAAGAGATGAGGAGGCATCTGCTGAATACAGTCAGCTAAAAGAGTGGAAAGAAGAAACCTCTGAAAATCTAAAATTATACCAAGAAATTAATAAAATTGTGGAAGAAGGAAATAATCTCTCCGATTACAAAGAATTCAACGTTGAATCTGGTTATGCTAGGTTTAAAAAACAAATTTCAAAATCACCATACTCAAAAGTTGGAATTCTTGTAATGGTTTTATTGCTTCTTGGTGGAGCATTATATATCCTTAGTCACCATTCTAAACATGATGAACCGCAAAAACCACAAAGCTATATTGCAGAAAATATAGTTGAAGAAGTAAATTTAAACGATGGTTCAACCATTACCTTAAATGAGGGTGCAAGACTTAGCGAACTAAGTGATTTTTCAACCATCAGAAATGTTTCACTTATTGGAGAAGCTTTTTTTGATATTGCGCCTGATAAAGAGAAACCTTTCAGAATTATATTAAATGAAGAGATTTACGTTGAAGTGCTTGGAACTTCTTTTAACATAATTAATAATGAATCGAATCTTGAAGTTGTTGTGGAGTCAGGTCTTGTTGAATTACATTTTAACGGGAGAGCAATTTCCCTTACAAAAGGATATGCCGCTAAAAAAGAAAAAGGAAGTATTGTAAAATATAAAAAATCAGCAGACAACTACCTGAGTTGGAAGACACAAAAGCTTGTATACAAGAATACACCGATTACAGATGTGTTGGAAGATATTTCAAAGCATTTTGATATCAAACTAAATATTAGCGATGCTATATATAAAAGCAAATGTAATCTCTCAAGCACATTTCAAACCCATAACTTAGACCAGATTCTAAATGAACTAACGAAACTTGTTTCCCTTTCATTCTCAAAACAAGATGATGGTTCTTATGCTATCAAAGATATTCAATGTGAATGAATTGGATTAGAGTAATATCTTGTATTTTACTCTATATACTAAGTACACAATCTTACCAAATTAGAGCCCAAAGTGTACTAGCTGAAAAATGGGTCCCCAATCAATCTGATACTAGCTACCAAGCAATCATTGATCATTTAGAAAAAGATTATAACTTATATTTTAGCTATAGTCCTAACATCTTAAATGAACAAAGTTATTTTCAGACAGGAGATAGCAAAACGATTGGTAGACTTTTCAAAGAAATATTTACTAAAAATAATATTGACTTTGAGATTGTTGAAGAACGAAGAATTTTACTTTATAAATCTAAACTCCAAAAGATTGAAATTTCAGGAGTAATCAGAGATTTGGACTCAAAAGAATCAATACCTGCTGCATCTATTTTAATTAAGGAAGCAGGTAAATATGCTACTGCTAACGACGATGGTTATTTTTATTGCTTTATAGAAGGTAAGGATAGCGTTACCATTATATTTAATTCAATTGCCTACTCAGCAAATTCATTTGTTTTCAATGAATCTCAGAGTAAACTTATTATAGAACTTAGTTCTAATCACAATTCACAAATTGCAACAATTACCCCGTTGGTTGACAGTTTGGTTAATTCTGTAGATCCGGCAAAAGATGAAGATTTTATTAAACGGAGTACATCTGTTGGATTAAGTGTATTTGGTTTGCCAGATATAACTCAACAGATTAGAAACCAAGCCATGGTTCAAAATGGGAACGAAGGACAATCAGGTTTTGTTGTAAAAGGAGGATCAATTGATCAAAATTTGATCTTAGTTGACGGTATGCCAGTATATGATATTAGCCATATCGGTGGATTGTCATCCATCTTTATTTCTCCAGCCATTAAGGAGTTGAAATTATACTCAGCAGGTGCACCAAGCGAATATGGAGGTAAGCTTTCTTCTGTTATGGATGTTAAGATTAATGAAGGAAATACAGAAGAGTTTAAGGGAGAAGCTACGTTTGGTTGGACCGGAGCAGAAGGACATTTGGAAGGGCCATTGGTAAGAAATAGAACAGCTATTTCTCTATCTGGGAGATATAATGATTTTAATTTTCTCTCCGATGATTATTTCTCAAGACTCGGTGGTTATAATGATTCAGAACTAAATTTTTATGATTTTTATAGTAAGTTACATCATAAGTTTAGTCCTACAAATCGAATTAGTTTGACATACTACAGAGGTAAAGATAAATTATTTCTGTTTTCACAAAAGCAAATCAATTCTGGGAATGAAGCGCGTATTTTAGCAGAGGAGAACAGATTTCAGTGGGGAAATGAATTGTTGAGTTTGCAATGGAATAAATTATTAACTAAAAAAATCTTTCTTGCCTCAAAGATTGGTTTTAGCAATTACAATCTAAATGGAGATGGTTTTTTATCAGACCAGACTAGTCTGGATAGTTCTATTGTTGTAGGTGTAAACGCAAGTTCCTCAATACGAAATATAGTCGGTTCAGTTAAATTTGATATTTACGAAACTTCAATTGGAAAACTAAACTTCGGAGCTAATACCATCATTCACAATTTTGCACCAAAATTAAATGAGTCACTTTGGATTAATGAGGAGCTTGTTAGTAGTAATACAAGTAACTCTGAACAAAGTAAGGCTCTTGAATTTAATGCATTTGTTGAAAATTCAATTTCATTCACTGATCATTTAAGCTTAAGAGTTGGTTTAGCAATGTCATCATTCAGTGTAATTGATACAAGTTATTACCTGATAGAACCTCGAGCCAAATTAATTTATAGAAAGAACAAACATATACTTGATCTCAATATCTCGATCAATCATCAATACGTTCATCTTCTTAGCAATCCTGGGCCTGGACTTCCTTCTGATATTTGGATTCCTTCTAGCAAAGAATTAGAGCCTAGTCGGGCACAAGATATTACTTTGGGTTATAACTATTTTTTGTCTGATGATTTAAAATTCGAAATTCAAGGGTACTTTAAATACATGCAAGGGTTGAAAGAAAATATTGCTGGCCCAGATGTGTTACAAGCATTGATAGGTAATTCTTTAACAGTTACAAACATTCTAACAAGCGAAACTGACTGGCAAAAAAGAATTGAACAAGGCAGAGGCTATTCTACGGGTTTAGGTGGGTCGTTAAATTACAATTCAAAGAAGTTCCAGTGCATTCTTTCCTATACTTTTACAAGGACAAAACATCTTTTTCCAAGTATCCAACAATTTTTGGATGTTCCAACCGACACATTATTTAATGGCAGGCATGATAGACCAGTAGATTTACTCGCTCAAGTTAGTTATTCGATAACTGATGATTGGACGCTTTTTGGTAAGTTTGTTTATGGTACTGGATTAAGTTATACTTATCCAGACAGCTACTTTCAAGGACCTCCTGAAAAATATTTTGCCACAGGTAGAAATAATACCAGATTGCCAGATTATCATCATCTTGATATTAATTTGTCTTATACAAAAGAATTGAAAAATTATAATTTATATTTTAATCTAGGGCTTTATAATGTCTATAATCGAAATAATATTTTCTATACATACCTAAATCTTAATGAAAATAATGCGCTTCAAGAAACTGGGGTAGGACTTTTGCCTAGATTGCCAAGTGCTACTTTTAAAATCTCCTTCTGATTTAACAAATTATCGAATTAATTGTCAAGGAAAACACTTATCTTTAAAGAGAATAGCGTAATGAAGACTTATAACTACATATTATTCTCTCTTTGTTTGGTTGTACTATTTTTAGCTTCTTGTAACAAACAAGCTGAATTTAAATCACATCTTCATATATTATCTTTCATTAACCCTGACCAGACTTTCGAAGTTCGAGTGCAAAAGTCAGCTCCATCATTTGGCGATCACTCCGACCTCAATATTACGAATGCCTGTGTAGTTATCACAAATAGTAGTACTCAGGAAGATTTTCAAATGGAACATGTTGTTGATGGTGTATATAGATCTAATGGAGCAAAACCTTTGGCAGGTTATGATTACGAAATTCAAGTAAAAGTAGATGGTTTTGAGCATGCTGCAGCAACTACATATATTCCTGATCTAGGAAATGTAGTGGTAAACCTTTCTGATGACCAAATAGAAAGCGGAGAACTCTCATTTACCTTTTCTCCAACCATGTTGTCAAATAAACCTTCTAATTTTTTTGCCTACGAGCTTATTCAAACAAAAAATAATTCTGATGAAGAGGAAGGAAACTTACCATCATCCGAAGAACCTGATGAGGAATCAAATGGAGGTAATCCCAATGGAGTCAATACAGGAAATATCCGAAATCTTAATTATTTGAAACCAGTATATGGTCCTGTTGCTGATGGTAGCATTGTTCCTGTTGAAACGATTAATACATTCAACGGAGAATTAGAAGACTTATCAGTAAGAATTGTCGCAGTTTCTTCTGAATTTTATGACTTCCTATTAAATGAGAATCAAAACAATTCCATTATATCATCATCAGTACGACCATACAATTCCCCAGTATATTCAAATTTTGTCGGTGATGCTTATGGCCTTTTCGGTGGCTTTAGTGAAAAGACAATAAAATTTGTTCAATAGAAATCAGTTTTACCCTTTAATTCCTTTTTCCGCATTCGTAACATTATCTATACATTCGTGTTTATTTAAAACGAATCAAATCAAATATTAAGTTGAGTCGAAGAAAGAATTATGTTGAGGAGAATCCTAAGAAAATTACCAAAGATGGTCTTGTTAGGGCTAAGAAAATATTAAAGTACATCTACCCTTATAAATGGTATTTTGTTCTAGGTCTTATGTTAATTGTAATAGGCAACTCAATTTTTATGCTCATTCCTGGAGTTTGTGGAGAGCTTGTAAACGTTGCAACTGGCAAGGCAGAATATAACTTTAGCCTGAACCAATTGGGTTTATTTTTAGGTATTCTTGTACTTTCTCAAGCTTTCATTTCATTTGTAAGAACCATCGCATTAGCCATTGTTAGCGAAAAAGGAATGGCCGATATGCGAAAAGATTTATACAATAAACTTATGACACAAGCGATGCCATACTATGAAAGTAATCGTGTTGGTGAAATTAGTTCGAGAATTACAGCAGATGTCGAAAAACTTCAATCAACCTTTGCCACCACAGTTCCTGAATTCTTACGTCAAATAGTAACACTTGTTATTGGTATTTCAATTTTGGCTTATCTTACTCCACAACTTTCTTTGATAATGTTGATGACCTTTCCTATTGTGGTGATAGCCGCAATGCTATTTGGTAGATATATCAGGAAGTTATCGAGTAAAAGACAAGCTGCTTTAGCAGAAACAAATACAGTAGTTGAGGAAACATTGCAAAACTTTACCATTGTGAAGTCTTTCACAAATGAATGGTTGGAGTCTAAGAGATATGGGAAACATGTAAAAGAAATTGTTCGTATTTCATTAAATTTTGCGAAAATTAGGGGTTTGTTTTTTGCCTTTATAATCAGTTTACTCTTTGGTACAATTCTCTTTATACTTTGGAAAGGTTCAGTTATGGTTCAATCAGGAACAATGGAAGCTGGCTACCTCCTTTCCTTTGTTATCTATACAGCCGTGATAGGAGGAGCCATAGCGGGTTTGGGAAATCTATATACACAAATTGCGAGTGCTATTGGTGCAACTGATCGTGTGTTAGATATCATGGAAAAGGATAGTGAGTTATCAATTCGAAATATTCATGATGAAGAATATCCAAGTATTGAAGGTAAGATTGAATTTGAAAATGTTTACTTTAATTATCCTTCTCGCAAAGATGTAGCGGTCCTTAATGGGATAGATTTAAATGTACCTGTAGGAGGAAAAATTGCTTTGGTTGGTCAAAGTGGTTCTGGTAAATCTACGATTGCTCAACTTTTGATGAACTTTTATAAAATAGATGCTGGTGAAATAATGATCGATGGCAGACTTATGAGTTCATTTGATTTAACTGAACTGAGAAGGCAGATAGGTATTGTTCCTCAAGAGGTTCTTCTATTTGGAGGCACCATTCGAGAGAATATTTCATATGGAAACCCAAAAGCTTCAGATTTAGAGATTGAATCTGCTGCGAAGAAGTCGAATAGTTGGGAGTTTATTAATAGCTTCCCAGATGGTTTAGATACAATAATTGGTGAAAGAGGGATAAAGTTGTCAGGAGGTCAAAGACAAAGAATTGCAATTGCTCGTGCAATTTTAAAAGATCCTAAAATTTTAATCTTAGATGAAGCAACTTCATCACTGGATGCAGAGTCTGAAAAAATAGTTCAGGAAGCCTTGGATATTTTAATGGAGGGCAGAACGTCAATTATCATTGCTCATCGCTTGGCAACCATTAAATCTGTTGATTGTATCTATGTTTTGGATGAAGGAAAAATTGTGGAAAGTGGGACGCATGAGCATTTGATTCTGAAAAATGAAGGGATTTATCAAAATTTAGCAAATCTTCAGTTTGCATCAACAACTTGATAAACATATTAAAGATTTCTATAATAGCTTATATTTGTTAAATAAAATTATCAGATGAAACGCTTTATCATTATTACTGCCTTGCTGTTAAGCTATTCGTTGGTTATGAATGGTCAGTTTGGAATTGGAGGGGTATTGACAAATGATATTTATCAACATTACACCAATCCTTCAGATAATTTATCTGATCCAACCCATGGAAACATTTTGCTCAATTTTGGTGCGGGTCCAAAAATATGGATAGGTGGACCCAAAATGACATTTTCCTTAGAAGCTCGGGCAGATATTGGCTTGACAGGTTTTACTTTGGGAGAGAATAAAGGATTAGGAGCGGTTGCATTTCCTTTTCTAGCAAATCTCAATTTTAATGGAGCGTCAACCATGGATAGAGCAGGCAAGACAGGGTTTTCTATAGGTGGCGGCATCCAATTCATCAAAACGGAATTGTATGGTTTAGATCAAACTTTTGTTGATATTGGTGTAACAAGAGATTACTTCCAAGTGTATGTAGTTCAAGTTGGTTATGGTTATGGTGTTTCTGGTGCAGTTGCCCAAGGATTTATACGATATGGATTTAATCCAGACTCAGATGCCCAATCAATAAATATTGGTATGCAATATGATTTCAATCTCCCGATGATGAAAAAAATAGACGATCCAAATTCTGCTCTTTGATGTTAGATTTATCTCCTTATTTGAGTTTCGGAAATACTGTTCAATGTTCTTCTTTTTTCAAGATAAACAAAACCCAAGATCTTGAAGATTATTTTACCAATTCAATAGGAAAAGGATATTTAATTCTTGGAGGGGGCAGTAATGTGCTCTTTTTAAAAGAGAAAACCGGTTTAGATATTTTATTCATTTCTTTAAAAGGAAAGCATGTTGTTTTAGAAGAGGACGCTTACGATTTAGTGGAGTTTAGTGCAGGCGAAAATTGGCACGAATCTGTAATCTGGTCTTTGGATCAAGGTTACGGTGGAATTGAAAACCTATCTTTGATTCCTGGCACTATTGGGGCGGCACCAATCCAAAATATTGGTGCTTATGGAGTTGAAATAAAAGATGTTTTACATTCAGTAAATGTTTTTGACACCAAAGAAAAAAGGAGTTTTATATTACATAATTCTGAGTGCAAATTTGCGTATCGAGATAGTATCTTCAAATCGAAACATAAAGGGAAATTCGTCATCACCGCAGTGACCTTAAAGCTGAAAAAAAGTGATTACAATATTAATGCAACCTATGGAGCGATTGGTCAAAAACTGATTCATAAAGGAATTGATAAACCAAGTCCCAAAGATATTTCAGATTTAGTAATAGATATTAGGAAAACTAAATTGCCTGATCCCAAGGAACTTGGAAACGGAGGGAGCTTTTTTAAAAATCCAGTTGTCAAAAATTCAGTCTTACATCAAATCCTGAAAATGTATAGTGAAGTACCGCATTATCCAATTAATGAAAACTATTCAAAACTTCCAGCTGGATGGTTGATCGAAAAAGTAGGTTGGAAAGGTAAAAGAGTTGGTAATGTGGGTTGTCATAAAGATCAAGCTTTAGTTATAGTTAACTATGGAAAAGCCACTGGTCAAGAAATTTGGAACCATGCATTGAATGTTCAAGCTTCAGTTAATGAAGTTTTCGGAATAAGCCTTATCCCTGAGGTTAATATTATTGAGGCATAAAAAAAGCCGACTGTTAAAGCCGGCTTTTTATTTGTAATTTTCTATTGAGCAACTCCCCGTATTTCAACTCTTCTATTCTTTTTCATTTCCTCTTCGCTCAAATTAGAAGTTGCAGGCTCGTGTTCGCCTTTATATTCAATTGTTAATTTTGAAGGATTAACTCCAGCTTTAACTAGTGATTCATACACTCTTTTAGCCCTTCTTTCCGATAAATTTAAATTATAGTTGTCTGAATTTCTATTGTCAGTATGCCCAGTTATTATAAACTTTGCTTCTGGAAATTGTCTTGAAAATGCCAATACCTCTTCTATTCTAAATCTTGATTCAGATTTTATAACCGATTGGTTTGTGTCAAAGTAAATATCATTGATATAAAAATCATTGATGATATCAGATCTGGAAACGCCTTTTTGCGGACAGCCACTATTGGAAGCTATTCCAGCTTCTAATGGACATGCATCTTGATGATCTGCTATGCCGTCTCCATCACTGTCAGGGCAACCATTTAAAGTTCCGAATAGGGTAGGGCAAGCATCATCTTGATCAATAACTCCATCTTTGTCAGTGTCTGGACATCCAGATATAATACCAAAAACATTAGGACAATTATCTACATCATCATTGAAACCATCACCATCTGCATCCAATATTAAAGGACATCCATTATTTGAAGATGGCCCCACTTCATTTGGACATTCATCTCGAATGTCTGGAATTTCATCTCCGTCAGTATCTGGGCAGCCATCAAATTTACTCAAACCAGCAATTGAAGGGCAGGTGTCATCCAAATCAATTACTCCGTCCTTATCTGAATCAGGACAACCCATATATTCTAACGCACCAAAAGAATTCGGGCACCTATCCTTGCTGTCTTCAATTCCATCATTGTCAGAGTCTGGACAGCCATTAAAGGCAATTAGGCCTGGGATATTGGGGCAAAGATCTTCTTTATCAATTATTCCATCATTATCGCTATCGTCTCTACCTCCAATTCTGAAGCCAAGATTAAAGCCAATGAATTGATAGCTGTCATTTTTCTCAGGATTTGCAGATTCAGAAATTCCTTCCAAATAATCATTAATAGGAATTCTTGAACTTATTTCTGCACTTACGTAAATAGCTTCTGTAAGATCAAATCTAATTCCGCCACCCACTGGAATTTGAAAATTTGTAGTCTCGGTATTGTCCAAGTCTTCTTCTTCTAATTTTGAAATATTTTGACCAAAATCAACTATTGGATTTGTAAATGATAAACCAACTCCAGAGAAAAAGTATGGGGAAATAGCTCTTCGGAATGAGCCGCCTGATGCCTTTAAGCTTTCTCCTTGCTTATTTTGCCATCTTTTTTTGCCAAATAGATCGTATTCCAATACCAAGGACAGTTCTTTTAATGGTGAACTAAATGAGTAGTCTCTCAAGTCATGACCTACCAATTCGGTTAATGTTCTATCTTGACCACTAATCTCAGAACCCCAGTAATTGAGTCTTAATCCTAAGTTGTCTTTGAAGTTTAACTTTAAATTTGCACCATAAGCAAATGCAGAATTTTCTGTTAGCATTGCTCCATGTCTGCCCCAACTGTGCACATCGCTACCATGCTCACCATATCCCAAAAATACCCCTATATCAATCTTATTTTGTGAAAAACTCAAGGATGGAATGCTTAATAATATCAGCAGTGTAATTAAATTCCAATTATTCATTTTAATGGTTTTATACTAGTTTTTGGTTCGACCTCTTCGGTCAATAAAAATACTGTTTGCTTGCTGCGTTCCCATCATTAAAACATCTTGAATATTTACATGGGAAGGTTGGCTTGCGATAAAATACACTGTTTTTGCTACATCTTTACTCGATAATGGGACAAAGTCATCATAAATAGACGCTTTCTTTTCATCTCCACCAAACCTCACCATTGCAAATTCAGTTTGTTCAACATGACCTGGGGATACCTGACTAACCCTAAGACCGTGCTTGTAAAAATCAAGTCGCATTGATTTAGTAATTGCATCCACAGCATGTTTACTTGCACAATAAACATTTCCATTAGGGTAAACTTCGTGTCCAGCCGTTGAACATATATTGATAATGTGACCTTTTTTATTTTTAATCATAATCTTACTCACTATTTTACTAACATAAAGTAGGCCAAGAACATTTGTATTAATCATCGTTTCCCAATCATCAATATTGCCTTGGTCAATACTGGAAAATCCCTTTGCTAAGCCTGCATTATTAAGAAGTAAGTCAATGTTTTTCCATTTTGTTGGAATCGATTCTAAACATCTTTTTACCTCTTTTCTTTTTCTAACATCAAAATTGAGGGGCAATACTTTTACACCATATTTTGATTCTAATTTCTTTTTTTGATCCAATAATCTTTTTTCTCTTCTTCCTGTAATGATCAGATCATACCCATTTTTGGCGAAAATCTTAGCACTTGCCTTCCCAATACCAGATGTTGCTCCTGTAATTAGAACGATTCTCTTCATTTTTGGCTTCTTAAAAGATTATAGAATTGTGTTAATAATTTCAAAAAATTCATTTTTGAAATCAGAATATTCTTCGGTTGCAGGACCATTGAATCCTGTGTGTATTTTTTTGATCCTATTTTCAGCATCTATGAAAAAAAGTGTCGGATATGAAATTACTTTATCAACAAATGGAAGAATTTCATTTGCTTCCGCTTTGTTAAAATATCCGGCATATAACATTTCCCACGGAACTTCCATACTTTGTTTATATCTCTTGATTGCGGAAAGTGATTTGTGCTCTTCTCTATATCTCTCAAAGGAAAGACTAAGTATTTCTATCCCTTTATCTTGGATGGCATTGTAATTTTCTTTCAGGAAATTAACCTCATCTCTACAATTTGGACACCAGGTTCCCATCACATTCACAAGTTTTGGCTTGCCTTGGTATTGGTCATCTTCCAAGGATGTAATTTCACCTTTAGTATTTGGAAATGAAAATGCAATGGCTTGTTGTGTTGTTGATTTGGACAAATCATATGGACTTGTAAGTTTTGTTGTTTCAATAGCTCTTTTTGCAATCCAATTGCTTTGATAATGTTTTCCAGAATAGAAGATACCTGTTAGCTCGTCAGCCAATGTTTCTTTTCCTTCAAACAAAAATGCATGGGCTCCATCAAAAACACTTAGATAAAACTTTTTTCCTGCAACTATCCCTTCTAAAAACCTGTAATCTCCTGTTTCTGTTTTGAATGTCCCAGTTAACTTGTCACCTTCTTGCTCGAATACTCCTATCGCACTATAAGAATTTTCTCCTTTATCGTGATCAAAAGTAACTTCCCATTCTCCTGTGAGATCAACCGCTGCATCAACAGGTTCAACTTTGAATCTTTGATCTTTGCCTTGATAAGCAATAAATGGAATACTGTAGTTTTCTTTATAATTTACATACCAAGCTCCTTCAATAAAATTTTCTTCATAGATTGCTTTTATGTATGTATCGTATGCTGGAAAATTAATTGTCAAAGTGTCTTTAGCTGTTGAACGGTCCAACGCATAAACAATATCGCTTACCATTATCTTTTCTTCTCCATTTATAATTTCTAAATTGAAGCTATCTTGATTGATATAGACTACATTAATAATAAAGGGTAGCTCTCTGTAGTTTTTTTCAATACTATATTCTTTAACTAGCTCTTCTTTTGCTTCTATAGAAAGAGGTACATGATTAAGAGGGAGTTTTAAAACAGCTCTCCAAGGGCCAGGAGGTAGAGCGGTAAATTTGTTTTCAATTTGTATGCATGAAAAACTTCCTAGTACTAGAAGAATTAGAATGGATAAAATAATTGGTTTTTTCATATTGATTATGAGGATTTTTCACCAACAAAATGGTCATCCTTATACTTAAAGAGGACATTGAAAGTCGTTAAGCTCCCATAGATTCTTGTGATGTATTGTTGTAGATTAACCTTCTCTTCGTCAGAAAGTTTTTTACTAGCATTGACTCTTTGTTCCATCACCCTGAGTCTATCTCTGACCATGACAATTTTGTGAAAAAAAGTATCAATTGGAATTTCTTTCGATTTCATACTCGGGTCTTCAGGTTTCAAAATCATCATACCATTGTTCCATTTGTCTCCTAGTTCAATTACTTGTGTAACATCAGACCAGTTTTCTAATATTTTGATGAGGGATTCTTCTGCTTCCGAAAAGCTGACTTTATCTGAGTGCTCGACGGCATCAATAATTTCCCAGCTAGCGTAGTTTTTGCCCACGTCTTTGATTCCGTATTGTATAAAACAGACCGAGTAGGCGGCAACATCAATTTCAATAATGACTCCATCACCATATGCGGGATGTTTTACTCTTGAACCAATTCCTAAAATTGTATCTTCTGAACTCATATTTTGACAAATTTTTTGAAAATATTACCTTCTTTATGTCTTAACCTCAGTAGATAGGCACCTGTTGCCAATTGTGCTACTGGGATACTTTTATCTTGGAGTGTTGTGATTTCACCACCAAATATAAAGTTTCCTTCTAAAGTTAAGACCTCATAATGAGATATATTTCCAAAAAATTCTGTATCAATTCTAAGAATTTCAGAGCTTGGATTTGGATACACATTAGCTTCAGGAGTTGCTAAATTTGTGTTTTCAATTGATGTAAATTCTTCTATTTTAAAATCCCAAACGCCACGACCGTATGTGCCAAATCTAACAGTTGAAATTGATTCAATGTAATCAACGCTCCAGTATGGCTGGTTGGGAGCCATGAATGAGGCTAAATCATGCCATTTTTCAGTAGCTTTAAGATAGACGTATGGGCCAGCTTCAGTAGCTGCAAAGATTAAATTTTCATTTTCATTGGTAGCTAATTCAAATACTGTGGTAGAAGGGAGCTCATTTGTGAAATCTTGGAATGTTAGGCCACCGTCTGTTGACTTTAGGATGCTTGAAGTTAAATATCCACTTCCACAAACATACAGTGTGCCAGGAGAATTTTTAGATACTAAAATATGTGAACCATATAAATTATGAGAATTAGGAACATCTGGTACAACCTTAATAAAACTTTCTCCTGCATCTAGAGAATAGTAAAATTTTCCTTCAGAAGATGCTGCATACCATTTGTTATGGTCATTTGGGTCAATTGCTAAGGCGCTCACCTCACCTCCGTTTGAAAAATCATAATTTCTCTGTCTTATTTCAAAAGCCCCAGAATTTTGTCGTTGAATAGAAATCAAATATGAACCTGTATCATTTTCATTGGTGCTGCCACCTGCTACAATAATTGTATTACCTGATGCAGGATTGGGATCGAGCATTATTGGAGAAATCCATATGTTATCTTGAGGATTAGCTATTTTTACGATAAGATCAGCTTCATTTGTACCATTATCATCTTCATCAAAGAATGTGATTACATTTCTAAAATATCTAATTTCTCCT
Organism: Saprospiraceae bacterium; assembly: GCA_020630955.1. GTDB lineage: Bacteria > Bacteroidota > Bacteroidia > Chitinophagales > Saprospiraceae > JAHDBF01. The sequence continues at coordinate 94,053 of JAHDIE010000008.1, forward strand.
TCTGGGTAAGATGCCCAAAGTCCAAAGTCTTCATTGATCTTAAGATGTCCATAATCACCTGATAAGATCTGAAGGAATTCAAAAGGTGGATCCGCAGATCCTATACGTCCTCTTTGCCACCCTTGATCTTGAGAACCAGCAAAAATCCAGTTAGGATCTTCTTCGATTGAAACAACATCATAAAATTGTGTGTTATTCAAGCCCTTTAAACTGATGTTTGTGACCCCTTGAGTTATATCCTCTGTGTAATAGATTCCACCATGCGTGCAAATGAGCACAAATTTCTTATTACCTTTTTTGAATTCTTTTATTTGCATTATGTCTATATGCAAATTGTTTTCTGGATCGGGGTAATAATCTTCCCATCTATTGACCAATTCCCAATTCGTACCTGCCTTTAAGTAATAGCATTGCTCTCTTCCCATGATTTGAGTTTGCCCATCACTTAATATAGAATACGCATCTTCCCATGGTTCTTCCCTAAGTGTGTTGTCAGGAAGCCACTGCTGTCCGAGATCAGTTGATTTGTATACGTTTCGTGATCTCCCTGGTCTTTGAAGCTTTATGGTGTTATTAATTGGGTTAGTCGAAACGACCAACCTTGCCTTATCTTTTGGGTAATTGTTGATTATGCTTGTTTGAAAGGAATTTTTCAATTCAATCACCCCAGTACTTAAATTTCTTTTATAAGTTAGAATTTTGTTTTCATTTAGGTTATACCTAATTGCGTACAAGTCTACTTTATTTGGAGATAAGGCAATTGCTATATCTGATATTTCTTTGGTTTGGAAATCTAATTGCTTTTCGTAGTTTTTAGGGTCTATGCTACCATTTGTGAATTTGGATTTATATAAGCCAACGTTTGCAGATTCGCTTGGTTTCGAGAGAATGAAAATTTCACCAGTTTTCAGAATGTTCATTTGATTTACATCTGCATCAAACCCAAGTCCATCAGCAAACGACCATAGATTGCCGTCATCTGAGTAGGCTAGTTTGCCATCCATGGAAGCAAAGATCAATTCAGAGCCATCTTCAAGTACTACAATTTCTAGGATATCATGATCAAACCTGAGATCGTCATTAACAACCTGCCATTCTGAACCATCTAGTTTGCCTTTCCAGATGGTATGACCTGCACTAATTGCAAATATTCTATCTTGTTCTTCGCTATAAGCAACACGTTTGATATCGCCAGCCCAGTTTGTTGGACCCATTTCTTGCCATTTGCCTATTAATTTACCACCTGCAATTTCAACACATCCTAACTCCCTGCCTTCTTCTATTTCTGATTTGGTTTTGTACTTATCCAGCATGTTTTGGTACTCCATTGAGCGCCAATCAACTACATCACCATTGTGAATTTTTTCGAACCAATCTTTTCTAATTTGTTTGGCTTTAGCGGAAGACTTTTTCTTATAAATCTTATGTTTTAATGAGGAATCAAAATTATTTGTTGAAACTTTAGAATTGGGGTTGTTGGACCCGTTAAGGATTAGACAAGCTAATACTATGAGAGAAATTCTAGTATTTCGAGCAGTTTCGTGCATCTTTGGTTTGCGATCATCTCACTTCATCAAGATGATCATCCCAGTTTTTGGGATTTGGCTCTTTAATTTTATCTACGGACTTTCCTACAACCATTGCAACTGTAGCATCGCCTGTTACATTTATGACGGTTCTACACATATCAAGGGGTCTATCTATGGCAAAAATTAATGCTAATCCAACTGTTAAAGTCTCTTGAGGAACATTTAGTGCCTCCAAAACGATTACTAGCATTACCATTCCTGCGCCTGGTACAGCTGCAGACCCAATAGATGCTAGGGTAGCAGTAAGGATTATTGTTAATTGATCAGAAAAGCCTAATTGAAAACTTAACGCTTGAGTAATAAAAATCGCTGCCACAGCTTGGTATAAACTTGTACCATCCATATTAATTGTAGCACCTACGGGTAACACAAAGCTAGAAACCTCTTTTTCAACACCCAAATGTTCCTCAACTCGTTCCATGGTGACAGGCAATGTCGCTGCACTTGAACTAGTAGAAAATGCCAAGAGCTGAGCTGGAGAAATTTGTTTTAGGAACCATAATGGAGACTTTTTAACGTAAAATTTAATAACCATTAGATAAAAACAAATCATTAAAAGGAGCCCTATGACTACAGCAAACCCGTACCACAACAAGGCATATAACAATTCTGGACTTTTAGTTTCAACAATTAATGCGGCGAGAAGAGCGAATACAGCATATGGTGCTATAAGCATGATCAAATCGACCATTTTCAGAACAACATCATTTAAACCATCAAAAAATGCTCGCACTGGTTCAGCTTTTTTCGGTTCAATGAGCAATAATGAGATTCCAAAGAGTATGACAAAGAAAATAACTTGAAGCATGTTCCTGTTGTTGCCTGCTGCCCCAAATATATTATCTGGAACCATATCCACAATAAAAGTTAGTGGTCCTTTTTCCTTTTGGTTATGTGCTGCATCAATTTTCTTACTCGCATCACCAGAAAAATTTGATGATAGCATTTCAAGTGTTTCTTGTGGTATCTTTTCGCCTGGATCAACGATATTAACAACGACCAGACCAATGGAAACAGCAATAAGGGTTGTTAAGATATAAATTCCAATGGTTCTTCCTCCAATAAGAGAAAATTTTGAAATATCCTTCAGGTCAGAAATACCTTTTATCAAACTTGCAATAATTAAAGGTATTGCAATAAGCTTTAATAATTTGATGAATATTGTACCAATTGGTTTTATCCAATTTGTCACAAATTCAGTGTTCATGCCTGATGATACAGCAATTATTCCAAAAACAACGCCTAAAAGCATTCCTATTAGAATTTTCCAATGAAGAGCAATTTTCATTTTATCGAGTTGTTTGTTTAGTAAGTCTTGTCAACAAAATACCGATAAAAATGCGCTATTCCTGAAAATTCTAGATTATTTTAAATATTGGTAGGTTGATTTCAAACTTTGTTTGCCCTTGTCATTTCGTGTTTTCTACCTGGTCCTGGTAATTGATCAAGTTGGTATCCCAAACTTTTAAGTATTCTTTTAAATTTACCTTGTGCGCAGTAAGTTACAAGACTCGCATTTGGGTTAAGGGCATGATATAATTTTGATTGTAGTTTTTCTTCCCAAAGATAGGCTTGACTACTAGGAGCAAATGCATCATAAAATATCAAATCATAGTTTTTCTCTAATGGAAGTACATTGATATCATCTTTAATTTTTTTTAATCTGAAAAACTCATTTATTGAAATGGAATGATTCCAATCAGATTCGTGTAGAGAAAGAAATTCTTTTTCTGTTGCATTGGGAATTTGATTATAAAAATTAAGCTTAGAATAAACAGATTTATCTAAAGGATAAAGTTCAATTGAATGATAAAAAATGGGTATTTTAAATTTTTTTGCACTAAGAGAAGCAAGCAAAGCATTCAAGCCTGAACCAAAGCCCATTTCAAAAATTTTTAATGAACTATAACCTTGAAGAAATTTATAATAAATACCTGCTGAAATAAATACATGAATGGATTCTTCAATGGCCCCGTGAATAGAATGATAGGTGGCATTAAAATTTTTACTTGAAATAGATTGAGAGCCATCTTTGGTATTAATAATACTTAGCTGGTCATCCATTTTTAAGCTCTAATTTTTTTTGAAGTTCGTCTGCATTGATAGCTAGATGAGATTCATAATATATGCATTCTCCATTTCTGATTACAAGTAATTGTGGAGACTCGTGCCTTACATTAAAATGCTCTGCTATATAATTAGATACTGTTCGAAAAGACAATAGATCCAAATAGTAAAATTTGAATCCATTGTTATTAGAATTTGTATATTCTTTCACTCTATGCTTTGCAATCGCACTAATACTACAAGTAGTACTATGCTTAAATATTACACAAGGAGTAGAGTGAGAAATGTTCTCGGAAATGTTCTGAACTTCCTGTTCAGATTTGAGGGGATACCAGTCCAATTTAAATTACTTAAGAAGCCCGATTTTCGGCGCTTTAAAATCTGTTGGGCAACCAATAGATTTTTTTGCACATGAGGCAAGTGTAGTTACTATCAAAAGTACTGCACAAAGCTTTGCTAGATTAGTTATAAGTGTTTGTCTCATTTTTGTTATTTACCCTTTTAAACGTTAATTGAATGCAAATTTAGTATATAAAATCAATCCAAAGTTCGATTCAAGTTATAAAATGTTGATTTTTGCCATGTGTAACTTGCAAAAATGCAAACCACACGCCATATAGATACACAATATTAGACCTAAAAGTTTCATGAAAATTCATTTCATTTCGATTGGAGGATCCATAATGCACAATTTAGCCCTTGCACTCCAATTAGGAGGACATGAGGTATCAGGATCAGATGATATTATATACGATCCAGCCAAAACCAGATTGAAAGAAAAATCCTTATTACCAGATCGTTTTGGTTGGTTTGAGGAAAATATTTCGTCAGATTTAGATTTGATTATTTTAGGAATGCATGCAAAAGCGGATAACCCGGAGCTGCTTAAGGCCAAAAAACTAGGAATTAAAATTCACTCTTTTCCAAGCTTTATTGCAGAATATGCTAGGAAAAAAACCAAAGTTGTTGTTGCGGGAAGTCATGGAAAGACCACTACGACTTCTATGATTATGCATTGTCTTAAAGCAAATAATATTGATCATGATTATTTGGTAGGGGCTCAGCTTCCTGGCTACGAAAACATGGTTAGATTATCAGATTCTGACCTAATAATTATTGAAGGAGATGAATACCTTTCCAGTTGTTCTGACCCAAAGCCCAAATTCTTACATTATACTCCAGATTTGTGTATAATCACCGGCATCGCCTGGGATCATATTAATGTTTTTAAAACTTTTGAAGAATATATCCATCAGTTTGATCTATTATTGGAAACCATAGATCCTCTAAATAAAGTTTTTATTGATGGAACTGATAAAGAATTAGCCAAACTCAAAAATCGCAGCAGTAACAATTTATTGGCATATTTCCCATTCGAAAACATTAACGGTGATATTATTTATAATGATAAAAGATATCCCATTAAGGTTTTTGGCAAACATAATATGTCAAACTTAAAAGCAGCATACAATGTTTGTAAGGAACTAGGAATTGATGGTGATCATTTTTTTAAAGCCATGGAATCTTTCGAAGGAGCATCTAAACGTCAACAAAAACTAGTCTCCAATAAAAAGCATGAAGTTTATTGGGATTTTGCGCATGCTCCTTCTAAAGTAAAAGCAACTGTGCAAGCGTTTTTAAATAAATTTGGGCATAAAAAATTGGCTGTAATTGTTGAACTTCATACTTACAGTAGCCTTAACAAGAATTTTCTTCCTCATTATAAAAACACATTAGAAGGAGTGCACAATGCGGCAGTGTTTTTTAACCCAGCAAATTTAAAGATTAAAAAAATGGATCCTTTAGAAAATGATTTTATTCTAAATTCCTTTGATCGATCAGATATAGAAATTTTAAAAACACCAAATGAAATGCATTCCTATCTCAAACAACTAAATACAAATTTTCTGGGAATTGTTCTTATTATGTCATCCGGACAATTAGGTGGCATCAAAATAAAAGAAATCTTTTCTATTTAGGTACATAATTGAAGGTGTTTTGTTGCAATACTTGTATCTTTGTAAATCGATTAAAATCAACGAATATGTCTAGAATTATAACACTTCGAGATTCACTTAGAGAAGCCATGTCAGAGGAGATGCGAAGAGATGAAAATGTTTTCTTGATGGGAGAGGAAGTTGCCCAATACAACGGTGCATATAAAGTCAGTAAAGGCATGTTAGATGAGTTTGGAGAAAAAAGAGTAATTGATACTCCGATTGCTGAACTTGGATTTGCAGGTATCGGAGTAGGTGCTGCAATGAATGGCCTTCGACCTATTGTAGAATTCATGACTTGGAATTTTGCGGTTTTAGCCTTTGATCAAATTGTAAATAATGCAGCAAAGACCTTAACACAAAGTGGAGGACAGTTTACTTGTCCAATTGTATTTAGAGGTCCTTCAGGATCTGCTGGTCAGCTTGCACAACAACATTCACAAACTTTTGAATCTTGGATGGCAAATACACCTGGTCTTAAGGTGATTTCTATTGTTGACCCGTATGATGCTAAAGGTTTGTTAAAGTCCGCAATTAGAGATGAAGATCCTGTTTGTTTTATGGAGTCAGAAATGCTCTATGGATTGAAAGGTGAAGTGCCAGAAGAAGAATACTTGGTCCCAATTGGTAAAGCAGCAATAAGAAAAGAGGGTAGCGATGTTACCATAGTATCATTCAATAAAATGATGGAAGTTTGCAAAATAGCTGTTGATGAACTAGCAAAAGAAGGCATATCTGCTGAATTAATCGATCTTAGAACCATCCGTCCATTAGATTATGATACATTGATTAATTCATTAAAAAAGACCAACCGTATGGTTGTAGTCGATGAGTCATGGCCATTCGCAGGAGTTTCAGCTGAAATAGCTTATGCTATGCAAAAACATGCATTTGATTATCTGGATGCCCCCATAGTTAGACTTAATGCAGCAGATACTTCATTATCATATTCTTCTGTATATGTTGAAGAATATTTGCCAAATCCAACGAAGGTTATTAAGGCAGTAAAAGAGGTCATGTATATCAATGCTTAATAGATTTTACGTAATTCTCTAGGTCGCATATTTTCTAATTTAATCGTATCTATTTGTACTCTTACCAAGCGTAAGACCGGAAACTCAACTGCAGCAAACATTCGTCTTACTTGTCTGTTTTTTCCTTCGTTGATTTCTATGGAACACCAAGATGTAGGGATGTTTTTTCTAAATCTTATTGGAGGATTTCGCTTTGGCAAATTTGGTTCTGATTCTAGTTGATAAACTTGCTTTGCTTTAACAAAAAAAATCTTACCCTTAATCCTGATTTCAACTCCTTGCTTTAGTTTGTTTATAGCATCATTTGTTATTGAGCCATCCAATTGTGCCCAGTATATTTTACTTTTATTACTCTTTGGATTGAGTAGCCATTGATTAAGTTTAGGATCATTGGTGAGGATTAATAATCCTTCTGAATCTTTGTCCAACCGACCGACTGGATAGATGTCACGATCGACATTGAGAATATCTTTTAAACAACTTTGGTTTGGGTTTTCTGAGGTAAATTGACACAAAACATCATATGGTTTGTATATCTTATAGTACTGAAAATCCTTTTTAAAGTTGTACTTCATTATACATTAAACCTAAAATGCATAACATCCCCGTCTCCAACAATATATTCCTTACCTTCAGACGATAGCTTTCCATTTTCTCTTGCTTTACTTTCTGAACCGAAAGTAATAAAGTCATTGTATTTGATTACTTCAGCTCTAATAAAACCTTTTTCGAAATCTGTATGAATTACACCTGCAGCTTGAGGCGCTTTAGATCCTTCCAAAACAGTCCAGGCTCTGACTTCTTTTTCCCCTGCCGTAAAGTAGGTGATAAGGTTTAGTAACTTGTAACAGGCCTGAATTACTCTGTTTACTCCAGGCTTTTCAAGACCCATCTCTTTCACAAATTCCATTCTTTCTTCCATAGTGTCCAATTCTGCGATGTCAGACTCGATTGCTGCACTTATCAAAATAACTTCTGCATTTTCATTTGAAACGGCATTTTTAAATTCTTCTGTATAACGGTTTCCATCAACAACAGATCCTTCATCCACATTACACACATACAAAACAGGTTTGTGTGTAAGAAGATACATCTCTTTGATGAATTTTCCTTTTTCATCTTCCCATTCTAGAATTCTGGCAGGTTTCTCAGCCTCCAAATGAGCTAAAAGTTCTTGGGACCATTCCAATTTTGCTTTGTCTCCTTTATCTCCACTTTTGGCCATTTTTGCAAGCTTTTCAATCCTCTTTTCAACTGTTTCTATGTCTTTAAGAATCAGTTCCATGTCAATTATTTCTTTATCTCTGACAGGATTGACATTACCGTCTACATGGACGATGTTATCATTGTCAAAACATCTTACCACGTGAGCAATTGCATCTACTTCACGAATATTAGCAAGGAATTGATTACCTAGACCTTCGCCTTTGCTGGCTCCTTTGATTAGGCCTGCAATGTCGACAATTTCAATTGTTGTAGGTAAGACTTTTTGAGGTTTTACCAGCTCTGCAAGCTTGTCTAATCGTTCATCTGGAACAGTGATAATACCAATATTTGGATCTTTTGTTGCAAATGGGTAATTGGCTGCAAGGGCTTTGGCCGAAGTCAGCGCATTAAATAAAGTTGATTTACCAACGTTGGGAAGACCAACGATTCCGCATTGAAGTGCCATGTGTTGCTTGTTTATTGCGCCGCAAAGATAAACTTCTGCGGCAAATTGGAGATTAATTACCATACATTTGCGTTATGAATTATTTGGCGCACAGTTTTTTGTCTTGTGGCAATGAAGAATTATTGATCGGAAATTTGATCACAGACCTAATTCGAAAAAAGGATGAGCAAGCGTATAATAAGGGTATTCAGAAAGGGATAAATTTACATAGGAAAATTGATAGTTACATTGACAAACATCCTTTGGTTTTAGATGCTCTTCATTTTTTATATCCCACTCAAGGTAAATATGCTCCTGTCGTAATGGATATCTTGTGGGATTATTATCTTTCGATAAATTGGGAAAAATACAATGGAGATCCTTTGTCTAAGTTTACAAATAGTGTTTATATCATACTTGAAAAAAATTATAACGTACTTCAAGAAAAAGTGAAACTTAGATTTGAAAATATGATAGCATATGATTTTTTGAACTCTTGTAATTCAAGAGAAGCACTTAGATCAACATTTTCACATTTGCAGAAGCGAACAAAATTTAATGCCAACTTTGATAAAGTAGATTCTATTTTAGATATGCATCATGAACAGTTAAATAAATCATTCATGAGAATGTTTCCTGAAATGATCAATTTTGTCGAACTTAATTGCGATTGCTAACCTTCAAAATTAAAACTGATCGAAATCATTCTTGATAGAACATTGTCCAAAACATTGGATTCAATTAATTCATCTTTGTAGATGTGAACATTGCCCAAGCCTTGTGAAAATTTTATCTCCGGAGAAAATATAAAATATGGAAAAAAGAATTGTATCCCTGCGCCAACTTCTACACTAAAATCATGGGGAGAGACTTGAACTAAAAATTGGGCTTTGTCTTTGGCTGCTCGGGAATTTGAAGCAACATCAAAATCATATTTCACTCCAGCCAATAAAAACATTCTTTTATCCTTGTATGGTTCAGATTTGAACCTAAGGAGGAATGGCATTTCGAGAAAAACAGATTCAATAGATTTAGTAGTCAGGTCAGATCCATCACCTACTTTGTACTCAAAAATCCTTTCAGTAAAGGAAAACCCTGGTAAAAATCTAAAATCAAAGTATTCTCCTATTTTAAGGTTCGTAATGATGTGAAGATTGAATCCAGGACGGTAGAGACCATTAACAATATTTATACTATCGTTAGCACTAAAATTAGAAGATTTGTTAACCTGATAAGCCGAAGAATTCAGTCCCAAACTAATTCCAAAATAATAGGCCTTTTTTTGAAAATCTAAATAATTATAATTGTCCTTAGCCTTGATTTGAGAAAAAGCTTGTGAGCTTATTAAACTCACTAAAATGACGAAGATTATTTTTTTCCAGTGTAAATGGTACATATTCCTAAAGTTAACGGCTTGTAAGTAACGTTTATAAAACCTGATTTTCTAATGATATCAGCCATGTCATCGTAATCTGGAAATGCTTGCACTGATTCATAGAGGTATTTGTAGGCTTTTGGATCTTTTGAAGTAATTCTACCAACTGTAGGTAGTATAAATTTGAAGTATAAGTTAAACAGCTGTTTAAATGGAAATATTGTGGGTTTAGAGAATTCTAATATCATCAATTTCCCATCCTTGTCCAACACACGATATATTTCATCCAAGCCTTTTTGTAAATTAGAAAAATTCCTAACTCCAAATGATGCCGTAGCTGCCTGAAAGTAATTGTCTTCAAATCTAAGGTTTTCTGAATCGCCTACTTCAAGACTCACCGATTCTGCAAGCTTTTTTTCTTGTATTTTCTTTTTTCCTAGATCTATCATTTTGGGTGAGATATCTAAGCCAATAATGTTATCTACCCTTAGGCTTTTTTTCATTGCTACCGGGAGATCGGCAGTACCTGTGGCCAAATCAAGTATTCTAGTATAATGTCTATCCCCAAGAGTTGCAATTGCTTTTTTTCTCCACCTTTGATCAATGCCCAAAGTCAGCATTCTGTTTAATAGGTCATAATAAGGGGCAATTCTATCAAACATTGAGGTAACTTGGGTCTTCTTGTCCTCCATTTTATCATGGTATGGAACAACTTTATTGTGTTTCAATTCATAAAATTTTTGGTGAATATTTGAATCATTGTCAAAGAAACAGAATATTCAGTCCAGGTGTTTTAAAATAGGCTGATTTTAATTGATAAATATAGCTGATTTAAGCTCATTTTTTTTAATTTTGAGCTTCGTTTTAGAAAAAATATCAAATATATAAATGGCAGATAATCAAAGAATTATACCAATCAATATTGAGAATGAGATGAAGTCGGCGTATATCGATTATTCGATGTCCGTAATTGTATCCAGAGCTTTACCGGATGTAAGAGATGGTTTGAAGCCAGTTCATAGAAGAGTTCTTTATGGGATGAATGATTTGGGCCTCAAATTTAACAAGGCTCATAAGAAATCAGCAAGAATTGTCGGGGAAGTATTAGGAAAGTATCACCCTCATGGAGATACTTCTGTATATGACTCGATGGTTAGAATGGCTCAAGAATGGTCCCTTCGTTATCCATTAGTAGATGGGCAAGGGAACTTCGGTTCTATGGATGGCGATAGTCCTGCGGCAATGAGATATACTGAGGCGAGATTAGAGAAGATTTCAGATTTGATTTTGGCTGATATTGGCAAAGAAACTGTTGATTTTCGTCTAAATTTTGATGATTCACTTGAAGAACCAACGGTTCTTCCTACACGGTTGCCAAATCTTTTAATCAATGGGGCATCTGGAATTGCTGTAGGAATGGCTACCAATATGTTGCCACACAATCTCAGTGAAGTAATTGATGGGACGATTGCTATGATTGATAATCCCAATATTGAGCTGGATGAATTGATGAGCCATATAAAAGCCCCTGATTTTCCAACTGGTGGTATTATTTATGGCACAGAGGGAGTCAAAGAAGCATTTGCTACTGGAAGAGGGAAAGTTGTAGTCCGTGGAAAGGCTGAAATACAAACTTCCAAAACAGGAAAAGAAACCATCATCATCAATGAAATTCCCTATCAGGTTAATAAGGCAAATCTGGTTATGAAGATTGCTGAATTGGTGAACACTGAGAGGATTGCAGGAATCAGCGATATTCGAGACGAGTCAGATAGGAATGGTTTACGAATTGTCGTGGAAATTAGGAAAGATGCCATGGCCAATGTGGTCTTGAGCAAACTTTATAAGTATACTCCGTTGCAGTCTTCATATGGAGTTAACAACATTGCTTTGGTTAATGGCAGACCTAAGCAATTGACCTTAAAAGAAATTATTGAGGAGTTCATAAAGTTTAGGTTAGAAGTAATCGTTAGAAGAACTCAATACGATTTGCGTAAAGCAGAAGAAAGAGCACATATCCTGGAGGGGTTAATCATTGCTATTGATAATCTTGATGAAGTTATTCGTATCATCCGATCTTCTAAGACAGTTGAAGAAGCGAAAAAGGGTTTGATGTCGAGTTTAAGTCTTTCTGAAATCCAAGCTAAAGCAGTTTTGGATATGCGACTTCAGAAGTTGGTGAGTTTGGAAATGTTGAAGTTGCGAGAAGAATATGAAGAATTGCAAAAAACCATCGCAGACTTAAAGGATATTTTATCCAATGAAGGAAGAAGAAGGTCTATCATCAAAGAAGAACTTGGTGAAATCAAAGAAGAGTTTGGAGATGAAAGAAGAACTGAAATAACTTTTGCTGACGGGGAGATTAGTGTTGAAGACATGATCCCAAATGATGAAGTTGTTATTAGTATTTCTAGTTTAGGTTATATTAAGAGAACTAAAACTGAAGAATATAGAGAGCAAAGTAGAGGAGGTAGAGGTTCTAGAGGAAGTAAAACTAGAGACGAAGATTTTATAGAGCATCTTTTTATTGCGCATAACCATAATTACCTTCTTTTATTTACAGAACAAGGTCGATGTTTCTGGATTAGAGCTTATCAAATTCCAGAAGCGACTAAAACAGCGACTGGTAGGGTAATGCAAAATTTGATCGCAATTCCGAAGGAAGATAAGGTTAAGGCATATATTATGATAGAAGACTTGACCAACGAAGAATATATTAACAATAACTACATCGTATTCTGCACCAAAAAAGGTTTAATTAAAAAAACGCTTGTTGAAGCATTTTCAAGACCAAGGGTTAATGGGATCAACGCAATTACAATTCATGAAGGAGACTCCTTATTAGAAGTATTGCTTACAAATGGAACTACAGAAATTATGGTTGCCAATAAATTTGGGAAAGCAATTAGATTTGAAGAATCAAAAGTTAGGTCAATGGGTAGATCAGCTGCAGGGGTGAGAGCTATGAATATTGATCATGAAAAAGGTGATGAAGTCGTTGGTATGTTAGTCGCAGATTCCTCGGATGATATTAGTTCAATCATGACGGTATCAGATAATGGTATGGGTAAAAGAACCCTTATATCCGAGTATCGACTAACCAATAGAGGAGGTAAAGGCGTAACTAATCTTCAAGTGACTGATAAAACAGGTTTGGTATTTGCCGTAAAGAAGGTCAGTGAACTTGATCATATTATGATTACTACCAAAAATGGTATTATGATAAGAATGAAAGTTTCTGATGTAAGGAATATGGGTAGGGCTACACAAGGTGTTAAACTAATAAATGTAGGAAATGGGGATAGCATTGCCGATGTTGCTGTAATAAATAGGGATGAAAATTCTGATGAAGAAGAATAAAAAGTAAATTGTCCTTATTATTTTGGGCATTTTAACAATATAAAACATTATTTTAACAAGCGGTAACACTTAAAGTGGTGAGAATTCTTGTTAAAGAAGTATACTTAAAACAAATAATCTAAAAATGAAAAAATCAGTATTTATTCTCTTAGTTGCATTTTTGTCAGCTTCTACAATTTTTGCGCAAGCTGATAAAGACCTAAAGAGTGCATCCAAAGCACTGAGTAAATATTTCCTAGATCCAGGTGGAAATGCTAGCCTATTAGATGAATCTCTAGAGCTATTAAACAAGGCGTTTCAATCTGATGACATTAAATCAATGGCGAGTTCATGGATTACAAGAGGTGAAATTTACAATGAAGTTGCAAATAATGAATTTAAACAAAAAGCTTTAAATCCAGATCATGTAATTAAAATTGGAGATGCAGCGATTCAAGCTTTTCAGGCATATGCTCAGGCATATAAATTGGCAGAAAAAAAAGGTGATAAGAAAACCATTATCGCGGGCTTAAAAGAAGTTGAAGATTACTTAAATAATTTCGGAATCTTTGCTTATCAAGAACAAGATTATGCGAGTGCCTTTAAGAATTTTCAATCTACACTTGCTGCGGCTGATTTATTAAAATCTGCAGGTGAAACTAGTAGATTAGATCAAGAAGAAAATGCATACGACGACCAGCTATTTTTTGCTGCCATCAGTGGATATTATGGAGAAAATAAAGCTGATTCAAAGCACCTTTTTGAAAAATTATATAAAATGGAGTCTAATGAACCAATCGTTTATGAAGCTTTGTATAACATCAATAAAGAGGAAGGAAAAGAAGATGCGATTAAATATCTTGAGGCAGGTAGAGAACGTTTTCCTGATGACACCTCAATATTGTTCGCGGAAATCAATCACTATTTGACTGAAGGAAAGTTAGAAGAATTAATTGGCAAGTTGAAAGAAGCAATTGCAAAAGAACCAGACAATGTTTCTGTTTACACAACCTTAGGGAGTGTTTATGATCAACTACAAGCAGCTTCTTTAGAAGAAGGAAATGGTGAAAAAGCAACTGAATATTTCGATGCTGCACATGATTATTACAGCCAAGCCTTGGCCAAAGATGAAGGAAACTTTGAAGCAATCTATAGTATGGGAGCTCTTTATTATAATAAGGCTGCAACCTTTGTTGATAAATTGAATGAATATGCTGCTGATTTAACTCCAGCAGGAATGAAAAAATACGATGCCACAAAATTAGAAATGGATGGTCTCTTTGAGAAAGCATTACCATATTTCAAACAAGCCGAAAGTGTAAAAGGAGATGACCCCAATACACTTATAGCGCTTAAAGAAATCTATGCTAGACTTAATGATCTTGAGATGTCTGGAACTTACAAAGCTAAATATGAAGCCTTAGGTGGTGGTCGGTAAGATGTAATATTTGATCTTCAAAACCAAAGAGGCATCTTTTCTTTTTAAAAGAAAGATGCCTTTTTCTTTTTGTAAAAAACACCTTGTAATCACAGCTGAGGTGTTTTTTTTTGCGAAATTTATAAGCCAAGACAAAATGTCCAATATGAAACAAAGAAAATTCATACTATTCTTTTTCTTATGTATTACATTTCAAATTTCTGCACAAGGAAAAATGCCAGAGATTTTGGGAGAAAAAGAAAGAGCAAAAATAGTGGATGAAATCCTTGAAGAAAGATTCGAAGTTTTATTGCCTGAGTTAATGCATAGGGAGCAAATTGATATGTGGATAATTATTTCACGAGAATATAATGAAGATCCAGTATTAAAAACAATGTTACCTAGCACCTGGCTATCTGCAAGAAGAAGAACAATTTTGGTCTTTAATAAAGCAAAGGATGGAAAAGAACTTGATAAAATAGCCATAGCAAGATATGATGTTGGTAAACTTTTAAAAGGAGAATGGGATTTAGATGTTTATTCAGATCAGTGGGAAGCTTTAATGGAGATTATAAAATCCAAAGACCCAGATAGGATCGGCTTGAATATTTCTGGCGACTTTGGTCTAGCCGATGGTTTAGTATATACTGAGTATACTCAGTTTATGGACTATTTACCTAAAGAATACAAAGAAAGAATAGTTTCAGCAGAAAACTTAGCCATTGCATGGTTGGAAACAAGATGCCATAAAGAATTAGATGTTTATCCAACTGTTTGCCAAATTGGACACAGTATTATTCAAGAGGCTTTTTCTTCGCAAGTGATAGTTCCAGGCATTACCGCAACAGAGGATGTTGTTTGGTGGTTAAGAGACAGAGTGAGGTCATTAGGTCTCGATACTTGGTTCCACCCTACAGTTTCAATTCAAAGAAAGGACCCTGAAAACTTTGATCATTTGAGAACCTTTTCTAAAAGACCGACTAGGCAAATAATACAGAAAGGTGATTTATTACATGTAGATTTTGGAATTACCTACTTGAGGTTAAACTCAGATCAGCAACAACATTTTTACGTTTTAAAAGATAACGAAAATGAAGTGCCAAAGGCCCTCGCTCAAGCATTTGAAAATTCAAATCGTTTGCAGGATATTTTGACTTCTAACTTTAAAGAGGGTTGGACTGGTAATGAAATTTTATTAGCCTCTCTGGAAAAAGCAAAAAAAGAGGGTCTTAATCCAAGCATCTATACTCATCCAATAGGAACTCATGGGCATGCAGCAGGACCAACAATTGGAATGTGGGACAAACAAGAAGGTGTGAAGGGTAGAGGAGATTATCCATTATTCAGAAATACAGCGTATTCTATCGAATTAAATACCTCAACCGAAATTCCAGAATGGAACAAAATTATCAGAATAATGTTAGAGGAGGATGGAGTGTTTGGGAAAGAAGGTTTTTACTACATAGACGGTAGACAAGAATCAATTATCACAATTCCAAGAATTAAAGAAAATTAAATTTTATGACAGAGGCTGAATTATATCAATTAAAATTCCCAATTGGGAAATTTGAAGCCCCGAAGGAAATCACCCAAAAACTGAAGCAAAATTGGATTCGCACTATTAAAGAGTTGCCAGTAAAGTTGGAAGAGACCTTGGATGGCATAAAGATAGAAGAACTTAGTTGGGCATATCGCCCGAACGGTTGGTGTATTAAACAAGTTGTCCATCATTTAGCCGATAGCCATATGAATGCATTTATACGCACAAAAATGGCTCTAACAGAAGATAACCCAACAATCAAGGCATATTCAGAAAGAAGTTTTGCAAAGCTTATTGATGGAAATGATGATAACATTGATTCAAGTTTAATGATCCTAAAAGGGGTACATCATAGGTTTGGAACCTTGTTAGAAAGTTTAGATGAAGACCGATTTAGAAATACCTATGTACATCCTGAAAGTAAATATACTTATCGAATTGATATTGTATTAGCTCTTTACGCTTGGCATTCTACACATCACTTGCGTCATATAAGTCAGGCTTTATCCTCAAATGGGGCATATTAATCATCTAAATGGGAACTAAAGTTGAATATATCAGGTTAGAATGAATGTAAATGTACATGTCAGTATTATAATTTGTACCTTTATAATCACAAGAGGTGTTTAATATTACCGATGGTAATATAAGATTCTTCTTAATTAATTTATTTTTTACTTTATTGGGAACTCTAGAGTCGTTTTGTTATCATTATTAACCTTTACCCTCGAAATTCTCATATTAACTTTTTATACATGAATATTTTTGTTGCAAAGCTATCTTATAACACACAAGAAGATACGCTAAGACAGTCATTTGAAGCTTTCGGGGAAGTTGAAAGTGTTAAGATCATCTTTGATAAATACGAAGGCAGATCTAAAGGTTTTGGATTTGTTGAAATGCCTAACGATGCTGAAGCATTGGTTGCTATCGATGAATTAAACGATTCTGATCTTGATGGCAGAACAATTGTTGTCAAAAAGGCTCGACCTAAGTCTGACAATGACAGAAGAGACGGTGGAGGACGAGGAAGATATTAATCTAAGAATAATATAGATTTTGATCTGTAAAAGGTTCATCTGTCAAGATGGACCTTTTTTTATTAATTATATAGAACTACACACAGTTTGTATCTTCACGATTTAATTCAATGTTATGGAAGGTAAAATTTTACAAGAAAAAGCAACTCCTCGCGGTTCATATTCGCATATTAGAAAAGCAGGAAACTTTTATTATGTATCTGGTACAAGCTCTAGAAGGAAGGATAATTCGTTTGCTGGAGTGCATCAAGTGGATGAGATGGGAACGATGAGATTAGATATTAAGGATCAAACAAAAGCAGTAATTGAAAATATCAATGATATCCTCAATGCAGAAGGTCTTGATCTAAGTCATGTTATTGATGTAACAAGTTTTTTGGTTAATATGAATGATTTTGCAGGATACAATGAAGTTTTTAAAAGTTATTTTAGCGAAATAAAACCTGCAAGAACCACCGTAGCTGTCCACCAGTTGCCTCATCCAAATTTAGTTGTCGAAATAAAAGTTGTGGCATATAAAGAATAAACGATGCAAAATGATTTTAAAGATTTACTGAAAAAGTATGGAGCTCCTCTTTATGTTTACGATGCCAATATTATCTCTAAAAAGTACAACGAATTCTTTCAGGCTTTTGATGTAAAAAATCTTGATATTCACTATGCCTGTAAAGCACTTTCGAATCTTAGTATTTTATCATTTCTAAATTCTTTAGGTGCTAAATTGGATTGTGTTTCAGTTCAAGAAGTGCAATTGGGTATAAAGGCTGGATTTTTACCTGCAGATATCATGTTTACTCCTAACGGAATCGGGGAGGCTGAATATGATCAGGCTATTGCCTTAGGGGTTAACATCAATGCTGATAACTTAGAAATGGTCGAGTACTTAGGAAAGACTTATCAAGGCTTGAAACTATGTATTCGGATAAACCCACATCTGTTAGGCGGAGGTAATAGTAAAATTTCTGTTGGTCATATTGATTCAAAATTTGGTATATCTATTCATCAAATGCCTCTTTTACAAAGGCTTGCAAATAAATATGGAATATGTATCAATGGGGTCCATGTCCATACTGGATCGGATATTCTCGATGGGGATATATTTATTAGAGCTGCTGAACTGATTCTTCAAGCGGCAGAAGGTTTTGAAAATTTAGAATACATTGACTTTGGGTCGGGATTTAAGGTAGCCTATAAACCTGATGATTATTTTACCAATATTGAAAAATTTGGTAAAAAATTTAGTGAAGTTTTTAATGACTTCTGTCAAAAGAAAGGAAAAGACTTTACTTTAAAATTCGAGCCAGGTAAATTTTTAGTGAGTGAAGCTGGTAGTTTTCTTACTTCCGTAAATGTTGTAAAGCAAACAACGGCCTGCACTTTTGTCCACATTGATTCTGGTTTTAATCATTTGATAAGACCAATGTTTTATGATGCTTATCATGAGATAGAAAATATAAGTAACCCAAAAGGAGATAAGAAGCTGTATAATGTTGTTGGATACATTTGCGAATCCGATACATTTGCTAATGATAGAATCCTTCCGGAAGTTAAAAAAGGTGATATTTTAAGATTCAAAAATGCAGGTGCATATTGTTATTCAATGTCTTCAAATTATAATTCTCGATATAGACCTGCCGAAGTACTGATTAAAGATGGTAATTCATTTTTAATTAGAAAAAGGGAAACAATAGAAGACTTAATTTCAGGACAAATGCTGATTAATTTTTAAAGATTAGGTATGATATCATGGTTAGCCAGCTGCTGGCAATATAAATGTCCAAGATGTAGGAAAAGCCAAATATTTAAAATTCCTTTGGATGTAAAGAATCCTTTGGATATGAATAAAAATTGTAAAGAATGCAATTTAGATTTTGAACCGGAACCTGGATTCTATTATGGAGCTATGTTTATCTCATACATAATTACAGCTTTTTTGTTTTTAGCCGTTGCATTAACATTAGTATTTTATTTCAATTGGTCTGTGAATGCTTCTATGTCAATCGTGATTTTAATTGGAATACTAATGTTTTTAAAAGTGTTGCGTTTATCGAGGTCTATATATATTCATATGATAGTGAGATATGATTCTAGTTTTTAGCTTGAGCATTAATCAGTATAGATAACTATCAGAACCATTCTCCTTAAAAGCGTGTTAATTATGTGTGTTTGCCTTCTAAAGTGCTTATTTATTAAGCTTTTATTAATTTGGAGGTGCATTTAATATAAGCCAGAATATAATAGATGGAACAAATCGAACAAATTTATACGAATTGCTTGGCTCAAGGTGCTTATTTTATTGAGTCAGGGGGAGAAGCGGCGGTCATTGACCCTTTAAGGGAATCTCAACCCTATATAGAAAGGGCTGAAAGGCTTGGGGTTAAAATAAAATATATTTTTGAAACTCATTTTCATGCAGATTTTGTTTCTGGCCATGTAGATCTTGCAAAGAAAACTGGTGCAACAATTATCTATGGGCCGACAGCTGAAACCAAATATATAATTCAAAATGCTGAGGATGGGGAAGAATTTGTAATTGGCAACATTAAAATTAAAGCAATACATACGCCAGGGCATACTCCTGAGAGCACATCCTATTTATTAATTGATGAAAATGGAGTGGAGAAAGCAATTTTTACTGGAGATACACTCTTTATTGGAGATGTTGGAAGACCAGATTTAGCGCAAAAGTCTAAAATAGTGACTGTTGAAGATTTGGCTGGTGCTTTGTATGATTCTTTGCGTAATAAAATTATGATGCTGCCAGATGATATCATTATTTATCCAGCGCATGGTCAAGGTTCAGCATGTGGTAAAAACATGAGCAGTGCAACTTGGTCTACCTTAGGAGAGCAAAAGAAAAGTAATTATGCACTTAGGGAAAATATGACCAAAGAAGAATTTATTCTTGAAGTTACAGAAGGACTTCAAGCTCCACCACAATATTTCCCTAAAAATGCCAAACTTAATAAAATTGGATATGATAGCTATGATGATGTTATAGAAAGAGGTAATAAAGCTCTAAACACGCGCGATTTCAAAGTAATAGTTGAACAGGAAGATGTTTTAATTTTAGATGTGCGGTCAAAGGAAGAATTTGTAAGAGGATTTATTCCGAATTCATGGTTTGTTGGGTTGGACGGTAGTTTTGCACCCTGGGTAGGTACGTTGATTAATGATATAACCCAAAAAATCGTTCTGGTTGCACCAGTAGGTAGAGAAGAAGAGGCAATTAAAAGGTTAGCGAGGGTAGGATATGATAATACCATTGGTTTTTTGAAAGGAGGTTTTGAATCTTGGAAAAATGCAAACGAAGAAATTAATACAATCCCAACAATTTCGGCGGATGTCTTTTTGGATTTATATAAGAAGGATTCATCAATAAGTATCCTCGATGTCCGTAAACCTGGTGAATATTCAAATAAACATATTTATGGTGCAAATCATTTTGCATTAGATTATATCAATGAAAATATCGCGGAGTTTAATGATCAACAAAAACAATATATCCATTGCAGAAGTGGATATAGATCAACAGTTGCTTCAAGTATTTTAATGGAAAAAGGGTATTCTAATTTTATTAATGTTCAATGTGCTTTTGCTGATCTAGAGAATTCTCTTTCGCTTGAAGGGAGTTGTCCTAGTTTAATTAAATAAATCAATTTGTTGAAGATGGACTTTATTAGTCAATCTTGGCACTGGGCAGTGTCTGGATTTGGAATTGTTATAGTTATGTTTTTACTCATTTACACTGGGGAAAGGTTTGGGATTTCAAGTTCCTTTAGGGCAATGTGTTCAATGATAGCAGGAAAAAAGTCAGCTCCTTATTTTGATTATGATTGGAAACAGCAAGCATGGATGTTTATTTTTATTGCTGGTGCAGTTATTGGGGGCTATATTGGCTCTTATGTCATTGGTGATCCAAATCCGGTTGCGATTTCAGCTGAAACGATTAACGAATTGCAAGTTTTGGGAGTTCCTCCTCCTGCTCAGGGTTTGCTACCCGAATCAATATTTAACTTTAATTTTTTGATGTCATTTAAGGGCTTCCTACTATTTATTATTGGGGGTTTTTTAATTGGGTTTGGTACAAGATGGGCTGGTGGCTGTACTTCAGGTCATGCCATTACTGGTTTAGCAAGTTTACAAATCCCTTCTTTGGTTGCCGTCATAGGGTTTTTTATTGGTGGCTTATTGACAACTCATATTTTCTTGCCTTTAATATTGTCACTATAATGAAAAAGCGAATATTGATACTTTTGGCAGGAATAATATTTGGAATAGTGATGACAAAATCTGAGGCTGTTTCATGGTACAGAATTCAGGAAATGTTTCGTTTTCAAAGTGTTCACATGTATGGCATAATTGGTGTTGCTGCAACTTTAGGTGCATTGATGATTTTTATGTTGAAAAAAATTCGATTTAAGAATATTGCAGGAGAAAGGGTGCATTTTGTTGAAAAGGCGAAAACATACTATGCTAGTTTATTTGGAGGTATTTTATTTGGCTTAGGGTGGGCAATGACTGGAGCTTGCCCAGGGCCTTTATACGTTCTTGTTGGAAATGGATATTTTGTTATTTTAGTTGTAATTATTAGCGCATTATTGGGAACATTTATTTATGGTAAGCTTAAAAGTCACCTCCCACATTAAAGTAATTTTATACTTGTAAGTTTCTGGAATTCATGGTTGTTTTATCAGAAATACTCCAAAAATTATTTGGTAGTGAAAATTTTAAGGAATATAAACTACTCAGAATTATTCGATAATAATTTGTTTGATTACTTTTTGTTGTTCTTCCAATTCTAAAGTAATAAATATTATCCCTTTTATATCCTCGTCAATATAAATATGATTATCATTTCTAGAGAAATTAATTCTTTGCCCATGTATATCATAACAATCAATTTTTGTTTCCTTTTTTAGATTGTTTAATTTAATGTTTTTCGAAGAAGGGTTTGGTGAAGATGTAACATTAAGCATTGAATTAACTTCTTCTGCAGCAGTTGTACATTGATTATCTCTTATGTAAGCAAAGGCAGTATTTAATAGCTGATTCCTATTTGGAAAATCAATGGTGTGACCAACCCCTGGCAATAGATTGGTTTCCAAACATGCACCTGCTTCATTAAGTGCGCTGGCAGCGGGATAAAATCTTATCTCGGGATTGTCATTGGCTCCATGCAAAATGTACCAATTTTTATACAAAGCATTCTCTATTAAGTCTTCTATTTCAGCTGCCCCAGATATAGCTGCTCCTATGGGTATGAAGCCCGCAAATTCTTTTGGTCTTCTGAGGCCATAAGAGTAGACCGTCTTTCCTCCCCATGAGAAGCCCATGAGGTATTTTTCATCTTCTTTTATATTATACCATACTGCCATAGAGTCAATCAGTAAGGAAGTAAATGCTGTATCAATTGGATCGTCAATTGCACCATCTGGACCTCCATCTGGAACTGCTAAAATCAAATCATTAGATTCAGCAAAGACAATGAGTGTGTCTCTCCATGATGTTGAATCCCATCTATTAGTATTGAGAGGGTGAAGGCCTACCATCATTGCGTTGGCTTCATTATCATTATAATTTGATGGAATATAAAGCGAATATTTTTTCTGGGGGTCTGATTGAAATTCAATAATCCCATCTACGCTTTCTTGAGCTCCAAGTTGCAATTGCAAGAACAATTGTATCAGAAATAGATACCTTGTCATTTTATTTTTTTTTTTGAAATTACGAAACTTGTTGATTGAATTGAATAGAAATAGTGTCTTTGGATTTATGGCGACAAAATTTTAGCGAACAAAGTTTTGTCCCAGAGACTTGAAAATATTTCTAAAAGAAATTAATTTGGGTTTAAATTTAAAAGCTATGAAACCTGCAAAGTCATTGGATCAATTTTTTTCGGAATGTGAATGGCCAGAAGGCCTTAATAAGTTGAGAGAAATTATTTTATCTACAGGAATTGAAGAAGGACTAAAATGGGGGATGCCAACATATATGGTTGATGGTAAAAACGTTATTGGACTAGGGAGTTTTAAAAATCATTTTGGGATTTGGTTTCATCAGGGAGTGTTTTTATCTGATCCTAAAAATGTTCTGAATAATGCACAAGAAGGAAAGACCATAGGCATGCGACAATGGCGATTTGAAAGTGAAAAGGAAATTAAAAAGTCATGGGTAAAGCAATATGTTTTAGAAGCAATTGAAAACCAAAAAAATGGACTTGAAATAAAACCCAAAAGAAAGCAAATAAAAAAAGTTGAAATTCCTAAGGAGCTAAAAAGGGCGTTCCAAAACCAAAAATCGATAAAAGCTTCATTCGATAAACTATCTCCTGGAAAGCAAAAGGAGGTGGCCAATTATATTATCGAAGCTAAGCGCCAAGCAACGAGGGACAAACGGGTTGAAAGATGTATTGAGCTTATGAAAAATGGGCAAAGTCCCATGGATATGTATAGGAAAAATTAATTATTCCTCCTCATCCACAATTTCTTTAAACTCATCTTTAAATTCCTCAGCCTTATCTCGAAGATCTGAAGTTAAGCTTTCAACTGAATGTATGGTGTTTTCATAAATTTCACCGCTCTTTTCTACCACTTTTCCTGTTGCCTCTTTAATGTCGTCGATGGTGTTCACAATGTATTCTTTTTCTAAAACTTCGTCCATGAACTTCATACTTCCCTTGATGGATTTATGAACAGTTTTTCCAGTTTTTTTGAGGGCATTGAAGATGTTTAAAAGTTTCATTCTAATTGTATCCTGTGTAATTAAAGGGAGTAATTTGTTTTAATTCAGATTTTATTTCATCAGTAATTTCAAGTCCATCTACGAATTGATCAATTACCTCTTTAGTAATACGCGAATTTCCTCTAGTTAGTTCCTTTAATGCCTCATAAGGTTTTGGAAATCCTTCTCTTCTAAGTACAGTCTGAATTGCTTCAGCCAAAACTGCCATATTGTTTTCAAGATCTTGCTCAAGTTTTTGATTATTAAGATCCAACTTTGACAATCCTTTTAAAAGCGACTTGAAAGCAATAAGACTATGTGAGAATGGGACTCCGACGTTTCTTAAGACTGTACTGTCTGTTAGGTCTCTTTGTAGTCTTGAGATCGGTAACTTGGAGGAAAGGAAATTGTAAATTGCATTTGCCATTCCAAAATTCCCTTCTGCATTTTCGAAATCAATTGGGTTTACCTTGTGAGGCATGGCACTAGAACCCACCTCACCTTTAACGACTTTCTGTTTAAAATAATCCATTGCTATATAGGTCCAAATATCTCTGCACATATCGATGAACACAACGTTAATTCGTTTCATCAAATCGAACAATCCGGATAAGTCATCATAATGTGCAATTTGAGTCGTCGTTTGGTATCTCGAAAGACCTAAATGGTTCTCAACAAAGTTATTTGAAAATTGAATCCAATCAATATTCGCTAATGCTACTTTGTGAGCATTAAAGTTTCCTGTTGCGCCACCAAATTTTGCATATAATTGTAAGGAAGATAATTGCTTCATCAAGTTTTCGATTCTTTCTCTGTACACTCTAAATTCTTTACCTAATGTCGTTGGACTTGCTGGTTGGCCATGTGTTCTTGCTAGCATTGGTATTCCATCATACTCATATTCCAATGCCTTTATTGCTGCAACAATTTCATCTAACTTTGGAGCAATGACTTTTTGTAAAGCGTCCTTGATCATCATTGGAAATGATGTATTATTAATGTCCTGAGAGGTTAAGCCAAAGTGAATCCATTCTTTGGTCTCATCAATTCCAAATTTTTCAATATTATCTTTGATGAAATATTCAACAGCTTTAACATCATGATTGGTTATGGCTTCATGTTTTTTTACAGCTTCACAATCAGTTTCATTTAGACCTTTCGCCCATTCAACCAGTTTGAGTTCAAGTTCTTTTGAAATGGGTTTGAAATGTTCAATCCCTGTGTGGCTTAAAGCGATGAAATATTTTATTTCTACAAAAATACGATACTTGATAAGGGCAGCTTCGGAAAAGAAAGGTCTTAATTCCTTTGTTTTGTCAGCATATCTACCATCTATTGGGCCTATTGAATTGAGCATGATTTATGATAATTTTCCAGCAAAGATGCTGAAATTATTTTTACTAATAGTTGATTTGAGACTTCCATCTCTTGTGTGTCCATAACCAATTGGCTGGATTTTTTCTAATCTGCGCTTCTAACAAATCAAAATACCTTTGCGTTAAAATTTGCTTTGTCATTCCTTCTTCATTTCCATCTGCAATTTTTTGAGGAGTGACTGTATATTGGCCTCTATCAATTCTTTCAATATTGTAGAACCAAACTGGCTTCTGAGGATGTTTTATTGCAAAGTTTGCAGCACCATGCAAAGCGTAAGTTTCTTTTCCAAAAAAATTGACAATTTGTGCCTTTGCCTTATTGGATGGGTTTTGATCTGCAATATATACAATAGAACTAGGACGATCGTAGATGGCATAGATTGCATCCTTTGGCCCATAAATATCAACCAAGCCAGTACCTATTTTTGATCTATGTTTTGCAATAAATCGATCAATATATTTGTTAGCCAATGGTTTGATCAAACCTATCACCTGAAATGGAGTTTGTTGCTGTAAAGTAATGGTTCCCCATTCCCAATTTGCATAATGCGCAGCAAAAACAACGATTCCATTTTTAGTATTTTCGATAGAATTAAATTCTTTATTACTTAAAAATTTGTATCGCTTATTTATAATTTTCGGAGAGGTAAATGAACTTTTGAAGGACTCAACCAGTATGTCCGAAAAATTGCGATAGATGGGTTTGAGTAGTTTATTTATTTCTTTTTCCGAAAATTCAGGAAAAGCAAAATTAAGATTCTTAATGATCACATCTTTTCGATATGAAAACACAGATCCCAATACCCAAGCAATAAAATTAGAGAAAAGATAAACCAATCTAAATGGAAGAATACTGATTAGGGCATTAAGGGCTAAGAAAAAAATATATCCAACAAACTGCATGATCAAATGATTTCTTCAAATTCTGGAAGTTCATCATCCATCATTTTGGACTCTAATATTGATTTTAAGTTCAATTCTTGATCAATAGAAAGCTCAATAGATTTAATAGCCTCGTTGT
>JAHDIE010000041.1:0-17916 GCA_020630955.1 Saprospiraceae bacterium
TTAAAGATCTACTTGTTCACGGTAAATCGAAAATAATTTCGATCAATTTCAATACCATCAAACTTTCATCTTTTTCTCCTAAGCTTGAATGTATCTAACATTTACAACCACCAATTCAATACCCCATATCCCTCTTTTTACCTGCTAGTCGTTCGGAACCGCTCCGACACGTCTAAGATACCCATTTCCAAAACCGTAAAAAAAAATTGGAAAAATTAACTTTTAGACCATAGACTAATATTAACACCGCGATATATTTGAAAACTTACTAACCAAATTACCCCCACCCTATCCAAGCAAATACATTAATGGTATTCTATGAATTATCAGCGCTCTTCTTGAATTTAATCTGCAAAAATTTTACTTGCTCTGGCAAGCATGTATATTGAATTGATAATTTTCAAAATTCATAAACCCAAAAAGAATGAGATCAATTACCCTTACACTAATTTGTACTTTCCTCCTGTTCAGTTGCGCCAAAGAAGAAGAGCATCATCAACATGAAGTAAACAATCAAGAAGTTGATTTTAGAGGTGGTGATAAAGTAGACCTTTGTCACATCACTGGAAATGGCTCATGGCATGTCATTAGTGTCAATGAAAACGCAGTGCAGGCTCATCTAGACCATGGTGATGTACTACTCGAAGACAATGATGGAGATGGCTGGGTAGCCAACGAAAATGAATGTGTGCCTGGTGGCGATTGTGATGACAACAATTCAGAGGTCTATCCTGGATCAGAAGAAATTTGTGGAAACGGGCTGGATGACAATTGTGATGGTATCCAAGATGAGAATTGCTGCCCCTACTGGAGTCTAGACCAATTACTTTCCATGGATCTTGTAGCATGGTTTGATTATCGAAACCAAAGCTGCGTGTTGAATGAAGTTGGATTTCTATCAACTTCCGATTGCGGTGTAGTAGGTTATGCAGATGGAAGTATTATCGTAGATATAGATTGTAATTTTTTTGATTGGGATCCTGAAGGCATGGTTGCCTGTGATCAAATCTTATTGACTGCGCAAGAAATACTGCAGTTAGATAATCTTTGTGATGATGCAAGTTTTGCAAACAAAAAACCATTTGAGATAAATTCAGAAAATTAAAATAATAAAGCCGGACTAGCCTTTGCTAGACTGGCTTTATTTCATTTTACATTTCATAGTTTTTGCAGCTTAATTTTTTCAATTTTTTTCGTTCTAGCGAAGGTTTTTGATTACTTTCATAATCATAACCCCAAGCTGCTATGAAAACAAACCTTCAGGCACTTTTTGTATTTGTATTTATCATTATAACAACAACAATACAGCTAAGTGCTCAAAATGATGGATTACTCAAGACCATTGATAGTTTAGAACAATCCTTAGAAAATACCTTAGAGGACTCTGTTTTGTTGTACACATACGCTGAGTTATACAAATTCTACCGAAGAAGAGATCTCGTAAAAGCAAAAAAGTATTTGGACTTAGAATTGGCCTTATGCCAAAAACTTGGGGATAAAGAGCAGATTTATGCAGCAAAAAATAGACTCGCAATTCATCACAGCATTAATCGTGAACTAGACAAAGCAAAGGTCATACTCAACGAACTTTTGGATTATTATAGAGAAACTGGAAATAAAGAAAAGCAATCCGCCGTACTTTCCAACATCTCTACCAACTACATAGAAAGAGGAGAATTAAAAATGGCCTTAGAAAAACAATTCGAAGCCTTGCGACTTGATGAAGAAATTGGTCTGAAAGGAACAGAGTTAGGAAAAAATTATTTCACCATTGCCAATATCCTTCGTCTCAACGAAGAACCTGATGGTTCCATCGAATGGCTTGAAAAAGCCAGAATCGAATATCACAATGATGGTGCTAAAGAATTTGAGCACCAAGCTATCTACACAAAAGGCCTTTGTTACCTTGCCATGGATTCGCTTTCAAAGGCTCAAGAATTGATGGAGCAATCCATGGATTATTTTCGTTCCGTCAAAAATATACATGCCATGTCAACGGTGATTCGTGGATTGGGAAATTGCGCCGAAGCAGAAAAAGATTACAATGCTGCCCTCAAGCTCTATACCGAATCATTAGATCTCAGTAAAAAAATAGGTGACAACCGACGAGAAATAGAGTGCTATTTGAAATTGGGAGAAATCCACAATGCACGAAATGAATTCAAACAAGCCATACCCTATTTACGGAAGTCGCTCAAGCTTTCAAAAGAAAAAGGTATCCAGATCTATGTTGCGCGACTTCTTGACAATCTCAGTAAAGTGCTCCACAAAACAGGCCAACTTGATGAAGCTTATGCGATACAATCAGAATACATTAGTTTCAATGACTCCTTATTGATTGAAAACAACAAAGTGGCCATTTCTGAAATTGAAGTCAAATATCAAACTGAAAAAAAAGAACAGGAGATTATATTGTTAGAAGAAAAGAACAAAAGGCAATCACTTCAAAAAAAGGCGATGACTGCCGGTTTGTTTGGCTTATTAGGATTACTTGTTTCTTTGTTTTATGCCATGAGACAAAAACTCAAGAGAAACAGAATCGAGAAAGAAAAAGTAGACCAAGAATTATTGTTCAGTCAAAAAGAACTCAACTTGCGCAAGAAAGAACTGACAGCATACGCTTTGCAACTCGCACACAAAAACGAAATACTTGAGGACATCAAGACAGAAGTAAAAGATATCAATACCAGCATTATCGGAAATAGGGACCTACAAAAAGTCCTCAACACCATCACCATCAATCAAAACGATGAAGATTCTTGGGAAATTTTTAGAGCGAGATTCCTAGCCGTTCACAATAATTTTGAGACCACAGTAAAAGAACAATTTCCAAATGTCACCAACAACGAAATGAGATTAATGGCATTATTGAAAATGAATCTTAACTCAAAAGAAATCGCCAACATCTTGAATATATCAATGGAAGGTGTGAAAAAAGCAAGATATAGACTCAGAAAAAAACTAGAACTGCAACCCAATGACTCATTGGAAGACTTGGTGATCCAAATATAAGACCACCAAGCTTACAATGTTAATTGCCTATTATTTAAAACGTACTTTTCTTCCTACTTTCTTGGTTTTTGATTTGGTGGATACACTTTGCTTCAGACCTAAGGCCTTCTTTAGCTTCTTTTTAAAATCAGCCACACTATCATCAAAATATTTTTGAACAACTCGATCCACCTCTGCTTGATCAGATATATCCACGACAGCAAGTTGTGGCGCAACTTCGCTGATGAGCGAACTAAATTTTGAAGATTTATCGACTTTCTCTGACTGATTGTCCCAAGGAATCGATCCACCAAATGCCTCATTGATTTCGAATTCGGTGAGTTTCATGTCTTTGGTTTTCGCTTTCTTAAATGGATTGATACCATTAGCAGAGACTCCTGTAAATGGACTAGGTCGCTCGGCGTTTAATATCTGAAGATCAAAGCTAGGATCATCATTTTGATCACCACCCATGGCATAATCATAGAACAATTCCCCCTCAGGTCTATTAAGAAAAGTTTGTTCACCAAAATTTTGCAATATAGGGTCTATACTTTGTTCAATATTTAAAGTGGGATCATAATAGATATTGCCAAGATCATACATTCCTGTTTCTTCATCAAACACCAAAGCGTTCCATTGAAAAGGGCTAATGTCCGCTGTCGTTGTCTCTGAGATCCACCTTTCACCGCTCGGAAAATATGCCGAATATTGCCGAGCTTCTCCAGCATAATCTGTCACATATTGCGTACTACCATTCTGATCATAATGATAATAAAATTGCTCCAGCTCTTTCACAAAGTTTCCAAGACTAAAATTATAACCTGCCTCAACATTCTCATTGTTTATACTTGCATTTTCATAAAAAACTGGACTGCCTGGAGGACCTAAGGTGTCAGGAGGACTTAAGATCGGCCAATTCCCTGGTGCGGTATTCCAAGGATTCTCCCCATCAGCATCAGGAAGACTTGTGGCATTTATTTCTGGTTGACCCAATAGTGCCAAGAGCGTCGGTGGCCCTGGCGCTACTCCCAAGTCAGCATAGTATTCCAATATGGAATCTTCATATTCCTTGATCCTTTTTTTGTAATCAATTCCTCCTGCAGAAATTCCTGGCACCTGTGCCAAGTTCGTTTGAAAAACCCCAGTCCCTAGCTTTGTCAAAATTCTCAGATTCCCCAAATAATAATGTTTGCGATAATCATTTTTAAACACAGTAAAGTAAGGGCTGACCGCTACTACAAAATTTGATTTGTGTTCTAAAAAACCAGCCGGTGCTCCATTGATAAAAACACCTTGTTGTTCTCCATGGCTTTTTATCGTTCGATGACCAAAGGCATCATAAGTGTATCGACTGATATAACCATTGTTGGATGAACCGATCAATCGATTTTCTTCATCAAAAATATTTTGATCGAAATCAAAAACTGCGTTACTATTTTTCAACAATAGATTTCCATTGGCATCATAATGAAATTGTCTGCCACCAACCTTGGAAGGACGTGTTGGTTGATATTCATGCTCGTATTCGTAATCCAGGATTCTAGTGGTCATGATTTGTTGTTCATCATTGACGCGATGTACCTGATTTTTCATGGTAAGATTATTTAATTCATCATAATCGAAAAACATATCATAGTCTTCATTTTTACCGTTTGCTCTCCACTGTCCTTTTGCGCTAGAAAGTCGATATAGCACATCATAGCTATACTCCTCAGAATATGTTCCACCTATATTTTGAGCCGCACTATTATTTTTCTTTAGGATTAGTTGATCAGCAAAATCATACTCAAATATTTCATCAGCAGCCAAAGAGCCATCTGACAATATACTTCGCTTGGCAGCAATTCTTCTTTTGTTGTCATAGACAAACTCTTCTTTGGCAGCATTGCCGTATTCTATGTATACCGGATCCAAATGTTCATCATAAGCTACATCCGACAGGTAGATTTGTGTTTCACTCCCAATAGAACCAATCATTTGTTTCAATTGGCCACCGATCCCATATTGATATTCCAGACGTTCGCCATCAGGATAAGTATAGTCTAAGACCCTACCCCAACTGTCATAGCTGGCTTCAGAAACATAGGTAAATACATTGGAACGATTAATCATGACCGTTCGAATTGTTTTTACAGGATTCCCCAATTCATCAAAGAAATATTCTCGACCACCTGTAGCATCTTCAATCAGCCAGATTCTTCCCGTTCGATTAAAACTATCTTGAGCAGTTCCATAATGAATAATAACTTTATTTTGAAAATGCTTAGGATAATCTATTTGCACCAATCGCTCTTTATCATATTGATATCGTATCGATCCATTTTCATTGATCACTTCCCGAATGGTGGCGGTAATTCTGTTCGTTAGATTTCCTGCTTTGTCATAATGCAAAACTG
The DNA here is from genome assembly GCA_020630955.1 of Saprospiraceae bacterium. Classification (GTDB taxonomy): domain Bacteria; phylum Bacteroidota; class Bacteroidia; order Chitinophagales; family Saprospiraceae; genus JAHDBF01. The sequence continues at coordinate 5,391 of JAHDIE010000041.1, forward strand.
TTTCTCCTGCATCTGGCACTTTGACAGAAACCCTTCTTCCCAATAAGTCATAACTATAGAAAGTTTCGTTGCCAAAGTGATCGATAATTTTGACTACCTGATTAAAGCCATCATATTCATAATTTCTCCAAATACTTCCATTGGGTCCTTCATATTTTTCTGCTACAATATCACCACGCAAATTAAAAAATTGCATTTCTTTGTTTCCCAAGGGGTGAGTGATTTCCAGTGAAAGATACCGCTTCCCATTATTTGCGGAAGCAATGCCATACTCATAACTAGTCACCGCCCCATAACTATCTTCAGCTCGGACCAATCGATCCATGAGATCATAACTAAATCTGGTCGGTGAGATTGGATTTGTTTGGGTATTCAATAGATTCTCTGATCCCAAGAATTCGCTTAAAGGCTGATAGCTTTCATGATACCTCCCCATCTCATCAAATGCCTCCGTACCTGATACTATCATTTTATGTACACCGACACCTCCTTGATATATGCTTGCATCCGCTTTTGTTTGAATGGATCTAAACAACCCATCTTCAAATTCAATGGTTCTTAAATCCGAATTTTGGTTTGCATCGAAATGATAAGCAATGGCATAAGCACTAGATGGAGCTGGATAATATTCATAGCGGATCGAATAAGGCAAAGCGTTACTATTTTCCTTTGGATAGGTAACAGAACTTTTTCTTCCAAATCGATCGTAATCATACACCGTTTCATTTCCATTAATATCAGTATACGAGCTCATTTCGTTGTACAAGTATTCGTAAGTATAATGCTCCTCTTCACCATAACCATTTTTTTCATAAATGAGATATTGATGTTCTTCTTCATCATAGCGATATTCAAAATCCAATCTTTCCAATTTATAGTTTTCAGGATTACTTTTACTAAGGACATTTCCATAAATGTCATATGTCATATTGGTAATGGCCGTTTGCTGGTCATTGATTTGCTCCCTGATTGCCAATATGTTACCAAGCTCGTCCAATTCATATACTCTACTTCTATAGAGTTCTCCATTTCCATAAATTTGCTCTGTTGTGATATTACTATGTAGATATCTATCATCTTCGTGCTGATAACTGGTGATGGTTAGCAGGGTATTACCTGTCTCATCTATATCTGTATAAGAAATTATATTCCCAAATGCATCATACTCATAATGATAAGTACGAGCTAAAAATTCGTCTAGACCCTCGTAACTTTTATTTACCTTTTGCAATAGTGCTGGAAAACACATACCATCATCTCTTTGATCAAAACTAGGTGGCAACAAAAGACCAGAAGCAATATCAAACAAACCATAAGTGTACACTGTTTGTTGATACATCTTACCATCGCCGTCAGAGATATTTTCTTCTTTCTTCAGTCCCTTGCGATAATAATCGCGAACATGATATTTGGTAGCAATCTCTCTCAAAGTTTCCCCTGCCTCATTTATATAAATATCATTAACCTCACCAAAGCCATATAATATTCTTTCATTTCTATCGTAGTAAGGATCGGCATAGGTAAAGGATTTATAATTGACATCAAGTCCGTCGCCTTCTACCCCATCATCAATGACCAAAGCTGACATTACCCATTTCGAAAATGGCATGTTGTGATTATTTCCTTCCAGTTTATAGTCAATGGCTATACTACCACCTAAGGGGGTTCGTATATTTTTCAAAAGATTGGTGCGTCGAATATTAGAGGATCGAGAAATAAGATTGGCATCATCACCATCTGCACTCAACAGATCAACGTATCCATCCCCATCGATATCTGCAAAAGTTCGCTGGACACTACTGGTACCCTGACCCGAGGATACGACAATATTCACACATACTTTGATAAATACAAAGGGGATACAAACAGTACCTCCGACATTCAACGACTCCCCAATAGAAAGCCCTGAATCGATGTAGCCCATCTCGGCCAATGTGATTGCATCTGTAAATCCACTTCCTGTATTAATTTTTACCACCAATGGCTCTGTGCTCACAATGAGATCAGGAAGGGCATCATTATTAATGTCTGTAAATCCTGACAAACTTCGATGACCTGTTCCCGATATGCTCAGACCAGCAACAAAGCTATTGTTATCATAACTAATTCCTACTCCACCACCTCCATCAAAAGCTTCACCTGTTCTGATGTCATTAAAATTCCATTGCGTCTTTTCTGCAAATTCGTAACCGAGATTTAAGGCAACCTGCCCTCCTTCCCAGATTTTATCTTCTAATCCATCGCCATTTATATCAGCGAAGGTATGCTTGGTTTTATCCGTATCATGGGTGAAATTTCCTGAGATTCCTATTGAGTTTTGAGAGGACCGGTAAGCACTTCTAGAACCAGCCATTCGCCCTTTTTGACTCGCCTTCATTCTCGAACTTGACTTATTGGTACCTTTTCCTGGGGAAGCACCAGAATTTTTGGCACTTGTGGATTGGTAGGATCCTCCGATACCTCCCCCTTTGGCTAAACTGGTAGCAAGATGTGTTCCCCAATTATGTGTTAATGACCTTTGCGTCAATCCTCCACGGTGACCCGTATATTGAATACTGTTTTCATACATAATATCTGGAAAACGATCCCCATTCAAATCGGAAACATCAACCAAACTCCAAGATTTTCCAGGTGTTACTCCTCCACCGGCATCTACTTGTCCAACTGCGCCACCCGCAGCAATCGCATGACTATCTGATTTCGTTTTAAGATTTACTGAACTAAATTCATTTCCAGAAGGCACGGTAACACGACTGAGATCTACATCCTGCAAACCATTTCTTGATGATGCAATGACAAAGGCATTTACGAAAGTGAGAGAATCTGATCCACGCCATGCCAGACTTTTAGGATCAGACCTCATCACTGAAAAAAGTTCGTCCATATCTATATTGTTCATAGATATCTGTGTGGAGTCCACATCTTCTTCGATGAGCAGGGTATCTCCAACCACCGCATCTTCATCAAAATTCAGAGAACCCAGCAAGATGCCAGTTTGCCCTCGTCCATTATTGGCATTGTACACAAATTGACTCCACCCTCTGTAAGGATAACTTGTATTAAATTTATAATTTTCATCTCTCGCATAGGCAAAACATTCGATCTCTGTTGTATCCGCACCCATAACATAAAGACAGCGATCAAGTGTCGCACCATAGATTACATTATCCAGTGGGAAACCAAATTCGGCGAACAAAGTATCCCCTTGCTCAACCGTAAGATCTATCTGAAATAGATTATCATCGTTTACCATCTGAGTCCTTCCAATCGAATCAACACTTGAAGTTAATTTTGATGTAAAATAACCTGTTCCTACAACTCCTGACCAAATGTAAACTTCTGCCAGTATAGAGGCTTCTCCAGATTCAGGAATCACAAAACCCTCTCCATATTTCAGCGGAACATTAAAACTCCTATACTCTACTTTGGGACAGATTGTCAAAGTTGGATTACCATTCAAATCTGTAGCCTCACTGCCGTCATCAAATGAGGTGTACACAAATCTTGGGTTCCACTCAATCGCCGTCCAATCGATATTACTCTTCGCGTCGATATTACACTTTATTTCTGAAGCTTGTGATACAGTAAATCCTTCAATCTCTAGTTCCATGTCAACGATTTCTGAAGGAGCAAAAACAGTATCCCAAACAATTCCATTTCGCAATTGTAGAAAAACAGAATCTGTTGTAATGGGCTTTATAAATCTTCCTTCTAAACTCACAATGCCATCTTTCACAAACACAGTTTCGGAGTTATCCGATGTCAAAAAATCCTTGCTTGCTTGAAATTGATGCAAGGGAATACGATCTATTGTTGTTTCACTTAAGTCCTCTTGTTGATAGCTGATGACCGGATCCCAATTGACTTGATCACCATGACCATTGAACACAGAATGGACTCGAAAAAATATTGAATCATCTTTTGAAACAAGTATATTACCCACTCCAGTCGGTGTCTTCAAGGTAAAATCATCTTCTTGTATTCTCTCCCTCCACAATTCATTATTCTGATGTTGGATCATGACGATAACACCATCTCGATATTCAGGATCATCACCTACTGGAACATCCATTAGATTAAGTGATCCAGAAATTGAAATCACACCATCATTAGGTGCAATCCATAACTTAACAGCATCGTGCAGAGGGTTAGCATTTTCCACATTGGACTGCTCGTCAGGATCTACCTCTACCAAGGAAGGATCTAGTGGATCACCTGTAAAAATAGGACTCTCTGTCGCAGAACTTGACAACCCAAAATTAGGCCTGTTGTCACTGTCCAACGTATTGAAATATACTTTTTTGTCGTGCACAATATCCAGCAATTCGTCCCCATTGTAATCTGCCATGTAAGTAGTAATATTGGTGGTATTATTGCTGTAGGAGTATCCAAAAAACCCACTTACCCCACTGGCAATCCCTACATTTACCTCCGCCCCAATATTAAAAGAAATGGTATTGGACAAACTAAAATCCGTGACACCTTTGATTTCATACTTATTAGCACTGAACCCATAATTTCCTGTTCCCAAGGGATTTAGGTTTGGCCTATAATAAAGCCTTCCATCTTCTTTCCAAAGTTTGTCAGGCAAGCCATCACTATCAATATCCACCAACGTTGTTAACCCAGTTGCTGTTGTATATCCTCCACCGCCATTGGGACCAATCGTATTTTCTTTGGAGGCTAGATTTCCAATCAATCCAATGGTAAATGCAGTGTTCACACTATTGCTAATAGACTTCGCACCACCTAAGATTGTCGGCTCATCAAGAAACCCAATTGCAGCAGTAGCACTTACAGGTAAAACATCAATATTATCCTTGGGCACATTCCAAGATATACCAGGACCAAATAAGTTCATCACATTATTATTCACTTCCAAGTCATCATGGTATTCCAATTCGTATTGATAAAACAAATCGTCATCTTGATTATATTCAGAGATGGACCTTAGTAAAGTTTTTGCAAATCGACCTTCTAGGTAATCGAATCGATAACTTCTAATGGTTTGATCTTTGTAAGAGATTGTTATTTTTTCCAACAAATCAGCCATGGCATATTGCATGCCTGTTCTACAATTGATCACCACATCCTCTCTCACATTCGAATCATTACGATCTTTCAATACAAAATCAATCGTGTAGTTTCCATCCGATCCATTATGTCCATTGTAGCTAATGTGTTGAGGATACAGACATCGTCCAGCTTGATAACTTACTTTTTGATAACTATACTTTATTATATTTCCATAAATGTCTTTTGTTTCTGCAAGATGCCATTCAGTAATATTTCCATCCGCTGTTTGCAAAGCATGAGGATTAGAAAATCCTTGTTCTGAAGTTCCACCATAAAAATGACTGAGTCCATTTTTATCTTTTATTTCCCACCAATAATTTTTAGGACTGTTGCCATGTCGGATTATCTTTTGGAATGAACTTTCTTGTCTAAAATGAAACTCTCTTTCTGATTCTCGTGTATATTCAATCGCCCGATGGAAGACAGGTCCAAGCTGCTCCCCATGAATCAAATAAATCTCTGACTCAATGTTTGGATCATAGATAGGCACACCCCATCTCGTGTCCAAGGTAATGCTTGGCAAACTTAAATCCCAGCCTGTTCCCAACCAAGTATTTCCACTATCACTACTATAATCTATACTTAAATTCGGAGACAAACCATTTCTTGCTTCAGGAATAACCAGGGGAAACGAACAGGTTGCATCACCAGTCAGGTTGGCTTCTGGAACTTCTATAAAAGGAATCCCCTCTGAAGGTGATGCTGTTTCAAATTCATCCCAAGAGGTTTTCAATTTGCCAATTGTTTGGGTATTTGGAACGGTGTCCATTGCGGTCTCAGCAAACAATAAAATGCTGGGGAGTATTAATATGATTTGGAGTAATATCTTTTTCATTTGGGGTAGGTTTTATTTTACAATAATTAGTTTTTTACTGAGCTGAGAACCATTTGAACTCAGCCTAATATTGTAAATTCCGGGATTAGAGAGTTGCCCGTGATAGTTGATGTATTTTTCTTGAGGGAAGCTTTTGGCGAAAATCCGTTTGCCCTCCATCGTAATAATGTCTATACTATATTCAGCAGTCATTTTTAATTTTGCGGTAAGATTAAAATACCCTGATGAAGATGGGTTTGGATTGATGAACATGTTTAATATATTGTTTTCAGTCGCTTGCACCTCAAAAGTTTTCCATGACTTGCATCCATTTTTCAGCATTTCAAGAATATACTCCCCTGTTTCTTCAAATTCGATTGCTAATTTTGAAATTCTTTCGCCTGAAGGAAGTATCCATGTGTATTGCAGATCCGGAGCCTGGTCATACTGCTGAAAGTATTTCTTAATTTCATCAGCACTTACCTTGGTACTTAAGCTGATCTCATCTTCATCAATATCAATCGAGTTTATATTGATAGTTCTAACATAAGTTTCTCCTCTTGCATCCTTTAGTTCTATTCGATACATGGCATTTTCAAGTTGAGAAAGCTCAGCTATCTCGCCTTCTGTAATGACAATTTCAATATCATTTTTTTCGGGAGCAGTCATCTTGAAAGAATAAGGAGCTTTTCCTCCAACTGGTCTAATTTTAAGGGAACCGGTATGGTCGTCTTCACAAGAAAATTCTTCCACCTCCAGCATCAGCCACAGTTTTGGTGCCTTGATAAAAGAAAAATGATATAATTCAGGCCTGATAGCAACGTCTTTTGTTTCCAACTTGCCGTTTTTTTCATTTAATGGATATAAGTTGGTTTCATCAATTGGAAATAGTTGATCTTTACTTAAAATCAACCATAGTTTTTGATTGTTTTCAAGTTCACTCATGATGCCTTGGTGATCTAATCCTACATATAAATGCTGAGATGAAAATTGCTTGGCATTCAATCTCCAATTTCTTTTCAAAAGAGATGGAAGTTCATTACTCATTTCAAAGTCAAGGGTATTTCCATCATCACTCCAAAGCAAGAATTCATGATTATTTATGCTGCTTGGGTTATCTTCATTCAAATCATACAGCTCATTCAAGGCAAGGATTAGAAAACCTCCTTCGAGTTGCGACTTCGATTGTTTTTGAAAGAGGTTAAAATCATCATTTCTTGCCAATCCAGCCAATCTATGTGGATATTCCTTGTTCCCTTCAAAGTCCCAAATCTTTCTTCCATCCATCATTACATAGTCTTCCCCAATTTCTAAAGGCAGGCTATATTTCAATGCCAAATAAGCTTCAAAAGCCTTTCTTGTTGTAGGAGCAAGCACCCGATCAAAAATGATTAGTTCAGCAAAGTTGCCGTCAAATGCTTGCACTGGTATTTTATCATTTTTAGGTAAACCACCAATGAGTAATTTGTCTACCTCAAATCCTGTCCGATAATGTTGGTAACTATAAACCTTTGTCTGATTTGGCCTTTGATTTACAAAGTTCATGAACTTAGATTTTGTAAAATCATACATTCTTTGATCGGTAAATAATAATTGATCATCAGAAGCATTTTCAAATTTCCAAATCAAAGATTCATTGCTATCAGGATTTGGTTTGAAAACGGTAAATATCTGGCATTGATTCAGTTTAGAAATTTCGATTTGAACTCTTTCACCCAAACCGAAAGAAGCACAAGAGTGAAAATTTATCAATTGAGGGCTTCCCTTTGTTTCTATTGTCTCAGTGCTGATCCGATCTTTCAAATTGCCTTGCAGACCTTCATTCTCTATCCAAAGCATTTGTGCAATTGAAGAGAAATGAAAGAAGAAGAAAATTGAGAAAACTGTGAGATGTTTTTTGGTGGTTTTCATAGGCTACTATTTATAAAATGGAATATGATAACCAAGGGTGATATGAAAACTATTACTCACATTTTTATTCTCAATAAAATAAAATCCGTTAGCCAAGGTTTCTACTGCATCAGATAAGCCATAGACCCAATGTGCATTAATACTCAATCCAAATGGTGCATCATAACCTCCGCCAATAATTATTGAAGTATTGTGATTTCCCTTGAGGACCTCTCGCAAACTTTGTTGGATTTGCAAATCCGGCCCTAATTCTGGTTGATTGGAAGAATAGTTGAGTGCTGAGCGATTAATGATAATTCCTATTTGAGGACCTCCTGTCAAAAACAATCCATGAACAGTATAAAACTTAATCAAGGGCGATAGATTAAGATAGTTATAATTGAAGTGGATGTCATACATAAGATCTTCAACATCTTCATAGTGAAATATTCCACCTTGACTAGCAAAGTTAATCTGGGGCTGAATGGCAAACTTTGATTTTGGAAATTTATAATAGACAAACATTCCTGTTGTTACTCCAGTGCTTGGAACATTTTTAGTCTCATAAGTATCAACTGGGAAAATGGGTCTTATGATGGTGGTCTGCACCTCTGAAAGTGTCGAAAATGTTGCACCGGCTGTAAATCCATAATAAAACTTTTTCTCTTTAAGTTGAGCTGTCAGTTGCAGACTGCTTGCAATAAAAATGGTCAAAAAGACCAACTTGGGAAACAATTGTTTTGGCATGGCAATGAATTTTTTGGTGGTTAATTTGTTGTTCAAAATAATGGCTTAATCCAAGGCTATTGCGAATTAATCAATTCTAAATGGCCTGGCCTCGGCATGATTAATCTCCATCCTGAGCTACTAAGTTGAAGGCAATAAAATACGATGGAAGACAAAAGGTCAGAAGTCTGATGAAATGAGAATGGGGTTTATGCATGGTTCATTTTTTATAAGGTCATCCACCAATGTGGAAATACAAATTTTACTCAAATAAAGCCTAGGCCAACAGTATTTCAAAAAAACTTGGGTGGACAAAGTGTGGACCAAGGGTACAAGCAAGACCTAAATGACTGATAATCAGTATAATATTTTTGCCCCCTCTGATTTTGAGGATGGACATAAAGATTAATTCTTTCTTAAAAAATTCATACGAAAAAAACTAGTTGTTTTCCTTGTCCCATGATTGTCCACTGTATTTTTCATGCTGTACCCTCTTTGTACCTGCCAATAATTTAATACTTCATTTTTCTTAAAGGTTCTTTGATCCATAATTATTTCAATCACAAAAAAATTTAATCATGAAAAAATTACTCCTTCTTTCTTTGCTCAGTTTTTTACTAAATGGCTGCTCAAAAGAAGCTACTCCGGGAACGACAAATATGGAAATCAACAATCTCCCCACCGAATTTAAAGCCCTATTTAATGTTTTTGATGGTCAAGGAATTGGAGCCGCTGTCAATCTTAATGATGACATCATGTTATTCTTCTCATCAGATGGGCAGCAATATGCATGGTTTGAAGATCAAGAAATTAAAAAAGTAGCGTCCATCAACAAAGAAGATGGTTTATTTGATGGTCTGGCATTTAGTACCATTGGAAGTGCAATAGATTTTGAGGAAGAAAAATTGGTTTTCTTTAATAAAGTTGGAGCTACTTATCAATGGGTGGGTTTAGATCCTGATATGGTCAAAGGAGGATCCAATAACAATACTTTATTTTCATTTGCTAACAACACCTATTCATTGTGGGAGTGGGGAGAGGATTACGGCTGTCCATTTGATAAGATCGGTTCCATGCTAGGATTTAGTAAAGAACCATTAGGTTGTACAGAAATTGGTGATGATGATGATTTTATGTGGATGGTCAATGATGATGGAGATGAGTTAAGCCTCTATACAAAATCAAGCGCGGTCTTTAATGACCCCATTGAAATTGAAGAATGGAGATATGAATCTGTTTGCGGTGGAGCACCTAGCGTTTTTCCAATAAACAGCATAGGCGCTGTTTGTGTTTATGAGCCAGACGGCGAAGATTACAAAGAGCTATTTTTTAATGAGGATGGTGACGAGATGGTCGTCCTTAATGGAACCAAAGGAACATTCTCTGAGGTATTCAAAATATTTTAAGACATTGGACCTGGTCTTAGGTCTTGTCGTGATTGAAGGAAGGGGTATGTTAGAATATCCCTTCTTTTCCCTGGCATCAAATGATAAAATTCAAGAACAATGAAAAAATTTGCATCCATATACTTCCCATTCCACTTAGATCCCATTTATGTTTTCGGACATTGCTTAATGCAACTGCTATCCCCCCAGAAACCTTGCGAAACTTTATCATTGTCTAGAATATTGATCTTTCAATACAAATTATCAATAAGCAAAAGAAAACAAGTTTTATATAATTTAAATATCTCATACTCCACAACAATTTGATATTCTAAATAAAAGAATTAACTTTGTTTTTCAAAGTACTTTTAATATGACTAATTATGTTGAAGATTTGGCCACCATTCGTGGCATCATGGAAGAGAGAACAAAGTTCATCTCTTTAAGTGGTTTATCGGGCATTTTAGCAGGTGTTTATGCATTGATTGGCGCATATTTTGCCCATCGAACAATTTATTATTCTAACAAAACAGTTTACGAAGCCTATAGGAATGGTGAATGGTCACCAGAAATTATTCAATTATTGGTAATCGGTTTTTCTGTTTTAATACTTGCCACCCTCACTGGATTATTTTTAAGTATTAAAAAAGCCAAAAAATTAGGGCAAAATTTTTGGAATCCAGCTGCCGTGAGAGCAATCAACAGTTTCGCTATTCCTTTACTGGCCGGCGGCTTGTTTGTTATGATTTTACTATGGAGAGGTCAAGTGGCCTGGGTAGCCCCTTCACTGTTATTATTCTATGGAATTGCTGTTTATTCCGCAGGTAATTTCACCTTCAGTGTTGTAAAAACTTTGGGAATATTACAAATAATTTTAGGTTTGCTGGCAGCCCTTTACCCTGGTAAAGGATTAATCTTTTGGACCATTGGTTTTGGCGTATTGCATATTTTATATGGAGGTATCATGTACTTGAAGTACGAACGATGAAAAAGAAATTCTTAGACCTTGATAAAACATTGGATAACCGAATTCGTTTATCCATGCTATCTATTCTCATGATAGAAGACAGGGTAAGCTTTAAGGAAATTAAACAAACTCTTGAGTTGACCGATGGTAATCTCGCCAGCCATGTTAAGGCTTTGGAAAAAGCAGCATACATTGAAGTTTTCAAATCATTCATCGGGAAAAAACCCAACACCGAATTTAAAATAACCAAGTTGGGCAAAAAGGCATTTAAAGAACATTTAAAAAAGTTGGAGGCACTGATAAGCCAACATAAACAATAAATTTTTTTATCATTATACTTTGCATTTCAAAGTACTTTTAAATTATTATCATGAAAATCAAAAGTCAAAAAATGATCTACTTTAAGATTGGATTTATCTTGATCCTAATCTTACTACTATTTATTCCCAATGGAATGCTGCAAAGTTTAATCTGGGAAAGACAAGGGTTGTCCAAACAGACCAAACAACAAGTGGCTGAATCTTGGGGTGGAGCCCAAAAAATAATAGGCCCCTTACTTTCTGTTCCCTACTCTATTGAAGGAAGCTATGGTGATGGCAGCTCTTATCGCACTACTGGATGGTATCACCTATTGCCAGAAGCATTGAATATTGATGCGACACTGAATCCAGAAATTAAAACCTTAGGCATCTATGATGCCATAGTTTATGAAGCAGATCTAAAGGTGGATGGGGCCTTCAATATCAATGAATTTGAAAAAATCAAACATAGCAATTCAGTCATAGAGTATGACAAAGCAATCCTTTCCGCAAGTGTTGCAGATATGAATGGTATCAGTAAAGACATTGTTGGTTCGTGGGACAAAGAAGCCTTTAGTTTTGACAAAGGAACCCCCATCTCCAAAATCTTTCACAGCGGTGGCTTTCATTATAAACTAAATCTAGATGGTGACACCAATAATTATCCATTCAGTTTCGAATTGGCATTAAAAGGAAGCGAAAACATGAATTTTGTTCCATACGCTGCTAACACCAATATCCAAGTAAATTCAACTTGGCCATCTCCAAGTTTTATCGGAAGATCCCCGAATAGTGAGATTAGTAAAGATGGATTTCAATGTCAATGGAAATTAAACGAACACAATAGAATATTACCTGGCGCATTTCAAGATGACAATGCCAATCTTATATCACAAAAAAGTTTTGGTGTGGACTTAATACATGGTGTAGATCATTATCAAAAAAATATGAGAAGTGCCAAATATTCTACCCTCATCATTGCTTTGACATTTATGGTTTTTTTCTTTTTTGAGACCATGTATAAAAATAAAATTCATGCCATTCAATATTCATTGGTGGGTGTTGCCTTGTCTCTTTTTTATTATCTCTTGCTATCATTTTCTGAGCATATCAGCTTCAGTATTTCTTATATCATTGCGGCATGTGCAACCATTATGCTGATCAGTACATACAGCATAACATTGATAAAAAAGAAAAAAAGTGTCTTTATCTTAACTACAATTCTTGTTTGCTTGTATAGTTACATTTTTGTGCTTTTACAGTTAGAAGATTTTGCGTTAATCGCAGGGAGCATTGGCCTATTTATTATCCTTGCTATAGTCATGTATCTTTCCAGAAATATGAATTGGTATGAACTAGGCGTGTCTGA
>JAHDIE010000041.1:18016-30464 GCA_020630955.1 Saprospiraceae bacterium
GCATAAGCTGTTTCACCATCAAAATCTATGTCATTCAATGTTGATTCTATCTCTTCCCATTCACTCTTACTATTCCCTAAGAATATTTGTTCGTCAGCTACCTCATACAACAGTTCTACCCTCCAGGCCATAATTGAAGGCATATCAAAAACGCCATCTACATTAATCCAACCATTAAACTGATCTTGGTAATTATCTCTCAACAATGATTTTCCAGTAACCAGTCCGCCGAGACTATGGCCCATTAAAAACAAAGTGATATCATTGCCATATTTGTATTTCAATACATCCGTTAGCGCTTCAACATCACTGGCCATCTGATCAATAATATCATCAGGATTTTTCAAATGCCCTTGAGACATGCTTTGTTCTCGATTATCAAAATAAACGACCACATAGTTCCTTTCCAAATTTCTGATAAAGCTTTCATCTCTAAAGGAAAGTCCAAAACTACCAGCTCCGTGAATGACAACCAAAAAGGTCTTTTCTTCTGGATTCCCATGTACATAAGCTGGCATATCAGCTCCTTCATGTCTTACATAGATGGTCTCATCTAATTTTTCATCCTCGTTCACAACAATACAGGAGGATTGAAAAAATAGGATAGCAAATAAAATACTAATTAACTTTTTCATCTTTCTTCGGGTTTATGGTAAAATGATATCCAAATTCAATGTTCATCAAAGGAAGCAATGCTCTATTGTACGGCAATAAGGTCATAATATTCAGGCGGGTGTACCATCCATTGTCAGGATTCCATCTTCCCATTCTTCCAAAGCCTGCACTAACACTTGGTGATAAAAACATCCTTCCAGGAAGAAGAACTTTTTTTATCTCTCCATTGTCCTTGACTTTATAAGTTTCTGGTAAAAAAGATCGATAGATTCCAAAGGGTTGTAAGGCGGCGGTGAGGTTAAATCGATTTCCAAATATTTTTCTGAATTCCCAACCACCAACGACAAACGCACCTAGATGACTACCTGTATCATTGTAAAATCCAATATTAACCGAATAACTTTTGACAATGGTTCGTTCCTTCCCTCTTTTGTTTTCTTTTGGATATTGATATCGCAATTTTTCAATTCCAAAATTAAATCCTTCATTCCAAAGGTTATTACCAAAATAAGACATTGAGTAATGATAATTTGGAATATGTTCCTTTAATGAAAATTCCTTAGATGGTAGAAGATTATTTGTTTCTTGGGCGAAACAGGAATCATAGTTTAGAAAACACATCAATGAAAAGCACAGTGTGCTTACAAATATTCTTTTCATTTTCTTGGGGTTAATGATTAAAGAAAATTCAACTCTTCAGAGAAGAAATAATGATTATGAGAAATACAAAGATTAGTAACTTGTACATTTCAAATTTAATAAGAAATAAATTAGCTTACTATAGCCAGCTAGAAAATAATTTAATAAAAATGACATCCAGAATTAGCTTACATCCTTTCATGATGTACCATTCAAAAAATAAAGTCTAAACTTCATTTCAATTAATTCATTAATTTTGATCCATGCGTATAGGATTTGATGCAAAGCGTTTATTCAACAACAAAACTGGACTGGGTAATTACAGCAGAACCCTGGTTCACAATCTCATCAAATACCATCCCAATCATTCTTATTATTTGTACTCACCAAAGATTGTTGAAAATTCAGAAACTGAGTTTTTCTTAAAACAGAAAAATATTAGAATTATCAGCAACGAAAAAGGAAGCGACTCAGCATGGCGAAGTAAAGGAATTCTCAAAGACATTAAAAGAGACCAGTTGGATATTTTCCATGGTCTGAGCAATGAACTGCCATTCGGTATATCAAAACTGAAGACAAAAGCAATTGCAACAATTCATGATGTTATTTTTGAACGTTATCCCAAACAATATGGATTCTTTGATCGCAAGGTTTATCGGTTCAAAACCAAGAATGCGATCTTGCAAGCAGATCAAATTATCAGCATAAGCCAACAAACCTCTGAAGACCTCATTCAATTTTATCAAGCGCCTAAGGAAAAGCTCAATACCCTCTACCAAACTTGCAATCCATATTTTACTGACCAACCAGTCAACCCATCTGTACAACAGAAGGATTATTTTCTCTATGTCGGATCTATTATCGAAAGAAAGAATCTATTGAATATCCTTAAGGCGATGAAGCTTATACCTGCGACCGATAGAAAAAAATTAATCATTGTAGGATCAGGAGGGAAATATTTTCGGCAAGTCAAAGCATATGCTGAAGAAACCAAATTGAATGACTGGCTCGAATGGAAGGGAAATATGAATAATTCCGAGTTGAAAAATCTATATCAAAACGCCATAGCATTAATCTACCCTTCTATCTTCGAAGGATTTGGAATTCCAGTGATTGAATCGATGTATGCAGGTAGACCTGTTATCACTTCTGATCTTTCTTCACTTAAAGAAGCCGGAGGTCATGCCTCCTTGCTCATCGATCCATTTGACATTAACCAACTGGTTGAGGCGATGAATAATATCTGTAATCCTAATATTCAAAAAAGCTACATAGAAAAAATCCCTAAGCACCTTAGTGGCTTCCACCCTAAAAGACTGAGCGATCGTTTAATGGAAATTTATCTTAGCTAAATGACTTTTATCCTTATCGATTCTGAACCAACATTATCAAACTCATCAATTGCTTGGACTGTTAACTCATAGGTTCCAATAGGAGTTTCTTCATCGATACCAAATATCACATTTAGCATACCTCCTATATTTTGCAATGAGGCACCACTAATTCTATTCATAAAATCCAAATCTGCTGCTGTCATGATCAATTCTACTATTTCACTTTCATCCTCAAACTCCATTAGCACTTCAATCTCACCTCCTGGGCTAACACAAAAATTATCCTCTTCAAATTTTATCGTTGGTGCTGTCTTATCTCTTGAACAAGAGGTGAAAAAAATATTAAGCACTATGAAGAAAAATACAAACTTGGTTTGATGACTCATTATTAACTTGGCTTATTTTTATCCATATGCTTCCCTTTCTTACTTCCTTTATACAATTCAAATTTTGCAAATCTGCATTCAAGCGGACCATTGAATAATTTTATTTTTCTAGAAGGTCTGAGTCCAACAAATTTCAATGCCCTCATGTTGGCGCTTAAGATCCAGGCGTCAGAACCATTGTATTTGTGTTTCAAATGTGTTCCAAGCTCACCATAAAGTTCATTCATATCTTCATCCTCTTCTAAGCGTTCCCCATATGGCGGATTAAAAACAATATGAGCTGGACTATCATATTCTTGGCTATCTAGAAAATCTTGTCGTTTGATTTCGATATAATCTCGTACCCCTGCTCTAACGGCATTCTCGTGTGTTATTTCATTTGCTTTTTTATCCTTATCCCAACAGTAGATTTTCGGACCACTTATTTTTTCTTTCTCAGTGGCTTCCTTTTTTATCTTCTCATACAGCTCATCATCAAAATCATCCCAATATTGGAAAGTAAAATGGCGAAATTTGCCTGGAGCGATATTATAAGCGATGAGCGCTGCCTCGATAGGTATGGTTCCAGATCCACACATGGGGTCTATAAAATCAGTTTTTAGATCCCATGCTGATAATTTAACAAGACCTGCCGCGAGGACCTCACTTAATGGGGCAAAAACTTGTTTGCGTTTATAACCTCGTTTGCCCATAGAATGTCCTGTCGAATCCAAGGAAAGTGTGCATAGATTATCGGCGATATGTATTGATAGCCTTAAATCTGGTTCTTCCGTATCAATAGAAGGTCGCTCACCCGTATTTTCTCGAAATTGATCCACAATTGCATCTTTTGCTTTAAGAGCAACGTATTTAGAATGGGTGAAAAGATCTCCATGAGTGGTAGCATCGATGGCAAATGTTTTATCATTGTTGAGATAGTCCTCCCAATCTATTTCTTGAATTTTCCTGTAAAGGTCATTTTCATTTCTGACCTTAAACTGATCGATTGGTTTAAGTATTTTTATCGCTGTACGCAAATGATAATTGGCCAAGTACATGGTGCGTTTGTTTCCTGAAAATGCAACAGCTCGATTTAGTTTTACAATATCTTTGGCACCTAATTCTTTCAGTTCTTCAACCAACAAATCTTCAAACCCAAAAAGGGTTTTTGCAATCATATCAAAATAACCCAAGTGTTTATTTTTAGTTCAGAGATGACGCCAATTGCAGATTTACTTGCTTGATTTCATTTCTTCGGTTAAACTTGACGCTTATCTCATCGCCAATAGAAAATTTTTCCAAGGCTAAAATTAAGTCATTATTTGACTTAATTGGAAATTGATTGATTTGAATGATCACATCACCAGGAATAAAGCCTCCCGTTTTACTGCGTTTTACACCAATGAGCCCGGCTTTCTGTGCTGGTGTTCCATTGTTAACCTCTAAAATCATGGATCCTTTGTTAGAATGATATTGCTGAGGCACCAATTCAATGCCAAGAATGGGTCTTCTTACCTCTCCGTATCGAATAATATCGGGTACTACCCATTTAACAACATCAATTGGGATAGAGAAACCAATACCTGCTGAAGCACCCGAAGGACTATAGATGGCGGTATTGACCCCGATTACTCGGCCTGAAGAATCCAATAGAGGGCCCCCTGAGTTTCCAGGATTGATGGCTGCATCTGTTTGTACTACATCTTTAATTGGTCTGCCATTTTCTGCTTTAATTTCTCGACCCAAAGCGCTAATAATTCCAGTAGTCAAACTTTGATCCAAACCGAAAGGGTTTCCAATGGCGAATACCGATTGACCCACTCGTAGATCATTTGATTTTCCAACTGGCATGGCACGAAGAGCTTTGCCTGGAGCTATAATCCGCAAAACTGCAAGGTCTTTGTTGGGTTCGACGCCTACAACACTGGCTTCATAAGATGTTTGGTCCGCGAGCGTTACCGTTAATTTATTACTCCCTTCAATCACATGAAAATTGGTAACGATGTGTCCAAGATCATCCCATAAAAACCCTGAACCGGAACCCTTAGGGATTTCATATATATCCATACTATAGCGATCTTGTTGATAGGCAGAAGTTGTTATAAACACAACAGAGGAGGCAGATCTTTCAAAAAGTGCAATAGTAGCTTCTTCTTGATCAGAAAATGCTGCTGCAATATCATTGTATCCAACATCTTGATTTCCAATCGAATGATTATTGGCTTTTTCTTCTTCCTTTTCTTCTTCCATTGAGCCCCTTAGAATGGGCTGCTCAGATTCAATACTCTTTGATTCTATTTTGAAATTATTACCAAAATAAAAACCAAGGCCAATTAACAAAAAAGCAACAATGACGGTATAGGTCTTCATTTTCAAGTATTTTATCTGTAAACGACTAGCAGGCAAATAAAGTTATGTTTTCCTTATTTATTTTTCAATTTCTATTAGGAAGTGAGCCAAAGGCTGAAAGTCTTATGTGGGTTGTAAAGGATTGGAATGGAATATTTTTTGAGCGAGTTAAAAAGCAAGGCGATTTACTAAATTATTAGGAGCGAGGTGAAGTACCGCATATAAGGTACAATATTAAAATCGATTAAAACGAAGGCGTCAGAAATTGGGGCCAAGCGATTAAAAAAGAGAGCGCCTTCCTATGGCGGAAGACACCCTCAGGTCGGTTAATGTATTACTTAATTCAGGCCTCTTGCAACTCAGATTTGTATGAGTTGACAATCTTCTGTTGGATGTCATGAGACACTGAATTGTACTCGGCAAACTCGCGTATAAACTTTGCTCTGCCCTGAGTGAGTGACCTCAGAGAAGATGAGTACTGATAAAGTTCTGACAATGGCACTTTCGCTTTAATTTTCTGATAGTGCCCATCAGAATCCATTCCTTGAATAATGGCTCGTCGTGTTTGCAAATCCCCCATTACATCTCCCATTACTGTATCTGAACAGAGAATTTCTAAATCATAGATTGGCTCAAGTAATTGAGGCGCAGATTTTTCGAAAGCATTTTTAAAAGCTTGAGCAGAAGCAATCATAAAAGCCATATCATTTGAATCCACGGCATGCATTTTACCATCGTAAATACTAACCCTAATATTTTGACAATGGGATCCAGTCAATGGACCTTCTTCCATTTGTTGCATAATTCCTTTCTTGATTGCATTGATATATTTACTATCAATAGAACCACCAACAATACACCATTGGAATATCATAAACCCTCCCCAAGGCAATTCTTCTTCACTGGCAGATCGAATGGTCAGATCTTTCGTTGGAGGCATTCCTTGATAAAACGGTTCTATCCGCATATGTACTTCGGCAAACTGGCCTGATCCTCCGGATTGTTTTTTATGTCGATAGGATTCATTGGCAAGTTTGGTTATGGTTTCACGGTAAGGAATCTTTGGTTGTTCAAACTCCATGACCAAATTGTTGACCTTTTCTACGCGATACTTAATGATGTCAAGATGTAATTGACCTTGAGCATGCAATATGGTTTGTTTCAGCGTAGCAGACTGTTCGATGATTAAGGTAGGATCTTCCTCTTCAATCTGATGCAAGGCCTTCATTAATTTTTCCATTTCACCTTTGCTGCCGGGTTGAACTGCAGCTCGGATTCGTGGAGAAGGAAAATCGATGTGTTCGACTTCGAATGGGGCGGCTTTTGCGTGCAAGGTATCATTGGTGTGCGAATTTTTCAATTTGACTGTCACACCGATATCACCGGCAATCAAGTTATCTACCGAAGTTCGATTTTTACCTTCTGCAACATATATTTGGTTCAATCTTTCTTGACCACTATTGCTATGGTTAATGAGATCATTACCAGCTGCCAAGGTACCAGAATAAACTTTAAAATAACTGACCATCCCGACCTGCGGTTCTGACAATGTTTTGTAGATAAAAACAGCAAGATCTCCCGAGGCATCGCAGGCCAATGTTTCTCCATTCGTCAATGGAGCATCTGCTCTATCTGCTGGACTTGGAGCGATATCATTGATAAAGCCCATAATTCTACCGCTTCCCATATTTCTTTCTGCGCTGCATATAAATACAGGATAAATTTCTTGATTGGCTAATGCAATGGTTAAGCCTTCTGCAAGTTCGGATTCGTTTAATGAACCTTCTTCGAAGAATTTTTCCATTAATGTTTCATCGTTTTCTGCCGCGGCTTCTACCAATGCGTTGTGCATTTCTTGCGCTCTTCCCATTTCAGATTCGGGGATGTCATGCTTCTCGGGCTTTCCACCTTCGTCATTGAAAACATACATGACCATCCTTAATGCATCTATGATCGAATTAAATCCAACACCTGCTGTCGTTGTATATTGTACTGGAAGAACTTTTGGTCCAAACCGATTCCTTGCTTGATCTAATGTAGCCTCGAAGTCCGCCTTATCATGATCCATTTGACTAACGACAAAGATCGTAGGCGTTTTAAATTTTTGTGTGTATTCCCAGAGAATTTCGGTGCCGACCTCTACTCCGTTGGCTGCATTAAGTATCATCATGGAGGTATCCGCTACCTTCATGGAAGAAATTACTTCCCCTACAAAATCATCAGATCCAGGTGTATCAATAATATTGATTTTAGAATTTTTCCATTTTACATGCATCAAAGTGCTAAATATCGAATAACCTTTTGTTTGCTCGATATTGGTAAAGTCTGAAACGGTGGATTTCCCTTCTATTGATCCTCTCCTCTTAATCGCCCCCGACTCAAACAACATAGTCTCAGAAAAACTGGTTTTACCAGAGCCGGAGTGACCCAAAAGGACCACATTCCGAATGTCTTTTGTTGTTAACGCCATAAGCTAAAGTATTTTGTTAGTGAAGAAATAATTGACTGCAAACTTAAACTACGAATAATTTTTCATTCTGCCATATTAAACTATAATAAATTTTTATTCTAATTTTGTAATTAAATGCCATTTTATATTCGTTTACAACTAATGCTTTTATTATCAGCATTTTACATATGTCAATAAATTGACATAAAAAATTCTTCATATTTTATTATCTTAAATGTGTCTTTAACCCCAAGGCAAATATCATTTAACGAATCACAAAATCAATTCCTTTGAAACATTGTCTTTTATCCCTATTAATACTCATTTGCGGAAGCGCCCTAAATGCTCAACGAACATGCGGGAATGAGAAAATTGAACTTAAACGAGCATCCTTGTATCCCAATCAAACAAAGCTTGATATGGAAGCTTTCGCTAAATGGAAAAAGGATAAAAGCGAGAACAATCGAGCATCCGCACCTGTCACCATTCCAGTGCACATCATTGTAGTGCATGGGCTTTTTGACGATATTGGCGAGGGATCAAATGTGACCATAGATAGGATTAATTCACAAATGGATGTACTCAATCAAGACTTTGCAAGATTAAATGCAGATGCAAGCAATACTCCAGATCAATTTAGTGTCTCCGCTACCGAAATAAGTTTTTGTCTCGCCACAATAGATCCCATGGGTAATGCTACAGATGGAGTTACTCGATACGCTACCAACAATGATTTTCAAACTATTGAAGACGAAATTATTGAATCAACTATTTGGCCACCCACAAAATATCTCAACATTTATCTTGCTCCAGATCTGGATGGTTTATTGGGATATTCTTCGAGACCCATTCCAGGAATTCTTCCAGCAACAAATAATGATGTTGTGAGAGTTGTTACCGGTTCGTTTGGGGGTGATGGATTTGCAACTTTTCCTCCATATGATCTAGGAAGGACAGCAACACATGAAATTGGTCATTGGCTGGGACTTCGTCATGTATGGGGTAACGGTGGATGCAGCAGCGATGATGGATTTGATGACACGCCCATGCAAGAAGAACCAAATTATGATTGTCCAACCCACCCTTCTCCTTCTTGCTCGAACGATGGTGATATGTTTATGAATTTCATGGATTATGTGAATGATAATTGTATGAATTCATTTTCAGTAGAACAGTCAGAATATATGTCATTTATTATTGAAGGCACAAGAACAGAACTTATCAATTCTGCAAGTACAGCCTGTATACCCAATGGGTTTCCTATTGTCAATATCATCAATCAACAAAATGTTGTATGCCATGGAGAAGAGAATGGCAGTTTCGAAGTTACTGCAACAGCAGCAGAAGAACCTTTTAGCTATAGTCTAAATGGAGGCGCTGCGCAATCGGGAGGAAAATTCACAGAATTAGGGGCTGGTACTTATAATTTGGCAGTGACCAGTGCTGATGGAAATACCACAGAGATTCAAATAGAAATCACCCAACCCGATGATTTGGTTTTTGAAGTTAATATACTTCAAGAGCCTTGCACAGGACTTGACAATGGAAGCATCGAAATAAATACAACAGGTGGGAATTCTATATTTCCTGATTTACAATTGTTCAACAACATATTTAATGTGTCACAAAACATAGCCTTTGTCCAAGATTTTGAAAATGGTCAACCTATGGATTGGACTTATGACACGGATTGGGAATATGGTACTGCCGATCAACTTTCAAGTACCAGCTTTCCATTTCCTAACACCAACTTTTTCGTCGGATTCAATGATGATGGACTTGGAGAAATGCATGTAGGTGGAGGAAGTATTTACTCACCAAATATTGAATTGTTTGGAGCCCAAAATTTTAAAATTAATTTCGATGCTTTTTTTATAAATGGTGATTATGCGGGTGCAGATGAAACTGCAAAAGTATATTTAAGTGAAGACAATGGATTAACTTGGATAGAAGCATTGGATTTGCCTGGCATGGATCAATGGAGAAATTACACCATTAATTTAGAAAATTGGCCAGTATCCAACATCAAAATCAGATTTGCCTATGATGATGGCGGAGGGTGGAATTATGGCTTGGGTATTGACAATGTAAGCATAGAAGAAGGAAATTATGGCAGTTTTGAGATGATCCCCGCAGGAGATTACACTTTAAGAGCCACCGATAGCCAAGGTTGTGTATATGAAGAAAGTGTAAGTATGACAAGCATTGATGCCGTTGAGATTAACTCACTTGAAATCATAGGAGCTAGTTGCACCATGCCTGGAGAAGTTTTGATCGAGGCCACTTCCGTAAATGGCATTTTGGAATATCAAGTCGCAGGAATGAGTAATACAAGTGGTACATTTTCCAATCTTGGTCCTGGAGATTACACCGCGATTGCTATTGACAATCTAGGTTGCTCTAGCTCACAAGATTTTAGTATTGAAGAAACTGGTCAGATTCAATTGATGATAACTTCACAACAAAATGTAAGTTGCTTTGGCTTTGCAGATGGAGCCTTCGAAATAGACATTTCAGGAGCCATAGGCGCAACAACCATCAGCATGAATGGCAACAATGTACTCAGTAGCTCCTTTGCTGACTTAACCGCAGGCAACTATATTGTTGAAGTACAAGATGAGAGCGGATGTGCTTCTCAAATTCAAGTTGAAATAACAGAACCTGAAATTCTATCATTAACGGCAACAGTTAGCGATAATTCCTGTTTTGGCCCAGGTCAAATTTCACCTTCAACGACAGGAGGAACTTTACCTTACACCTACGCCTTACAGGGAGCTCAACAAACTGTTGATTTTGATAATCTCGCTCCTGGAACATACGAATTAATCGTCACCGACGCCAATGGTTGTATGGCCACTGAAAATTACGAAGTACAAATTATTCCTGCAGATTATAGCATTGTTAGCAATGTAATAAGTTGCTCAACAGGAAGCAATGCAGAATATCTTGTGGAATTATGTACTTCTGATGACCGTAACGTTTCTTGGAATATTTTTGATGATCAAGGAGTTGAAATTTTAAATCCGGGAATGAGCAATTGTGTCACCATTGATCTTACCAATCAAGTTCTCGCTTCATCCGGTGATTTCTTTTACGCTGTCCAAGCACAAGACGAATTTGGTTGTAATGTCGAGTTGAATACCATGGCTCCCAAACCTATTCAATTGATTACCAATCCTTCCATTGATCAACCAATTACCATTTGTGAAAATGAAGAACTAGGATTAGATCTTGGTCTGAATGCATCAGAATTTAGCCTCATAGAAGTTCTAGATGAAAATGGTGATATTTATGATCCTATTAACGGCATCTACATTTTAACTCCAAATCAAAGCTATGTGATCAATACCATAGATAATAATGGTTGTGTTTCGTCCACAGAATTTGAAGTCATTTCTTCCATGTTGGCCGAACCAGGAGATGTTATTATTACAGATGCCACTACAGAAATGGGAGGATCAATACAATTTTCCTTGGATGGAGATGGCGCATATCTTTATGTTCTAGATGAGGAGCAAAATGAAACTGGCTTTTTTGACAATCTACCACCTGGAGATTATACCCTTCTTGCTTTGGACGAAATGGGTTGTCAGGTTGTTTATCCATTTACCATAAACATGACCAGTAGTACTACCGGTTTGGAGCTGAGCGATAAGATTAGTTTGTACCCTAACCCTGTTTCAGACCATTTACAGCTTCGTATAATTGACAATCAAGCAATTGAAGCAATAAAAATTTATCATACCGATGGAAGTTTAATTACTAGTTCGTTTGAAACAAACAACAATGTAGAAATTAATACAAGTGGACTAGAAGCAGGATTGTATTTTATCGAGGTAAAAAGAGGAAAAAAAGTAGCTTATCTAAGATTTGTAAAAATGTAACAGCTAGCTCTTGCAGTACCAAAGATAGGAGAAGTTTTGGGACATCTAATATTGGCGCTTTCTGAACTGACATAGGCACACAGGAAATCAAAACACAATAGATATTGATGCTGGATGTACAACCAGCGGCATAGCAGCAGATCTATGTATAAAATTAAGTTTAAATGGATTCAGTGATTGGTTCCTACCGTCTAAAGATGAAGTAAATGAAATGTATTTAAGAATTGGGATAGGCGCTGCAGCACCCAATACCAATTTTGGCAATTTTAATAATTCGCTATATTGGAGTTCTTGGGATTTCGATTCACTCTATGCTTGGATGTCTAATTTCGTCGATGGCATGCCATAGCTTGTCACTAAGAATGTCTTCATTGAAGTTCGAGCAATTAGTGCTTTTTAATAATATAACTATTAATGTGCCGAAACCACCTCAGTCGTACAAACAATATATTTTAATTATGAATTACTTCTTAAAGACTGTGACGAACATTCCATTCTAGAAATTGGAAACCTGTGGCATTTTTTAAAATGTTGTTGTTTGGATACTTAAAAATATTGCAAACCATAAAGCTTTAGAAAGACTTTTTGACTCAGCCCAAATTTGCTATTTATTATAAGCCTTCTGTAAAGAGAACGCGTATTTGT
This sequence comes from Saprospiraceae bacterium, assembly GCA_020630955.1. Lineage (GTDB taxonomy): Bacteria > Bacteroidota > Bacteroidia > Chitinophagales > Saprospiraceae > JAHDBF01. Next base: position 30,297 of record JAHDIE010000041.1, read on the forward strand.
TCATTCAAAAAATGACAAAAATAGTCTATAGTGAAAAGGTTAATTTTCATATCAGTTGATCAGAAAAGCTTCAGAAATAGATATCTTAGTCGTATCAGAACGGTTCTGATACGACTAACATACAAAAAGAGGAACAAGTGATATTGAAAAGGAGGTGATAAATGTTAG
>JAHDIE010000042.1 GCA_020630955.1 Saprospiraceae bacterium
GCACCTCGCTTACACCGAGGGGGTCGGGAGTTCGAGTCTCTCATCGCCCACAAAACCCAAGCCATATGGCTTGGGTTTTTCTTTTCTATATATAATATTCATACAAACTGTTTAATTGTCATTTTATAACCGCATTTAGCAATTCATCATTTTCTATTTGTGATTTTAAAGATTAATTGTTGTTCTTATCAACGAATGTCATAACTTTTAGTCGAGATTTGGGCATATAATTTGTACATAGGTATTTGTCATGTAGTGGAGTTGACATTGGCTTATGAATAACACTAAACACCTTTCTATGAGAAAAAGAACGAAATTTCTTTTAAGCCTGCCTTTCATTTTATTAATTATTGGATTTATTGCTGTACAAGTTATCAGGGCCACAATGGGCCAAGATACCATCAATGTTATGAGTTCGATGCTCAAACAAGTATTTGGGATGGAAGTTGAAATGGAATCAACACCTACAGACAACAAGGCAGTAAAATACACTGGCAATATTGAAATAGACAAATCGATAAAGGGATTTGAGGAAATTGGTAAGTCCTTAGGATATGAAGCAACCAGCAATAATGTATTTGTTCTTAAGGGATTAGCTACCTTAGATGCAAACGGGGATGGTTTAATGGATATTTATATTCCTCATTCAGGAAGGCCTATTGCAAGACCTAATAGTTCGGATGGTATTCTTGATACAGAAGGTCGAGTAGATGCTAAGGCTTGTGCATTATATCTTAACCAAGGGAATGACGCTTCAGGCAATCCTATATACAAAACGGTTGCTGAGTTACTAAAAGATAAGTCTAAGCAAAAAAATCTAAAAGAAGAATTGCTTATTGAAAATAAGTATAAACCAAGAACCAGTTTGGAAGATGATCCATATGCTCCTGGTCGAATCAGTAGAGGTGCAATAGTCGCAGATTATAATGGAGATGGAAGGGTTGATATTTTAGTGCTGAATGGTCATTATGGAGCACCTTTTAATGTTCCAGGTTTTGGATTACGAGTATATCCTGGAGCCAATCACCTCGGTAGAATGGATAAGGACGATACAGATTATATTGAAACAAACATTCCTCCATTTTTACACGGGGATATTGAAGATGGAATGCATAAAAGTTTTTCAGGTGAACCTGAAGGCATGAATACTTTATTTCTAAATAAAGGAGATTCCGACAATGATGGAATTCCAGAATGGGAAAATGTTACGGAAAAAGTAGGTATGTTGACCAACTATACTTCAACTTGTGGTGCTGTTGCTGATATTGATCGAGATGGCGACCTTGATATATTTGTTGGAAACTTTGTAGATCCTGATTATTGGGGATTTGGAGCCTATCGATTTCCTGGTAATAGGAATACCTTTTGGATAAATCAGCTAAAAGAAACTGGAGAGTTTACTTTTAAAGAAATGGCTAGAGATTTTGGTGTGTCGGGTGAATGCGATTTGGGAATTATTGACTGCGCAGTGCCTTTGCCAAACGGAAAGATTCTAAAAGACCCTGCAGCTTTAAAAATTAATGGAAAACAAATAGGAGAAAATGCAACCCATGCTTGGGCTGTTCTTTTTCCAGATATCAATGATGATGGATACCCAGATTTGATCGTTGCCAATGATGTTCCAAACAAGTTGGAGGTTTATATGAACAATGGGGGCAAAAGCTTTGATTATATCAAAGACTGCGATGATTATAAATACATTGGTTGTTGGATGGGACTCACTTTCGCGGACTTAAATGATGATGGGAAAGAAGAAGTAATGGTACCAAATTGTGGGTCTGCAACTTTTTCTGTAAGAAACACCACCTTGTTTATAACTGAAAAAGCAGACTTAAATGTTACTACTTATTGCCAAATAAATGGGATTGATGAAAATTCAACATTATCTCATTTGATGTTGAATTTTGAAGATGGAAAAATTAAAGATATTTCTCGAGATATTGGTGTAAACTATAATCCACTCACCGCTCCTGATGTTTCCAGTAAAAACAATATGCACCCGATAGCTCATAGTGTTTTTGATAGAGATAAATATAATTCTACGATTGCAGGTTTGGAATTTTCATGGTGTCCAAGTTTATTCGATGTTGAAAATGATGGAGATCTTGACATCTATTTGGTAGGAGCATTGAATAGGGGTAATGATAATTTTATAGGTGATTGGTCCGGTGGAGTAGGTAGAATGTTGGTCAATAACTCGACCAAAGAAAAGTTTAGTTTTGATGATCGGACATTGGAATATCGATTGTTTGACATTGCAGATATTGATTATGATCAGACGCCTCCCGCGAGAAAAGCACCAGGGACAGGATGGCACAAAGAAGATATGGTTTATTTTACAGACAGAGACTCTTATTCTGGACAAGGATATGAAGTAAGTCAGGCCAGTGAAATTAAAGATATGTTTAGAATGCACGAATCCTCCAGCGGTAGTGTAACGGCTGATCTAAACAATGATGGAATGGTGGATATGTTGGTGACACATACTGCAGGATATAATTCCTTAAGTCCTGATGCTAGAAACTTAAAAGTAGATATTATGGGTAAGAAGCTGGCGCTTCCACCACCAAATAAAATAGTGAAGGCTATGACTACTTTTGAAGACGGCCCAGTTTTTATGTATATCAACAAAGAAGAAACAGAAAATAACTGGGTAAAAATTGAATTAGAAAATTCAGGTTCCTACAATAAATATGGAATTGGAGCCAAAATCAGAATTAACGATAAACGAGAAATGGATTACTTATTAGGTGGAAGAAACCTTAGTTGTAATTTTGAAAGTATGCATATAGGTTTAGGAAAAGAAAAACTGGAGAAAATAAGTGTAATATGGCCAGATGGTTCTCAAGAGCCGCAAGAGTTTACCATTGAAGATAAAATTGAAAATGTAACCATAAAGTTGGAAAGAGAGAAAGGTGCAATCTTGAGAAAGTAATATGCATTAGAAGGTTCTTCAACATGATTTTAGCAAAAATTTCTAAGTCTAGCAAAGAAGTTCTTGCTTTAAGAATTCTTACTTTCGCGTCATGGAAAATTTTCCCTTTGCAGTAATTACAAGTCATTTAGATTTGCCCGAAAGGGCCATAAAAAATACAATTAGTTTATTACAGGATGGAGCAACAGTTCCATTTATTTCACGATATCGTAAAGAGATGACAGGTTCTCTTGATGAAGTAGATATTGGAAAGATAAAAGACCAATTACAGAAAATAGAAGAATTGGTCAAACGGAAAGAATCGATCTTAAAATCAATAAAGGAACAAGGCAGTCTTACTGATGCAATACAATCCAAAATTAATGATTGTTGGAATCCTTCTCAGTTGGAAGACATCTATCTTCCCTTCAAAAAAAAGATCAAAACAAAAGCCACGCTTGCCAGAGAAAATGGTTTAGAACCACTTGCAAGATTGATCACTTCTGGTAAATCAGATGACCTTAAAAAACAAGCGCAAAAATATGTCAATAAAAACGTTGTGGACCCAGAAGCAGCTTTGGAAGGAGCAAGACATATTATATCCGAATGGATAAATGAAAATACTGAATGTAGAGATGTCATCAGAAACCAATTTGCCAAATATGCCAGGGTCGAATCGAAAGTAATAAAAAAGAAGAAAGATGAGGCTACTAAATATGAGATGTATTTTGATTATAATGAAGCCTTAAATCGAATTCCTTCTCATCGATTATTAGCAATCTTTAGAGGAGAAAATGAATCTTTATTGCGCGCAAAAATTAGTGTCGATCTCGAATATGCACAAAGGTCTGTAGAACGAATAATGCTCGATCGTCAAAAAAGGCAATGTGCAATCCAAATAAAAATCGCGATTGAAGATGCATTAAAAAGACTCTTAATTCCATCCATCGAAAATGAATTTAAAAAAGCTGCAAAACAGAAAGCTGACGATGAAGCCATTCTCGTTTTTACTAAAAATTTAAAAGATTTGTTGCTTGCAGCTCCGCTAGGCAGTAAAAGGATATTAGCCATTGATCCAGGATTTAGGACTGGCTGTAAGGTTGTAGTCCTTGATGAAAAAGGTGATCTATTGCACGACACGGCCATCTATCCTCATCCTCCTCAATCAAAAAAAGAAGAGGCCATGCACAGTTTGCAATATCTTGTTGAAAACTACAAAGTAGAAGCCATTTCCATTGGTAATGGAACAGCAGGAAAGGAAACCTTGCAAATGGTGAATACTCATAATTTTGGAAAAGAAATAGATGTGTTTTTTGTAAACGAAAGTGGTGCTTCTATCTATTCTGCCTCAAAAATTGCTAGAGAAGAATTTCCAGATAAGGATGTTACCGTTCGTGGTTCTATTTCAATAGGCCGAAGATTGATGGACCCTCTGGCAGAGTTGGTTAAAATTGATCCAAAGTCGATTGGAGTTGGTCAATATCAACATGACGTAAACCAAACAAGGTTGAAAGAAAACTTAGACAACACCATCGCTTCATGTGTAAATGCTGTTGGTATCAATCTTAATACTGCTAGCCAACATCTACTTGCACATGTTTCAGGCTTGGGTCCGGTATTGGGAAAAAACATTGTTGAATATCGAAAAGAAAATGGAGCTTTTTCTGAAAGGAAAGAACTTCTAAAAGTGAAAAGAATGGGAAAAAAAGCATACGAACAAGCGGCTGGATTTCTAAGAATAAGAGATGGAAAAAACCCATTAGACAATACTGCCGTACACCCGGAAAGTTATACCATTGTCAAGAAAATGGCTAAAGACTTATCTTGTACAATCAAACAATTAATTTCAGACAAAGAGAAAATAGAACAATTAACACTAAAAAATTATGTTACCGATCAAATAGGTCTCCCTACACTTATTGATATTAAAAAAGAATTGGAAAAACCAGGCTTAGACATACGGGGTAAAGCGAAAGCTGTTGCTTTTTCAAACCGCATTAATAAAATATCAGATTTATCCGTAGGAATGATTCTACCCGGAGTTGTCAACAATGTTACAAAGTTTGGAGCCTTTGTTGACATTGGTATTAAAGAATCAGGATTGGTACATATATCTGAGATAGTCGATCGCTTTATTACTGATCCAGCAGAAGTTCTTCAAGTTAACCAAGAGGTAAAAGTTATGGTAATCAACATCGACGAACTAAAAGGTAGGGTATCATTGTCAATGAAACAGGTATAGTGTTTAACTTCTGATTTGCTATTCACATTTCATAAACAAATTGTTGACATTCTCTTGTCAGATCGTTGCGTATCCATTAACAACAACTATGCTGACTTCATCCTAGTTTTGGATTTTTAATTATTCAAAATATAAAAATGAAGACAGTCATTATTATTTTATTACAAGTTGCTTGCTTGCCGTTATTGCTTGGTCAATCTTATGTTGACAAAAAAGGTGACACACATCTTTGGGGCTCAGTCGAACTTGACCAACTATTGGAAGGAGAATTTGGAGATTGGTATCACAAAAACCAAGAAGACTATACATCGGATCTTACAGAAAAAGACGGCTCTCTTTTGAAAGGAGTTAAAGTAAAAGTTTTTATTGGCACCTGGTGCGGAGATACCAAATACTTGCTTCCAAAATTTGCTAAGGCATGGGAGGCTATGGGTTTAAAAACTTCTGATTTAGAAATAATTGCAGTACACCATGAGGGGAATTTGTACAAGCAAGGACCAAAAAAAGAAACGTATGAGTACAATATCCATAGGGTTCCAACCTTTGTATTTGAAAAAGAAGGAGACGAAATTGGTAGAATAGTAGAACGGACAGTATTTGATTTAGATACAGATATTCGTTCCATATCAAAAGGAAATCCATACAAGGAAAGGTATCAAGCAGTTAGTATGTTGAATGAAAAAATGATGCAGATCGAACCAGACTCTATTCTTAGCAATACGGCTTTGAATGAATGTTATCGATTGGTCAGAAGAGAAGTTAGTGGACCAGGAGAATTAAACACTTATGGCTATGTACTGTTGGCACAAGGAAAAAATCTACTTGCCGAATTGGTTTTACGATTAAATAGATACTTGTTTCCTTATTATCCAAACGCTAGAGATAGTTATGGAGAGATTTTATATGAAAATGGGAAAGCTGAAGAAGCAAAAGAGCAGTATTTGGAAGCACTGCGGTTAAATCCTGAAGATGAAAATGTAATTGCTCAATTGGCGAAGATCAATGAAGAATTGAAAAGTACAAAAGAATAGAAAAAAAGGGGAATAAAAATTCTTATCCCCCTTTTTTTGATTATGGTCTTACACCATCAACTCTTATTCGTTCATTTCGATTAACTAATTCCCAAGTAGTATGGAAGATTAGGTGACCAGTTTTTTCAACTTTATCAAATAGTATTTTTTCTATGGTATCACTTGGTCTGTGATAATCTTTGTGCACACCGCTAAAATAAAAAATAGCAGGTATGCCTTTTTCAGCAAAGTTGTAATGGTCGGAACGGTAATAATAACGATTTGGATCTTCTTCAGAGTTGTAGGTGTAATCCAAGACCATTTGAGTATAATTGTTATTGGCTTGTTCGTTTATTAAGTGTAAATCTGAACTTAATCGATCAGATCCAATAACATAAATATAGTTTGCATCGGAGTGATTATCATCAATTCTTCCAATCATGTCTACATTAACATCAGCGACGATATTTTCTAATGGGAAGGTTGGGTTTTCAGCATACCATTGTGATCCGAGTAAACCTTTTTCTTCTCCGGTCACAAGTAAAAACAACATGGATCTTCTTGGTCCATGCCCTGCTTCTTTCGCTAGCTGAAAAGCTTCTGCCATATCCAACACGGTACTTGTGCCAGAGCCATTGTCATCGGCACCATTAAATATATCATTTCCTCTTTTCCCCAAATGATCATAATGTGCAGAGACTACAATTAATTCATCTTTGAGGTCAGATCCTTCAATAAACCCAAGTACATTTTTCCCTTCTAAAATATTTAAGTAATTGTCAAAACTTCCTTTGAAGTCTGTTTCCAACTCTAGGGCTTTGCTTTTACCTTTCAAGTTCATTTTTTTGACACGCTTGGTTACCTTTTTTCTTTTTTTTCCGATGATAGCTTCAGCCAAGGTTGTTGAAATATAGGCGTGAGCTGGAATGGACCCAACTTGATCTCTTTTATCACCTAGTTGCAAACTTCCCCCTAAAAGGTATTTTCTATTTTCCATAAGGAAACCCTTTAGGTCAGCAGAAACCAATAAAACCATTTTTGCCCCTTTGTCTTTGGCGATTTGAAGTTTTTTGTCAACAGAAGCACTCCATTCTGATAGCTCTGAACTCCCTGTAATTCTTGAAGTTGACTCATTGATCATGGGTTCACCAAGATAGATCATCAACACTTTTCCCTCAACAGATTTTCCTTGATAATCACTGTATCGAGGGTCATCGATTCCGTATCCTAAAAAGAGAACTTCATTAGCCCTAAAATCTTGCATATTGTTGAATGCATCAGGATATGCTAAATAGTCCCAAAGGTGTTTGAATTTTTCACCGTTGACAAAAATCTCAGTGTCATTCCATCCTGAAGAAGAAAAGACTACATTTTGAAAGTAGGAATCATTGGTTTTTTCAAGTCCTATTTTTTCAAAATGATCAGCGATATATTGAGCTGCTAATTCATTACCAGGAGCGCCAGTTTCTCTTCCTTCAAACTCGTCGGAGGCAAGTACACTTAGATGTGCTTCTATATCTTCAGCTGTTATGGTGTGTGCAAACTTAATTCTCGGATCTTCCATATCATTCAATATCACGATACTCGTGTCCGGTTCTTGGATATGACTAACATATTGACCATAGCTTGTAGTTAATACTACTAAACAAAAAACAATTAGATGTATGAATTTCATGTGTGTGTTATATGCAAATTTTATTTACTCTTCTTTCATGACGTCCAGCTTCAAACTTGGTTTCAATAAACATATCCACCATTTCGAATGCAAGTTCTAAAGCAACAAATCTGGCTGGTACACAGATTACATTGGCGTCATTATGTAACCTTGATAGGAAAGCAATCTGCGTATTCCAACATAGAGCTGCTCGAATTTTCTGGTGCTTGTTTGCTGTCATACAAACGCCATTTCCAGAACCACAAATTAAAACACCAAGTTCGTTGCTTTTGTTTTCTACACTTTCTGCAAGAGGATGTGCATAATCTGGGTAGTCTGTAGACTCTAAGGAATCTGTGCCATAGTCAATAAGTTCATGTCCCTTGTCCTCAAGATATTTCTTAATTTCTTTTTTATAAGAAAAACCCGCGTGGTCTCCGGCAATTGCAATTTTCATAATTAGTTTTTAATGGATCTAATATCAAATTGTCCAACTAGAGAATTTATCTCATCTAAGAATGCTGGATCTTTTAGATTTCTAGCAACGTCCAAAAGATCTTGAATTCCACTTACTGCATATTGAAAGTCTTGTCTAAAACTACTTTCAAAATCATCGTCATCAAGAGAATCATAGAATACCATTCTTTGTGATAATTCTTTGGCCAATATTCTTGCATGTTTTTTAGCTGACTCATCATCTCCAGCACCGACCAGTACATTTAAAAAAGGTGTAATGCTTTCATCATAAGTAAAATTAAAATGAGGAAATGATTCGAAATATTTGTTGGCAAGAGCAGCAGCTTTTGTCTTATCTCCTCTTTTGAGGTATTCGTTGGCTGTCCTCATCATTACTATTCTCATGGCCTGAAGTTCTGCACCATAACTATCTTCTACAAAAGTTTCTTCTTTATCAAAGTTACCCCAAGCCCATTTGTTCATAACATTGTTATAAACTTTTTCAGTTTCCACTTTTCCACTTCCGTAAATGGATAAATTTTTCGAACCTTTATTTTTTTCTGGTATTACTCTTAATGCAAGACCCTCTAGTTGCATGTAGTCATTTAAACCTAAAAGCTTTTCATTGTTACAAGTTACTGCAAAGTAAATCGCCCTATCTTGAATGTTCGAAGAAACAACATCCATTACTGCCAATTCATCTTTGGTTATGTAGCCTCTTTTTGGAAGCTTGAATGATATTTGGTTAATGGTTGTAGAGTCAACTTTATCCCAAAGACCTTTCTGAACCAAATCATTGGCGTCGATTGGAAGCATCAAGCTTCTTGTTCGCATGATGGTTTGACCTTTAATGTTGTTTTTACGATTGCCAATAAATGCAAGTTCCTGAAAAACATTTCTAGGTTGCATGAGCTTATCATCTTGGGGATTTTCAGGATCAAAAAAGAATACTTGATTCCTGTTTTTTCCTCGGTATGCTTCTGTATCTAAGGTTAATTTTAGAGGAGCAGAATCATTGACCTTATTTCGTAATTTTTCAATATACCAGTCTACAGCGATCAAACTTAAATTAACAACTCTTACATCTCTTCTTATATTTTCTACCTCTTGTGCATACCACAACGGATAGGTGTCATTATCTCCATAGGTGAAAATAATTGCATTTTCATCGACAGAGTTAAGGAAGTTAGCAGCATAATCTCTAGAACCATAATTTTTTCTTCTACTATGATCATCAAAATTTTGAGTACCCATTAAGAATGGAGCCATCATGATCACAAGACCTGCTAAGGCAGCACCTTTTACTCCTCCAAAATTCAACCTATTTGCCAGAAGGCGGAAAAGTGCCAACACGCCCATTCCTATGAACATACAATAGGTAAAAAAGGAACCTACTAATACATAGTCTCTTTCTCTTGGTTCATTTGGAGGTTGGTTGGAATAAAGTGTAATTCCTATTCCTGTGATTAAAAACAATGTTAATAAGATGGTTGCATTTTTCATATTGGTTTTGGCAAGAAAGAACAAACCTATTAAACCAAAGATAAAAGGCAACATATAATACTTATTGTAAGCTTTGTTGTTCTCCATTGAATCTGTGATTTGATCTAGATTATGTAATCTAGCTTCATCGAGAGGCTTGATTCCACTCATCCAGTTTCCATCACTTACGTCCCACCCGTAATATCCTTGTTTTCCATTTTGCTTTCCTGCAAAATTCCAAAAGAAATAACGCCAATACATCCAACCAAATTGATACTTCATCATAAACTGTAGGTTATATCCAAAACCTGGAGAACCTTTGAGTTCTTTTCCATTTAGTGCTCGGTACCATTGTTTGTGTAGTTCAGGTCTTGGGCCATCTGAGTGGCCTATTCTTGGCAAAAACATTTTGTCTTGATTTCTATATGCGTAATCAAGTTTTTCATCAACAATTTCGTACTTATCACCTACACGACCATATCTATTTTCTCTCAAAAGCTCAGACGGTTGCTTGTCAAAAGCAGGTCCAAAAAGTAATGCCCGCTCTCCGTATTGTTCTCTGTTGAGATAAGGCAATAATCGCAAAGCATCACTTGGGACATTCATGTTAATAGGTGTATCTGCATTTGCTCTAATGACGATAACACCTATTGTTGAAAAACCAATAGAGACCAAAATTCCTGCAACGACAAGTAGGTTTAGTAATCTCAAATCTTTACTTAAAAAGTAAAGAAGCCCCCCAGCAATAACAGTAAAAAATAATGATTTTCCTAGACTACTTCCCATACTTGGGTTGTCATATCCGATACCCGTAAGAATGATCATTAGCGCCAAAAGACCGAGAGGAAGATATATGGATCGACCGTGCGAAGCTCTTAATAAAGTTACGGCCAAAGCAGTTAACAGTAATAAGGTAATAACCAATCCGGAATGAAACGGTAAACCCATTTCATTGACGGCAAACAATTCCATGTTTTTCCAAAGCGTTGGTATGCCAACAATGACGACTTTTTGGATGAAGTAGATAAGACCAACACCGCTTAAAAGTGCCGCAGCCAAACCAAATATTGAAACTTTTTCGTATTTCTTAAAATAATACATTAAAGCAATCGCAGGGAAGGTTAGCAAACTTAATAGGTGTACACCAACTGAAAGACCTCCACAGTAAATCGATAAAACCAACCATCGGTCTACTTTTCCTTCATCGGCTTGGTAATACCATTTTGTTGCTGCCCAAAAAGTTAAAGCTGTAAACATTGTCGACATTGCATATACCTCTCCTTCAACTGCAGAAAACCAAATAGAAGAACAAAAAGCAGTTGATAAGCCTGCAGCTAGTCCCGCAAAACCTAAAGCAACATTCTGTCCTTGATCAGTAGAATTTCCTCTGCCCACTAAACTCAACTTTCCAAACATCATGGTAACCTGGGCAACAAAAAATGCAGTGAAAGCAGTGGCTATTCCTGACATCAAATTGACCGCAAAAGCAATATTGGCTGGATCATCAGAAAAAAGTGAACCCATCCATGTAAATAACCTTCCTATAATCATAAAAAGAGGAGCCCCAGGTGGGTGAACCACTTCTAGTTTATATGCGCCTAAAATAAACTCCCCACAGTCCCAAAGACTTCCAGTTCGTTCTGCCGATAAGAAATATACAATAGCTGCAATTAGAAATACCGCCCAACTACTGATTCTCTTTACATTGTTGAATGAATTCATCCTATATAATAAGTGATAAAATTTTGCGTAATTCCTGACAAAATTAACAAAATAAACCACTCAATGCGGGCAAAAGACTCAAAATACGATAGATTTCGTATTTCTTGCTACTAATCGAAGTATTTCACTTATTAGATATTGGATTAAAATCGCATAATCTATCCATACAACTCTTCAATGATTTGATTATCAGCATAACCCAATTCTAATAGATTTTTTTTGCACTCGTCTACCATGGTCTGCCATCCGCAAAGAAAAAATTTTCTTTGCGGACTAACATTCTTATACTTTTTTAGATAGAGATTATGTACATATCCTTGATAACCTTCGTATTCTTCTCGAGATAATGCGACAGAAAAGGTAAAATTTTCCATTTGTGATTGAAGTTTTTTCCAATCTTCTAAATAAAGAATTCCATCCTTGGTCCTGGTTCCAAAAATCAAATGAATATGTTTGTATTCTTTCGATTTGGCAAAGATATCTTTGATCATGCTTCTAAAAGGAGCAATTCCCGTTCCTGTACATATCAATACCAAATCATGATCTAACTTTTCCGGTAAGTAAAAAACGCCGGCGGGACCTTTGATCTTGAAAACATCTCCAATTTTTACCGTTTTCCAAAGATATCCGGTTGCTTTGCCGAAAGGCACCTGAACAATCACCAATTCAATGACATTTGTTCCATTGGGCTCATTTGCAATGGAGTAGCTTCTCCACCGGTCTAGTCTTTTTTCTCCTATAGGCAAATCCATAGTAATAAATTGACCAGCTTTAAAACCAAAATCATCTAAATCTTTTAATTCTAGAAAGAAACTTCGGGTAGTTTGCGATCTATCTACTGTTTTTATCAACTTAGCGTCAATCCAACGAGGCATATGAATAATTTTGTTACTCTATATTAACCATTTGGCATGATATGGGTTTTAACAACATCTAAAGTTGTAATTTTAGCAAGCAAGCAAAAACTTGAAAGAAGAAGTAGAAATAGACAAGGGTCAAGAACAAGAAGTATTAGACTCTATTAATTCAAGGAAGATTATTATTCCGATGCTACTAGGTATTGGAGTCCTTTTCTATTTGGTTTGGTCTAGTTTCGATTTAGAAGAATTTAAGAAAATTCCATGGGGAGGAAAAGTTTTGTTTTATACGCTTTTAGCAATTTTTACCTATGTGATCAGACATTTGGTTTTATCATACCGTCTAAGAATATTGTCCAATAATTTCTTTAGTTGGACCAAAAGTATTGAATTATCATTCATTTGGGAATTTGCCTCTGCAGTATCGCCTACGAGTTTGGGTGGGTCTGCTGTTGGATTGTTCCTTTTGGCACAGGAAAAACTCTCTGCGGCAAGAACTGTGACATTGGTTTTGTATGCGGTCATCATGGACACCTTGTTCTTCATCATTACCATTCCGTTATTGTTTTTTACTTTGGGACCAGTTGGTATTAGACCCGATGCACACAGCATCTCTGATTTGGGTGGAGTATGGATTACTATTGTAGTCGTTTACTTATTTATTTTGCTATATGGAGCTTTGTTTATTGCAGGAATTTTCAAGCCTATTATCATTCAAAAGTTGATTCGTTTTTTTGGTAGACTTCCTTTCCTAAAGAGATGGCAAGAGTCCATTTATAAAACGGCTGATGATATTGTAATAAGTTCTAGGGAACTTAGAGCACATCCAATAATCTGGCATATCAAGATATTCATAAGTACAGTTTTCATTTGGTTGATACGATTTCTCACTGTTAACTTTGTAATCATTGCCTTTACTGGTCTGAGCATTACAGATTGGTACAATCAATATTTGGTCTATTCAAGATCAGAGATGATGCATTCTATAACTCAATTTAGTCCAACTCCAGGTGGCTCAGGTGTAATCGAACTTATCTTTGGAGGATTTTATAGTGATTTTATCAGTAAAGGGATTTCTTCGATTGTTGCTTTGGTTTGGAGGTTGATCACCTATTATCCATACTTAATTCTTGGTTTGATCATCGTTCCAAACTGGATTAGAAAGATATGGATCAGAAGAAAAAAAGATGCTAGACGAAAATCCAAAGCTTCGTGAAACCACTAAAGTCTAGCCATACCAAAAATAAGATTGAGGCTGGTTGTGATGAAGCCGGCCGAGGTTGTTTGGCAGGGCCCGTATTTGCAGCAGCGGTAATTCTTCCCAAGAAATACAAAAACATTGACCTTCGTGATTCAAAAAAGCTAACAGAAGAACAAAGGAATAGACTTGCAAAAAAAATTAAACAAGATGCATTATTTTGGGCAGTAGCAAAATGTAGTCCTGGAGAAATAGACAAATACAACATCCTCTGGGCGTCGATAAGGGCAATGCATAAGGCACTAAAGAAATTAAAGCAAAGTCCTGAATTGATTCTTGTCGATGGAAACAAGTTTTTACCATACAAAGACATACAACACCTATGTGTTATAAAAGGTGACAACAAGTATCTTTCCATTGCTGCAGCAAGTGTGCTTGCTAAAGTGACAAGAGATAATTACATGATTAGGCTGGATAAAAAATATCCAAGTTATCAATGGTTTTCAAATAAAGGTTATCCAACTCAGGCACATCGAAAAGGAATTCTAGAAAATGGCTTAAGTCCAGAACATCGTAAAAGCTTTAGACAATTACCGAGAGTAAAGCAATTGGATATTTTTAAAGATCAGAAGAAGTCAAGATGATGAGTGTTGATACATTGATCACTTTGGCTTTAGGAATAATAATGTTTAGTATAGGTACCTCTTTGCTTATAGACGATTTTAAAAACGTATTTCAATATCCCAAAGCACTTACGATTGGATTGATTTTGCAAATGTTGTTTTTACCAATATTGGCATTTTCTGTTTGTTATTTCTTGCCAATTAGCAATGATATTAAAATGGGAATAGTGATTTTGTCTCTTTGTCCAGGAGGCGCAACCTCAAATTTTATTAACTATCTGCTTGATTTAAAAACAGCCTTGTCAGTTAGTTTAACTATGATCAATAGTTTTTTAATCTTGTTTACAATTCCTTTAGGATTTCTTTTTTTCAATCAATTTTTTGGAACCAAAGAAGCCTCTTTAACACTACCCTTTTACTCAAGCTTTCAGAGTATAGCATTGATCATTTTGCTTCCTGTTATTGTTGGTTTAGCCTTTCGGCAAATGTTTCCCGATCTTACTATTCGCCTTGCCAACCCAATGAAATATTTATCTACTCTTTTATTGGCAATAGTGTTTGCTATTAAAATTTTTGCGGGAGAAACACAAGGTGGAGCCGGCCTGTCCGCTGGTGAAATTGTTAGAATTTTGCCCATTATTCTATTTATCCATATTTGTTCGATGATATTGAGTTTTTTATTATCAAAATCAATAAATATTGAACAATTTCGTGCCCTAACCATTAGCATAGAAGTGGGACTACAGAATACGACATTGGCTTTATTATTAACGAGTGTTTATTTGGCAAACAATGAAATGTCAAAACCTTCTATTGTATATGCCATGTTTTCTTTCTTTACCACAATTTTGTTTGGTTATTTTGTTAAAAATAGGATATTAAAAACGAAATAAAATAAAGACCTTTCTAACATATCGAAAAGCGACCATTGCTGTCTTTTTTGTTTTAATTGTGTTGAGTGTTTTTTCTATTCCCCATATCAAGTTTGCTTTTAATTTTGAGCAGTTTTTTCCGCAAGGAGACGAAGACTTAGAATTTTTTCAAGAGTTTATTAAAGACTTTGAGTCTGATGACAACTTTTTATTGGTTGCAGTAGAAAACCAACCTACAATTTTTGATACCAGCTTTCTTAAAAGATTCAAAAAGCTTAATGAGGATTTTGATAGATTACCTCATGTTACCCGAACACAAGCTCTGACCAATTTTTCTTATCCAGTCAAAACTCCATTTGGAGTAATGCCAATTCCTGCTCTTCATTTGGATGACTTAGAGTCATTGGAAAAGGATAAAAAAAGGATTCTAAACGACGAGCGATTTGTATATAATTTAATCAATGAGAAGGGAACTGCATTGGTTTCAATTATGAAAACAACAGATATGTTGTCCATTGAAGACTCCTATGAGTTGATGGGGAAGTTAGATAGTGTATTAATAAAAGCACATTTTGAAGATGCACATATTTTGGGAAGAGCATTCTTCCAATCCGAACTGGCAGATATGCAGAAAAGAGAGGTTGTAGTTTCTACAATTTTGGGAGCTTTGTTGGTAGGGTTTATTTTGATTTTAATATTTCGAAAACCAATTGCGGTGTTGGTTGCATTTGGATCCATAGGAATAGGTCTAATTTTGTTTTTTGGTTTACTTGTTTTATTTGGTCGTGAGCTTAATGCAATTGCTGCCTTTTACCCTGTACTTATGCTTATTGTGGGAACTTCGGATGTCATCCATATTATGACAAAATATATAGATGAGCTTAAGAAGGGGAAAGAAAATGAAGAAGCTATTGAAATAACAATAAAGGAAATAGGTTTGGCAACCTTGTTGACTTCCATGACTACTGCTGTCGGTTTTCTAAGCTTATTGACTTCAAGATTGGAACCAATTCAAGCATTTGGAATAAACTCTGCTATGGGTGTTATCTTGGCCTTTGTCTGTGTTATTCTTTTTACTTGCTCAGTTCTTTCTTTGATCCCACGAAGTAAAATATTAAGGGTTAGTAAAAAGACAGATTTATGGTCAGAACGTATGCTTAAACTTTGCAGTTTTACGTTTAGAAGACGCAAATTAATCGCAGTATTAACTGTTCTATTTTTGATTATAAGTGCGATTGGGATCAGCATGGTTTCTACAAATTACACCGTTAAAAGTAATCTACCAAGAAACGCAAAAATCACCGATGATTTTGAATTCTTTGAGAGAGAACTATCTGGTTTTCGACCATTGGAATTTGCAGTGACAATGAAGGGGGATTACAAGCTAAACGACTATGAAGTAATCAATAGTATAGCAAAACTAGAAAGTCATATTCGAACACTTCCAACAATCAAATCTGTAAGTAGTATTACTGATGTGTATAAGTCTATTAACCAAATGCACAATGGTAATAGTCAAGAGGCATATATGATGCCCAAAGATCGAGCAACTTTTGAAAGCTACACCCCATTGATTGCTAAGATACCAAACCAGATGATCTCTGCATTGATTAGTAAGGGTGGAGACAAAACCAGAATATCAACAAGAATTAAAGACTTGGGTGCTGAAAAGGTCAGTGAGATTGGGAAAGAGATCGACCATTATGTAGATGCCAATATAGATCCTAATATGATGGAAATAAGAAGAACTGGAACGGGATTAATTTTTGATAAAAATGCTGTTTACATCACAGAAAATCTTATTCATGGGTTAGGATTAGGCCTCATTATCATTAGTGTTCTAATGGGATTGCTTTTTAGGAATGTTAGGATGTTATTTATTGCAATGGTCCCTAATATATTACCACTGATTTTTGCTGCAGCACTGATAGGATTTACAGGAATCAAATTGGAGGCTGTAATTTCCATAGTCTTTGCTTTAATTTTTGGAATTGCAGTAGATGACTCTATTCATTTTCTAAGTAAATATCGACTTAGTTATAATAAAACCCATGACAAAGAAGAAGCTTTAAGAATTACTTTTAGCGAGACAGGGAAGGCTATATGCTTTACAACAATTATTCTGTTTTTTGGATTTTTAATTATGTTGTTTTCTGTGCATCCACCATCTGTAACCATTGGGCTTTTAATTGCAGTAACATTGATAAGTGCCTTGATTTCTGATCTTTTTATATTACCTGTTTTGATTCGTAAATTTCTATAATGAAACATTTGCCTAAGCTAAAAAACTAAAACACACAGGTACAATCATAGACAATGTGTATTTTTAAGAAGGAGAATTAAAATCACAAAGAAATTCCAATACACATGAATGTTATTATAGGAGAAAAGGAATACTTCAAAGGGATTAATCAAATTAAATATAAAGGCAAACGATCCAAAGACCATTTGGCTTTCCGATATTATAATCCGGACCAAAAAGTTGCTGGCAAAACAATGAAGAAACACTTTAAGTTTGCCATGGCCTACTGGCATACAATGTGTAATACTGGTGGAGATCCTTTTGGTTCAGGCACAAAAATATTTCCGTGGGATCTTGAGACAGATCCTGTGATAAGAGCAAAAAACAGAGTGGATGCAGCCTTCGAATTTATGACAAAATTAGGCTTGGAGTATTTTTGTTTTCACGATGTAGATCTTGTTGATGAAGCAACAGACTTAAAGTCTTCTCGAAATAGACTAGATATAGTTTCAGATTATGTTGCAAAGAAAATGAAACAAAGTAAAATTAAATTGCTTTGGGGAACAGCAAATCTATTTAGTCATCCCAGATATATGAATGGAGCAGCAACCAATCCAGACTTCAATGTTGTTGCCCATGCAGGAGCACAGGTTAAAAACGCTCTTGATATTACAATGAAGTTGAAAGGTGAAAATTATGTTTTTTGGGGTGGAAGAGAAGGTTATATGTCCTTACTTAATACAAACATGAAAAGGGAGATCGAAAATCTAGCTCGGTTTCTGCATATGGCAAAAGATTATGCCAGAAAAAATGGTTTTAAAGGTACTTTCTTTATTGAACCTAAACCGATGGAACCATCCAAACATCAATATGATTTTGATGCAGCGACAGTTCTCAACTTTTTGAGACAATATGACTTAATGGACGACTTCAAATTGAATATTGAGGTAAACCATGCAACCTTAGCCATGCATACTTTTCAGCACGAGATACAGGTTGCGGGAGATGCTGGAGCTCTTGGGTCGATTGATGCCAATAGAGGAGATTACCAAAACGGCTGGGATACAGATCAGTTTCCTATTGACTTGTACGAACTTACAGAAGCCATGCTTGTATTTTTAGATGTGGGTGGCTTAAAAGGTGGAGGAATAAATTTTGATGCTAAAACAAGAAGAAACTCAACCGACCTTGAAGATATATTTATTGCTCATATTGGAGGAATGGATGCATTTGCAAGAGCTTTGATAACTGCGGATGAAATTAGAAAAAATTCAGAGTACAAAAATCTTCGCAATACAAGGTATAGTAGTTTTGATAAAGGCAAAGGTAAAGAGTTTGCTCAAGGCAAACTGAATTTAGAAAAGTTATCTGCGATAGGTCATAAAGCGAAAATTGAACAAATAAGTGGAAAACAAGAGCTATATGAAGTGATCATCAATCAATATTTATAATTTATTGCTGATGTCTTTTTGTTGGATTTATAAAAATGTCCTACATTTCTGACAATTTGAATTTCTTTTTATGTCAACAATAATTACAAAACCAAAAGTTGAAATTGATGAGCAATTGCTTACCGAGCTAATGGCATTGACCAAGGAAGAAAAACAAGTTATCGTGCATTGTCTTTTTGATGCTAGAAATATGCTAGGTGCAAAAATTAGAATCTGGCCTAGCACCTTTTTATATGACATTGGATCTGCTCATAGGAGCGAATTGGTACATGCAGATAATATAAGTTTTTGCCCTGAATGGACAGATGTTCCTGATGGAAAAGTGGCACACTTCTCATTATTGTTTACTGGTTTACCTTCAGGCTGTTCTTCATTTGACCTAATTGAAAAAATTCCTCAGGCGGGAGGCTTTAAAGTAACTGGAATAAAGCGAAATGATTCTGACGTATATTATGTTTGGGTTTAGAATTTCTAATTTTGGATAATTGGTCCTAGTTTCTCGACAAGGAAATTTCCCAACTTTGTTCCTTGTGAAATGCCATTTTCGATTGCCGGACGATAATGAATTCCTCCATAAAGCCGACTAATGGCGGCTTCTTGAGAAGCCTCTATAAAGGATCCATATGACCTTACGGGAAGCCCATATTCTACTTCTACATCATCAATGTAATCGAATTTTTCACCGAATAAGGCTGTTAACATAATTGCTGAAGCAGTACTAATAACTGAGTGACCACTTGTATATTCAGGAAAGGGTGGAGTCTGTAAGGCTGGCAACCAATCAGCATCAATATGTTCATTAATAAGTGTTTCTGGACGAATCAACTTGCTTCGATATTTTTCATCCCAACAACTGATAAATGCATCCATGAGTGTGATAGAAGTCAAGGCGTAAGCACGAGCAGAATATGCTATTGAACTACTGTCTTTTTCACATGCTATTCTAGTTATGCCTATCCAGTGACCACCGGGTGTAATTTTTTTTGTAGCAAACATAGCATGTCCTTTTTGATTCATAACATATGGATTACAATCCCAGAAACTTGCGATAAGTCTTTCTTCTTCAGTAATGTTATTTCCCACCTCATATACTTCTTCAATTTCTTTATAAAAGTCACTTCCTTTTTTAAGATTAAATTTGGTAGGTCTCTCAGGTGTAAACTGGTCTGAGGAATCTATTACAAATGGTCTTATTTCTTTCCAATGAGGTTCTATTCCATCCATATAGGCAGGAGGAGTAGGTTTCCAAGATTCCTCATCTTCAGAAACAGTATATTTTGGAAACGATCTTGTTTGTTTGTACCGATCTTTGTCCGCCCAAGCTAGTATATGATCAGCTACTTGCTTTCCATAGCCTTGAGAATTTGTAAGTAAGTGATCTGGTGCATTGAATTTATTCATTTGGATTAGCATGCTATCTTGAAATGACTCCATTTTATCTTCTGAGAAGATCAAAGCTTTCCCGACGATATTAAAAGCTTCCACGGCAGCAATCGAAGGAAGGATTTCTTGCTTGGGTTTTGGAATAGTATTTAATCCCTTCAAATGAGGAGAAAAGGAACTTAGGTTTTCATCAGCTGCCGCAAAGACTTCATAAGCGGCGATACTTGGATAAGCATAGACCCTACTTGCAACAGGTGGAGAGAAGATATCATGGACAATGATATCAGTTAGATTCTTCATCGATTGATGTAAAAAACCAGCTTGACTTAATTTCTCTTCATAGTTGGGGTCTGTACTTTTGCACGAAACCAAAAGAAATCCAAGTATAGTAAGAAAACAGATAGATTTTTTCATGATGAAACATTGTTGTGTGAAATAACGAAATTATTCACACAACAGATAAAACAATTGGAGCCTATCTTGTCAAGTACATACTTCGTTCGCTATCAAGTTTTCTAAAGAAAGGATCATTCAGATCATCGATAAACCTTATTGCTTCACCAGTACTTTTCATTTCTGGACCCAGCTGTTTATCGACACCAGGGAATTTATTAAAAGAAAATACAGGCACCTTTATTGCATATCCATTTAGCTTTTTGGTCACCTCGAAGTCTTTTAACTTATTAATACCTAACATTACTTTCGTAGCAATATTAAGATATGGAACCTTATAAGCTTTAGCAATAAACGGAGTCGTTCTAGAAGCTCTTGGGTTGGCCTCTATTACATATACTTTATCATCTTTGATGGCAAACTGGATGTTGATCAAACCTTTTATTCCCAAGGCAATTGCAAGTTGCTTGGTATATTTTTTCATTTTTTCAATAGACGTTTCAGAGATGCTGTATGGAGGTAACATCGCAGAGCTATCTCCTGAATGTATCCCAGCAGGCTCAATGTGTTCCATTATACCCATAATATGAACATCCTCTCCATCGCAGATAGCATCAATCTCTGCCTCTTTTGCTCGCTCCAAAAATTGGTCTATCAAAACCTTGTTATCTGGCATGTGTTTGAAAATACTCAATACATGTCTTTCTAATTCATCATCGTTGATGACTATTCTCATTCTTTGCCCTCCTAATACATAAGACGGTCTCACCAAAACAGGATAGGTAACCTCATTAGCTATTTCTAATGCTTTGTCAACATCGTTTCCAACGCCGTATTTAGGGTATGGAATGTTTTCATCCTTAAGAAGATCAGAAAACCTTCCGCGATCTTCGGCCAAATCCATACTGTTGAACGAAGTGCCAATGATTTTGATTCCTTTTTGATGAAACTTCTCTGCTAACTTCAATGCCGTTTGTCCACCAAGTTGAACTATAATTCCTTCTGGCTTTTCTAAATCAATGATTTCCTCAATGTGTTCCCAGTATACCGGTTCGAAATACAATTTGTCGGCTATGTCAAAATCTGTAGAAACGGTTTCTGGATTACAATTGACCATTATGGCTTCATAACCTGCTTCTTTGATGGCCAAAATTCCATGCACACAACAATAATCGAACTCGATACCCTGACCAATTCTGTTTGGACCTGAACCGAGAACGATAATTTTCTTTTTATCAGAAGGAATGCTTTCGTTTTCATCTTCGAAAGTAGAATAGAAGTAAGGAGTCTGTGCTTCAAATTCTGCAGCACAGGTATCTACCATTTTGTATTTTCTTGTTATCCCTAATTTTTTTCTTTGCTTTGTTACGGCCTCTTCATCAACCCTCATTACCCAAGCAATTTGTGCATCCGAGTAACCTGCAACTTTAAGTTCTTTAAAAAACTCAAACGGAATATCTTCAGGAATATTAAATCTTCCCAATTTCTCCTCCATAGTAATCAAGTCTTTGATTTGGTGGAGATACCAAGGGTCAATCTTGGTCAATTTTTCTACAGTCCTAATGGGTACTCCTAATCTCAAAGCATCTCTTACTCTGTATATCCTGTCATCGCTTACTTTCTCTAACCTATTAAGAATATCATCGGTTTTGATCCATTCTTTTTTGTCTGCACCTAAACCAGCTCTTCCATTTTCTTGGCTTTGACAAGCTTTTTGTAATGCCTCTTGAAAAGTTCTACCAATCGCCATTACTTCTCCTACGGATTTCATTTGTAGTCCCAATTGATTATCTGCCCCATAGAATTTTTCAAAATTCCATCGAGGCATTTTTACGATAACATAATCTAAAGTGGGTTCGAAGAAAGCAGATGTAGTTTTGGTTATTTGGTTTTTAAGTTCATCAAGGGTATATCCTATTGCTAATTTCGCAGCAACCTTAGCAATAGGATATCCAGTTGCTTTACTTGCCAATGCAGAAGATCTAGATACTCTCGGATTGATCTCAATTGCAATTAATTCTTCATTTTCAGGATTTAAGGCAAATTGTACATTACAACCACCAGCAAAATTTCCTAATGATCGCATCATTAAAATGGCATCATTTCTCATTTGCTGAAAAGCCTTATCTGATAAAGTCATTGCAGGGGCAACGGTTATACTGTCTCCAGTATGAATACCCATAGGGTCCAGATTTTCAACAGTACAAATGATAACAACATTATTCATGTCATCCCTCAACAACTCAAGTTCATATTCTTTCCAACCAAGTACAGCTTTTTCTACTAAAACTTCATGAGTAGGAGAAGCATTCAAACCTCTTCTAAGTGCTTCATCAAAATCTTCTTCATTCATTACAAAACCTCCGCCGGTGCCACCCAAAGTGTATGAAGGTCTGATGACTAAAGGAAAGCCAATTTTTTGAGAGGCATCTTTTCCTTCTAGAAATGAATTAGCGATGTAAGAAGGAGCTACATTCATTCCAAGACTTACTACATGCTTTTTGAATGCTTCTCGGTTTTCAGCAAGTTCTATAGCTTCTAAGTCTACTCCAATTAGTTTTACGTTGTACTTTTCCCATAGACCATGTTTGCCTGCATCAATAGCAAGGTTTAGAGCTGTTTGTCCTCCCATGGTTGCTAGTACCGCATCTATTTTCCTTTCTTGAAGAATCTTTTCCAGACTTTCTACAGTAAGAGGTAGTAAATAGATGTGATCTGCTGTGACAGGGTCGGTCATGATGGTTGCAGGGTTAGAATTGATCAGAGAAACTTCAATACCCTCTTCTCGTAAAGATCGAGAGGCTTGAGTTCCAGAATAATCAAATTCACATGCTTGACCTATGATGATTGGTCCGCTACCAATAATTAAGACGGATTGAATTGAAGTATCTCGAGGCATTAGCTTCTTAAAAGTTTTGGCAAATATATGTTCTCAAAAACATAAATTGAAAAATTAACAATATAAGATTACTTCAAAATCAACTTATTATAAAATATCGTGTCTGTGTACCTTTGTTGGCATGATGAATATCCTCGTAACCAATTATGTTCACCCAGATTTAATCACTCGCTTAAAGCAAATGGGCCATAATGTAATTTACAACCCAGATTATGATTACAAGCAATTGGCTTCAGAAATACAGAAATATCACGGTCTTGTCATTAATACCAAAATAAAAATGACAAAAGAGATGATCGATTTAGGAGTAAACTTAAAATTTATCGGAAGATTAGGATCAGGATTGGATATTATTGATTTGGATCATGCAAAAAAAAGGGGGATAGTCGTGATAAGTACCCCTGAAGGAAATCGAAATGCTGTTGCTGAACACGTGTTTTCTATGCTTTTGGCCCTAAACAATAATATTATACAAGCGGATAAGGAAATAAGAGCTGGAATTTGGGAAAGAGAAAAAAACAGAGGAATAGAGCTTGAAAATAAAACCTTCGGTATTGTCGGCTTAGGCAACACAGGACAATCTCTGGCAGCTAAGTTGTCACCATGGACACAAGAGATTGTCTATTATGACAAGTACCTATTGGATAGGCCAACTCATCTTTCTAATATTGAGTCTGTAAGTTTGAAAGAACTTCAGAAAAGATGTGATATCATTAGTTTTCATGTGCCCTTGACGAAGGAAACAGAACATATGATAGATAGAAAATTTATCAATGAATGCAAGGATGGCGTCATCATTATCAACACCTCCCGCGGAAAAGTAGCCAAAACAGCTGATTTGATAGAAGGTATGGAAAATAAGAAACTTGGTGGATTATGCTTAGATGTGTTTGAAAATGAAAAAACACATAGCTATTCTCAAGACGAACAAGAGCTTTATCAAAGCTTATTCAATTTAGAGAAAACAGTATTTACACCCCACATTGCAGGGTGGACGAAGGAGTCACTTCAAAAGATTGCAAATATTATGGCAGATAAGGTCCAAGAAGCCTTTAAATATTAGGATTAATACTATGTCTGTATACGGACTTTGCTTGCGCAAAAAATTTTGAAAGGGCTTGTTTATTTAGTAACATTGCAGGACTTTTTTGTATTAGAAATCAACTTAAACAAATCAATATGATACACAGATTTACTTTTCTGGTACTCTGTTTATGTATTAGCGCTATTAGTTTTGGACAAACAACCATAGAAGGTAAGGTTACCGATCAGGCAACCGGAGACCCTATTTTGTTCGGATCTGTAGCTCTTTACAAAAATGATGTGCTTCTCACAGGTACAGAATCAGACTTAGAAGGTAATTATATTTTCGCCGGTCTTGATCCAGGAACCTATGATATTGAAGTAAGTTATGTTGGCTACCAACCTCAAAAAGTTGTTGGTGTTATAGCGAAAGCTGGTCAAATCAATAAGGTAGACATCACAATCTCTGAAGGGGTAACGCTCCAAACAGCAGTGATTGTTGATTATAAAGAACCTTTGATTGATTTTGACAACACCACTTCTGGAGGAACAGTAACGGCAGAACAAATCAAATCATTACCAACTAAAAACATTACAGCCATTGCTGCAACAACTGCAGGGATATCTACCGTGGATGGGGGAGATATTTCGGTAAGGGGTTCTAGAACAAATGGTACATATTATTATGTAGATGGGGTAAGAGTTAGTGGAAACATCAATAGCCTTGTACCTCAATCGGAGATAGATCAACTACAAGTGATTGTAGGGGGTATCGATGCAAAATATGGAGACGTAACCGGAGGAATTATCTCGATTACCACCAAAGGGCCTTCTGAAAGACTTACCGGAGGTGTGGAATTTGAAACTTCACAATTTTTAGATCCATATGGCTATAACCTTGCTACAGCCAATGTTAGTGGTCCTCTTTTGAAAAACAAAGAGGGAGAATCTATCCTTGGTTTTAGACTTTTTGGTCAATATACCATAATAGGTGATGATGATCCTTCAGCGGTTGGGGTATATAGAGCAAGTGAAGACTTGATCGCTCAATTAGAGGCAGACCCAGTTTCGTCTATTGGTGGAACTTCAATTCCAGCAGCTGAAAATCTATTGGCTGCAGATATAGGAGATGTATTAAAAGTAAGGCCAAACGAAACCGATACAGACTATACTTTGTCTGCTAAAATTGATGCTAGGTTTTCGGATGCAATCGATATGACTGTTTCAGGATCCTATTATGATAGCAATAATCAATTTACTCCAAGGACAAATTCTGCAACTGATGGCAGTTCAAATAACAGATGGGCAATGTTCAACTGGACCAACAATCCATTCTATCACACCAATGGATATAGAGGTAATGTTAGATTCAGACATAAAATTGGGAAACAAGGCTTTTCTGAAGGAGAAGAAGGAGAAGAAACAGCAAGTTCTTTGTTTAAAAACTTTTCATATTCCCTTCAAGGAGGATATGAAAAGAACTTTGAAAACACAGAAGATAATAGACATGGAGATAATTTCTTTAGATATGGATATTACGGAAACCAACAAAGAGATTGGAATCCAACTGCTGATATAGTATCGGATTCAGTTCAATGGGATGGACCTGTAGTCCCAATTCAAACTCCAGGAGGACCTATTTATTTTGCCCACCAAGGGTATCAAGAACAAACCGGAGAAAAAAATCCTGACTTATCGATCAATCCAGCACAAGCAAGAATCAATTCTGAAATGGATTTCTTGGTGAATGGATTTCAAAGTAGTATCCTAAACAATGTTTGGGACTTGTACTATAATGTTGGAAGACCTTACAATAGATTTTACAAATACGAAGAAGATATCTATACTGCAAATGTAGCTGCAGGATTTGACCTCCTTCCTGGAGGATCTGAATCTGGTGCACACAATATTCAATTTGGATTTACCTATGAACAAAGATTCCAAAGAGAATGGACAATAGTACCTGAAGATATCTGGCAATTGGCAAGATCCAATGCAAACCAACACATTCTTGGTGTTGATAATAACGTGGTGATAGATTCCTTCTTTGATCCAAACATAGGTTTGATGTTCCCTCAATTTCAAACAAACATCCAGCCTGAAGATTTTGAAGACAATCTTTTCTTTGAAAAAGTTAGGGAATTGACAGGTCAATCACTTCATGAATATGTGAATGTAGATGGAATACACCCAGATGACTTGTCGCTAAACATGTTTTCTGCCAGTGAGCTTAATAACTTTGGAATTGTTAGTTACTATGGATATGATTATCTAGGAAACAAATTACCAAACACTGTAAAATTTGATGATTTCTTTTCTGAAAGAGATGAGTTTGGAAGAAGAAAATTTAATGTAGCTCCATTGCAACCAATATATGTGGCAGGATACTTATCTGACAAATTTAAGTACAAAGACATCATTGTTAGAGCAGGAGTGAGGGTTGATTATTATGATGCAAATACAAATGTATTAAAGGATCCGTACTCATTGTACGAGATAGAAACAGCCGATAATTTTCACGCTGCTACAGGAACTACAAAGCCAGAATCTGTTGGCGATGATTACAGAGTATATGTTGGAGGAGAAGAATCTGAAGATGTGATTGGATATAGAAAAGGAGACCAATGGTTTTTGCCTAACGGAACTTCTGTTAGTGGAGGAAATATATTATTTGGAGGGGGATTGGTATATCCTTACTACAAGGAAAGAAATGAGGAAAACAGACGAGTCACTGAGGCTGGCTTTGATCCAGATATTTCGTTTGAAGACTATACTCCTCAACTAAACGTCATGCCTAGGATTGCATTTTCATTTCCAATATCTGAAGACGCTGGATTCTTTGCTCACTATGATGTATTGGTACAAAGACCACCGTCTAATACAGGAGGTACGGCATTGGATTATTTCTACATGGAAAACCCATTAAGATTTGGTACAGCAAATGTACCTGCAGAAAACCCAAACCTTAAACCAGAGAAAACAATTGATTACGAGGTCGGTTTCCAATCTAAATTAAGCAACTCTTCTGCGATCAAAATCTCCGCCTACTATAAGGAACAAAGAGATATGATTCAGAGAAGATACTATGCTAATATTCCAGCGCCATTGAATACTTATCAAACATTTGGTAATGTAGATTTTGGTACGGTAAAAGGGTTTTCTTTTGGATATGATCTTAGAAGAACTGGTAATATTCAGATGTCATTTACCTATACATTACAATTTGCAGATGGTTCTGGATCAGATGCCAACTCTTCTTCTGGAATTAATCAAAGAGGTGTAATTAGAGAATTGTTCCCGCTGTCATTTGATGAGAGACATAGAATAAATGCAGTAATCGACTATAGATTTGGTAGTGGAAAAGTTTACAACGGTCCAAAAATAGCTGGTTATGATATTCTTTCGAATACTGGTCTTAATTTATTACTAACAGGTGTTTCTGGAAGACCATATTCACAATATGAAGTGGTAGATGTACCATTAGGACAACAGGGATTAATAACAATTAATGAGGCAAGACTGCCTTGGTTATTAAATGCTGATGCTAGATTAGACAAACAGTTTAGCTTGAATTTAGGTTCAGAGGAAAATGCCCGAGGACTCAACTTCAATGTATATTTTAGAGTGGAAAATTTATTCAACACAAGAAATGTAGTTGATGTCTACAATGTAACTGGAGACCCAGCAAGCGACGGTTTTATAGGCGGGTCAGCAGAAGAAGGTTTTACGGGCTCATCTAACGGATTAGATCAATTGGCACAAATAGAGGCTTCCGGTAGAAACGTTCAAAGTTATTTTGACACATATACTTGGAGAGTACTGTCGCCAGGACATTATACAAGGCCAAGAAGAATGTACTTAGGGCTTGTCTTTGATTTTTAAATTAATCAGAAAACAATAGATATGAAATCTATCAAAAATATTTTAGTCGCATTAATTTGTACTTCAGCAAGTATATCCTTTGCGCACATTAATCCGGATATTATTAACAATACAAAACCGTCTGTACAAACAGACGAGGTAACATACCGGGAAGATTGTCAACCTGCAACAAGCCAGATTGACATGGATATCAACAATGTAAGAGCAAGACTACTCACAGGCGGGGATGTTTGGTGGGATTTTATGAATGGTCGATATGTGGTTCCAAAACCACCAATCGGATCAGGAATCCCTGAAGTTTCATCATTATTTGCGGGTGGTGTTTGGATTGGGGGAGAAGACCCAGCAGGTAACTTAAAAATTGCAGCTTCAACATATCGAGGAGCGAATGGTGGAGATTACTTTGCAGGTCCTTTAGATCCAGAAACTGGTCTTACTGACCTTCCAATTTGCAATGATTGGGATCGGTTCTTTGTCATCAATAGTAATGAATTAAACAAAGCTATTCAGTTGTTTGATGAAGCAGAGCAGCTGGGTATACCAGTTGAATGCGATTCAATTCCAGATAATGTAAGATTCTGGCCAGGGAAAGACAATCCCTATTTTGAAGAAAAGTATCCTTTTGCATTACCACAAGGACAAAATTTAGGTTCTTATTGGGATGAAGACTTAAGTGGAGATTATGATCCATGCAAGGGAGATTTTCCTATCATTGACATTAGAGGTTGTGAACCAGGAACAAGAAAAGAAGCAGCTGAGTTAATACCTGATCAAATGATCTTTTGGATTTATAATGACGCAGGAGGGGAGCACAGATTGACAAGAGGGGAAAAAATACAAATGGAAGTTCAGGTGCAAGCCTTTGCATATGCTACGAATGATGAGGTAAATGATATGACCTTCCAACGATACAAATTGCTAAATAGAGCAGAACAAGATATTAGAAATTGTTATTTCGCCATGTGGGTGGATCCAGATTTAGGTTGTCACGAAGACGATTTTGTTGGTTGTGATGTAGATAGATCTTTGGCCTATACTTACAATGAAGATATTTTAGATGGCACCACTGGATGTAACTGTGGAGGAACAAACACATATTGTGATAGAGTTCCTATTATTGGTACTGATTATTTTAGAGGCCCTATAGGACCTTATCGGATAGTAGATTGCTCTATTGGAGAAGAGCATGTTGTAGCACCTGCTGATGACATTGAAGGAACAGGGCTTTCGGTTGGAGATACGATTTGTGTTCTTCCAATCGACCTAGGATCTTCTGAAGAAGCAGATTTAGGAATTGAATTAGGAATGTCTTCCTTTATTTATTATAATAATGCCTCAGTAGGTGGACCAGATCCAAATACTGTAGACCCAGAGATTGACTTCCAATACTATAATTACCTTCAAGGACTTTGGTTAGATGGCACTCCTCTTACTATAGGTGGAACAGGATTTAACCCTGGAAGTGTGGATATTACAAGGTATGTATTTCCTGATGATCCAAATGATTCTGAAGGATGGAACATGTGTAATGTTGATTTAGGATTTGGAGATAGAAGAACTTTACAAGCTTCTGGTCCTCTTTTATTAAAGCCAAGTGTTGAAAACGAATTAATTATAGGTGCAGTATGGGTGCCAGACTTAACTTACCCTTGTCCTGATATTTCAAGATTGAAAAGAGCAGATGATTTAGCACAAGCTTTATTTGACAACTGTTTCGATATTATCGATGGACCAACAGCACCAGATGTTTGCCCAATAGCACTTGATAGAGAAATTATTTTAGTTTTATCTAATGATACAATTGCTAGTAATAATG